>JBEKYJ010000036.1:0-24165 GCA_049511095.1 Verrucomicrobiia bacterium
TTCGAAATCTGCGACGCGCTGGGCCGGGCGCCGGACTTTCATCTGCTGCCTGTCGGGAACGCGGGCAACATTACGGCCTACTGGAAAGGCTATCAAGAGTATCACCGCAGCAAGACCGTTGCCTCCACGCCCAAGATGATCGGTTTTCAGGCCGAGGGCGCCGCGCCCATTGTCCGCGGGCATCAGATTAAACAACCGGAAACCATCGCCACCGCCATACGCATCGGCAATCCGGCGAGTTGGAAACAGGCGGAAACCGCCCGCGATGAATCGGGCGGCTTGATTGACATGGTGAGCGATGCGGAAATCATTGACGCGTATAAACTGCTGGCGGCCAAGGAAGGCGTGTTTGTCGAGCCTGCCTCGGCAGCGGGCATTGCGGGGCTCCGTAAGTACCAGGCGAAGGGATTTTTCCCGCACGGCTCGATTGTCACGGTGACGTTGACGGGGCACGGGTTGAAGGACCCCGACACGGCGATGGCGAACGCCTCCTCACCCATCAGTTGCGAGCCGAACGCCAACGACGTTTCGAAAGTGATCGGAATCTAGGCGGAAACCTCCCATGGCTTTGATTGTACAAAAGTATGGCGGGACATCGGTCGGCAACCCCGAGCGGATCAAGAACGTCGCGCGGCGCGTGTTGGCCACGCAACAGGCCGGTAACAAGGTCGTCGCCGTCGTGTCCGCGATGAGCGGCGTAACCGACTCGCTGATCAAGCTGGCGAAAGAGGTGCATCCCGAGCCGAACGAACGCGAAATGGACGTGTTGTTGGCGACGGGTGAGCAAACCACGATTGCGCTGCTGGCGATGGCGTTGCACGGACTCGGCGCGAAAGCCGTGTCGCTGACCGGCGCGCAGGCCGGCATCGTCACGGACGGTCTTCACACCAAGGCGAAGATCGCCAACATCACGCCCAAACGCGTGCATGAGTTTTTGGACGACGGCAACATCGTGACCATTGCCGGTTTCCAGGGCACGACGCCGGACGGCCAGATCACCACCTTGGGGCGTGGCGGCAGCGATTTGACAGCGATTGCCATCGCCGCCGCCGTCAAGGCCGATCTGTGCCAGGTTTTCACGGACGTGGACGGCGTGTACACGTCCGACCCGCGCCTCGTGCCCAACGCGCGCAAACTCGCCGAAATCAGCTACGACGAGATGCTGGAGTTGGCGGCGCTCGGCTCCAAGGTGATGCAGGCGCGCTCCGTCGAGTTTGCCAAAAAGTTTGCCGTCGTGTTTGAAGTGCGCAGCAGTTTCAACGACAACCCAGGAACCATTGTGAAAGAAGAAACCACAAAAATGGAAGATGTGGTCATCCGCGGCGTCGCGGTTGACAAGAACCAGGCCAAGGTCACCATCGCCGGCGTGCCCGACAAACCCGGCATCGCCGCGAAGGTGTTCAAGACGATTGCGGACGCCAACATCAACATCGATGTCATCGTCCAAAACGTCAGCGAAAAAGGCTTCACCGACATTTCCTTCACCGTCGCCTCCACCGAAGCCGGCAAGGCGACAAAAGTCCTGCAACCCGTCGTCAAGGAAATCGCCGCCCGCGACGTTACCTCGATGGTTGATATCGCCAAACTCTCCGTCGTCGGCATCGGCATGCGCTCGCATCCCGGCGTCGCGGCGAAGATGTTCGAAACGCTCGCGGCCAGCAGCGTCAACATCGACATGATCTCCACCAGCGAGATCAAGATTTCGGTCATCATCGCCCTCAAGGATGCCGACAAAGCCGCCCGCGCCATCCACGATGCCTTCGGGCTGGGTGCCTAGAGCAGGATGCGCGTGCCGGCCGCAACCGCCAGAACAGACCGCCCTGCACCTGCCAGTCTGACGGCGCGAGGAAACTGAACGCTTCGCCGGCGATCCATGTTCGGCTGGTCCTGCCTTTCTACAGCGTGAGCCCCTACGGGACAAGCCACACGCGGTAAAACCGGTGAGTGCTCGTCGTGTTGTTCGTGTACCCCATATTGAACTGGCGCTGCGCGGCCACGAGATCCCCCGAGAGTGGCTGGAACCCCTGCGTGAGATCGTCCGTGTAGTACACGCGGTTGGTGTGCGCCGGGATGCACGGCCAACTCAGCGCGAAGCCGCCTGCCGTCGCAGCAGCGCCTCGCACCGTGAACCCGCGAGTCGGGTCGAGGCTGTCCAGTGTGCCGTCAAGGTCTTCGTCGCGGATGGCGGTCGTCGGCACGGCGATGAATTCGTTGCTCTCGATGGTCCCGTTGCCGTTGCCCGCTGGGACTTGAGACGTAGAGACGAGTGCGCCGCCCGTGCCGACCGCGTACGGCGCGAACGCAATGTACAAGGTCTGTGGCACGGTGCCGAAAACCTGGACCAAGTCGATTGTGCCTTCCATGAAGCCATTTGTGGATGCGGCGGCAGCGCAGGTGGCGGACGTTCCGCCGTTAGACCAACTGATCACGTTCGTGGCGCCTTTCCGACCGAGATACGGTTTGTTGAGGATGTCGAACGCTACTTGGCCAGACTTGGACCAAGGTGCGGGACCGAGCGGGCTGACGGTTTCGGTGACGAAGATGAAGTGGTCATTGGGGCCGTCGGTGCCGGCGGAGCGCGCTGCGACGTAAAGCGTAGTACCATGCACTGCGGTAAAAAGGCTCATGACGCCATTGGTAGCGATTCGGTATCCGACGCTGTCCACCGCCCCGTCCATGAGGAAGTTTGTCGGAGCGATATACGAATACACGAGTTCAATACCGTTACCTGTCCCGAGGTTGCGCGAGTATTGCTTGTCGGACGCGTTGTTCCAGTGTTCGTGGACACCCAAGCTCGACAGGCGCAGGCCGCCGGGTCGGTAGATCGTGCCGGAAGGCGGATTGTCCGCCAGTGCCGCCTCGTGCAGATAGTCTTCGGCGCCTCCCTGCAGGTTGGTAGCCAGCACGTCATCCGGCCATTCCGCCGCCAGAAAATCGTAACCGACCGAGTCAATCGCCACTCGGTCTTCGGACATGAAGATGCTCGATGGCCAATTGCTGCAGCTCCCGCCGGCCCCGTCGCCAAACGGCGGCAGCGACCACTTCTGTGGACTGCCGTTCCAGAGCCGGCCGGCATAAAGCGCATCCAGGAAGCAGATCAGGGTCTTCCCGCCGACATCCGGGTGACCCATCAGATCGACGATCGCGCGATACTTACCCACGCCCGTCACAATGTAAGGCAGGCTTTGGTGCAAATCGTAATAGCCGGTGTCAATGGGCGTGCGGCCCAAGGACCCGTAATGGTTCTTGCCGCACAGCGTGACGCCTGCGGTGCTACTCTTCAACACGGCGCAGTTAATCAAGTAGTTGGCACCGGCGTAGGAGGAAGGCACCCAGTCTTGATTGGTAGCACTGCTGGGTGGACCGCTCCAGTTAAACGGCACACTCGAAAAAGCGACAGCGGTGCGGTTGCTCAACCCGACGAAGTCCAGATAGCGCACGTTGGGGAAATCGTTGGTGAGCGGCTCGTACAGGTAGTTGGCGAACAGAGCGCTGGGATCGCCGACCGTGATGTTGGTCTGCGGCACGCCCACTTCATACACCAATTGACTCAGTAGTTCGTGGAGCATCTGCGGAGAGTTGCCGATGCCGTTCCAAATGTAAGAGTTGCCGTCCATCCAATCATACACCCTGCGGCCCGGAGTGGGCGTCGTGTAACATGAACCGCGGAATGCCGTAGTAAGATTCACCTTGATCATGATCTTCTCGCCGGGTAGGTAGCTGTTCGTCTGGCCGTGATGCGCGATATTGAAGTGCGTGAACACGGCGCTCCAGGCGCCGGAGACCGTCTGCTGCCCCGTCAACTCTCGCAGCCCTTGTTTCATCATGAGCGCGACGGTCGCTTGGTCGGTGTTGTTGGTGGCGAACCAATAAATGCTGGAGCCGGGATAAAAGACCTCCCCCGCCGTCGGCCCAGCCCAGCTCGTTGCCTCTGGCGCATGCACCCAGACCACGCGTCCCGGATAGATGCCGTACGCCTGGCCAATCGGCTGGTTCGGGTCAGCCGCAGCGATCCAAGCGTGCGCCTCATCCGAAGACAACTTCAAGCTCATCACGGCCCCAATCACCGCCACGACAAACCCGAAGGCCGCCAGCCAGTAGCGCGCCCGCCGCAAATTCTGCCGTGCTTTCCGAAAGGCCAAGACTGCCACAGGAAAGGCCAGCACATAACCGATGAATCCCGACGCCAACGGGGCGGCAATCCGCTGGCACGGATACATCGCCCGGCTCGGTTTCGGAACAACACGGATCAGGTACCACAGCAACGCGATGAACCCGAGAACGCGAAACAACCACTGTAACACAGGCGATTTCGACCTGAATCCGACAATCCTTCCGGTCCTGGGGCAGACCAGAAACGTTCCTCTCACTTTTGGCGGGGTGACGGTCAAATTGCAGACCGTCACATTGGTTGTCAGGTGGGTGCGGTGTATGGCGGCCACCGGGCTGGAATTGCCCATCCGCAAAAACGACAGTCGTTTCGACTTCATGCTCCTGCCCCTGCGACAGACCCGAAACAACCGCCGCCGATCTTGCATCGGCTTCGATTCGAATGGTCAATAGTCCCGCCGAGGGCGTGCCTTGTCGAGCCAAAACACCGACGAAAATGGGTTCCCCCTGCACTCGGTATCAGCGCACAAAGCTGCCCGCGCCATCCACGATGCCTTCGGGCTTGCCGCCTAGAGTAGGAGGCGCACGCGGGAGCTACGGGTCATGGCGTCGGCGTCGGTTCGAACGTCACGAACCCACTCTCGCTTGCACCCAGAAAATAACCGGCCGCATCGCCGCGGAACTGCAGGGCCAATCCGGTGAAGCCGATGGTCGTGTTCAATGCCGGGTGTGTGAAGCTGCCGCTGAATTGGCCCGTGGTCGGTTGGAAGTTCATCTGCACGTTCTCACTGTTCGGGGACAACACGGTCACTTTGCCGGTCGCGTAAACAAACACCGTCTTCACGATACTGCTTTCCAGATTGCCACCGCCGAGAGTAACCAGTCCGTTGATGCCCGCGGAACTCGGCGTGATATCGACCGGCTTGACATATTCCTGGCCGTGCAAGGTCACGTTGGTCGTGAACCCGGCAGGGAAATACACCGAGGTCGGCATCGACGGCCTGAACCAATCCACGGTCGCATCCACCGTGTTACTCGTACTGATTGTCACCCACCCGATGGACGCGCCTCCATTCTTATAGAGCGCCTGGTACAGCGGCCATGTGCCCTGCTTGGACAAAGGAACCTTGACGCTGGTCTTCGTTCCATCGCTCAAGACGCCGGTCATGCGCCCTTGGCCTGCCGTGGTCACGGCAAGAGTTCCATATCCGAACCCTTGTGGAATATTCGGATTGTCGCCCTCTGGCGGCTGCAACACGGCCGTGAATGTCCCGGCGAACGGACATGGATTCTTGTGGCTGTAGGCCGCCCGGTCCGCCAACAATTCTGATGTGAACGTGCCGTCCGAGACTGTTCCCGTGATCTGATCGGTGCCGCTCAAATCCAAATGCAAAATCACCTGCAACGAAGCCTGACCCCGACGCGGTACTGTATTCGTCCAGTTGCCGGCCGCATCAAACTGCCCCCTGAACGCCACTCCTTTCGCACCGCCCAGCGCCACGCTGGCCGCAAATGATCCCGCCTTGCCGACGGCAAACTTGATCGTTCCGGAACTCGCATGCGACGGCGCATTGGTTTGCTCGACCAAGCCATTGTAACTGCCCAGCAACATATTCACCGTATCAAGACTCTGCGCGCAGACCTCTGCGCTCTGACCCGAGGCGCGCGCGATGTTATCGTAGGCGACGACCTTGTAACAATGCTCCGTCCCGGTCGCGAGTCCCGCGTCGGAATAGTTGGTACCGGCCGTCGTCGCAATCTGTGTCTCGTCGCGGAACACCTTGTAGCCTGCCACGCCCGTGCCACTGTCACTCGAGGCATTCCAACTCAGATTGATCTGGTTCGTCGCCACTCCCGTGGCCGTGAGCCCGGTCGGCACCGTGGGCGCATTATTGTCCACGATCACGCAGTTCGTGGAGGAACTGCCCACGTTGTTGGCCGCGTCATAGGCCTTGGCGTAGAAGCAGTGCGGCCCGTCGGCCACCGTGGTTGTGTCGAAGTTCATGCTGTATGGCGCTGTGCCAACGCTCCCCAGCAGGACGCCGTTGTCGCGGTAAAATTCCACCTTCACCACCGCAACATTGTCCGCGGCCGCGGCGCTGAGGGTAATGGTATTGCTGGTGTTGCCCGACGTCGGCGCTGTCAACGCCACCGTCGGGGCGATGGGGTCGCCCGCCTCGGTAACCGTAAACGTCTGACCGGCAATCGTCATCGTCCCCGTGCGCGGGATGCTGCTGCTGATATTCGGAAGAACGCTGTAGGTGACGATGGCCGTGCCCCCGGTACTGACGCCGCCGCCAGCGATTTGGATCCAACTGGCAGTGCTGCTCGCCGTCCATGTGCAGGCATTCGTGTACGTGGTCACGGTGACGGAGGCGCCGCCCCCTCCCGTGACACCGAAGCTGGCGTTGGTCGCGGACAACGTGAAGTTGCAGGGTGGGGCCACGAAGATGTCGTTAACCTGCGTGTTGGTGCCCGCGCCACCCGGCCCACTGACGATCAACTGTACTGTCCAAGTTCCTGCCCCGTTGTAGTCGTGCACGACATTCGTCGCCAAGGTGTCAAGGGTCGCCCCATCTCCGAAGTCCCAATGCCGGTTGGTAATCCGTCCGGTCGAGGTGTCGCTAAACGTTACCGCCACCGGCGCGATCCCGGCGGTCGGAGTGGCGTTGAAGCCGGCCACAGGCGGCGGAATAAAGACCACCAGCTTCACCAAGCCGACGGTATTGGTGTCCACCACGTATGCCAGAGTTGGATCCGGGGTCGTTCCGATCGTCAGGATCCCGGGACTCCCATTGGTGGTCAACGTTCCCCCGTAGGTGAACAACGTGTATGTGTTTGTCGTAAACCCGCCCGCATCCGCAATGTTCAGGGTCCCGCCCAAAGTCAGGTTGCCGCTCACCATCGTCAAATCGCTGCTGGTGCCCAGTTCGTATTGCAACGTCCCGTCGCTGTTGACCACCAAGTTATTGCTGATTGTCAATGTGCCGGGACTATTGCCCGGCGCCAATGTCCCGTCCACGGTCACTGGCCCGCCGATGACGCCGGTGCCGCCCAGTGTTCCAGTGGGCGTGACGGTGATTGGCGCGGTACCCGTCCCGCTGCCGGCGGTGTTGTCGACTCGCAACGTGCCCGCGTCTACCAAGATGACCCCATTGAAGGCCGACGAATCGCCCAGCAGCGTCAGCATGCTTCCAGGCAACTCGATCTCCAGTTCGCCGGAGTTGGTCAGCGCCCCACTAAATGAGTTAGTGCTGTCGAAGAAAACGAGCCCATCGAAGTCGAGGATGTTGAGATCGTTGGAAAAACTCACCGACGGTTGAGTAAAGAAGATCGTGCTTCCTCCGAGCGTGATGGGGGCCGCCCCGAGCATATTGGTATCAGTGATTTCGGCCAGCATGTTGAAGAGAGCAAGGGTATTTGTGGTTTGAGAGGTGGCCAACCCACCCAACATTATCGGATTGCCGCCAGCCACGCTGTTCGTGACGGTGACATCGGCGTTGTAAAGATTAAACGTGTTGGTGGTCCCGGGCACGGTGATTTGCGAATCGATGATCTGGATGCCCTGGGCGTTATAAATGTCGAAGGGCCTGGTCCCGGTGATCCTGACTTGAGAAAGGGTGACGTTGGAGATGAGCATCTCGCTTCGTCCCCAAAGAATGCCGGGAACGCCGCTGCTGCCCACCGACGCGGTCACATTGCTGATCGTGATGTTGCGCCAGATCGGGAAGAGAACGGAACCAACTGACTGGGTCGAGGCCCCGAACGGAGTGACGGTCGTGGGCGTACCGTAGATGCCGCCGCTGCCATAGTAGCTGTAAATCACGATCGCGCCATGGATGATGTTGGTCATCGTGATGTTGGAATAGAAGAGGTTCTGCGCCACGCCGCCCTGACCACTGCCGCCGCTGGTGGCATTACTGGACTTCATGCGGATGCCGTATTCCGTGCCGTCGAACGTGCAGGCGGTCACCGTCAGGTTCGACACCCCGCCGGCCGTATTGCTGCCAATCGACACGCCGTGACCGATGCCGAACGTGCAGTTCGTAATCAGGATGTCGGTCGAAACCGCGGAGGGGCTGCTGCTTCCTAGGGCGATGTTGTCATCCCCGGCGTTGATCGTGCAGTTCCGCACCAGACAGTGTGTTCCGACCAGATCGATCCCATCGGTGTTGGGCGAAGCCGGCGTGTTGATCGTGATGTTTTCAAACGTGATGTCGTTATCCACACCCTTAAACACGAAATGCATTTTCGGCGGGTTTTGCACCGTAACGCCATGAATCCATACCCGCTGGCAGCCGCCGTTGAAATAGATCAGGTACGACCTGTTCTTGTACAAATTGCCAGAAGTCGGTGCTGACCACCAAGCCTGGCCCTGCCCGTCGATCGTGCCGGAACCACTGATCTCCAGATCGGTCATGTCGCTGGCGTAGATAAGATTGGGGTAAGGTTGGCTTTGTGCCGGATAATTCGTGAAGGTGTTAACGGGCAGCGCCTTCAGGGTCGCGCCGGCATCAATCTGCAAATTGATCTTACTGGCCAGCGTGAGCGGGCCGCTCAGGTACGTGCCGGCCGGTATCTCGACGATGCCGCCGGCGGCTCCGCTGGCCGCGTCGATAGCGTCTTGAATCGCGGTGGTGTTGTCAGTCGTGCCGTCGCCGACAGCGCCAAAACTGTTGACGTTGAAAATGGTTGCGGGAATGGACGGCAATACCGGATCGGCCAGCGTCAACTCCGCCGATGCGAGCAAAAGCCCGGCGATCCACACGAGTGGCAACCTTGATCCGGGGTTGCACGACTGCCTGCGGTGCCTATGAGTATCTCGCCTTGGGGGCATCTCGCTGATGTGCTTAGACTATCATATTCGGGTGAGAGATTTCAAGCATTCCCTTCCGCTCCTGTACCAACAACCTCCCCTGCTCCTTCCGCTTGCAAGCAAGCGGGTTACGCAGGTTACTGCACGAAGCGGATGCGATAAAAACGGGAGGGGAAGTTGGTCGCGCCGCCGGTGTCGAGGTAGTTGGTGCCAATTTGGCCGCTGCCCGACACGATGATCGGCCCGGTCAGGTCGGCGAAGTTGTTGGTGAAACTGCCGCCTGCGTCGCCCGCCGTGAATTGCACCACGTTGGTCCGACCGGCAATCGTCATCCACGCGATGCGGATATCGCCAAGCTCCCGCGAGATTGCTGTAATGCGCGGCGGCTGGGAGACAACGGTGAAGCCCGCACCGGCGTTGTTCGTGAAGGTGGCCGCGCCGGTGGTCACAACGTAGTCCACCACATTACTGCGGCTCTTGGCACTGGCGCTGTTGGTGAACAGCAGCGCGCTGGTGCTCATGGACGGCAACACGCCGTCAAATGGCGGGCCAAAGTTGGTGTCAGCGTCGTTGATGGTGCTGTTAGCGATATTGGAGCCGGTGTAGTTGGTGCCGCCCCAACTGAGCGACCAAAAGATGGCGCCGGCGTCATCTTCCCATGACAGCCTTCCCGCTGCGAGATAGTTGCTCGGAATCGGCGTGGTCAGGACAAAGTCAGGGAGCGCGGTGGGCATCGTGGAATTGATGAAGTTCGAGCTGACGATCAGGATGCGGGAACCGGCGCTGGCATTCGTAACGTCGGTGGCCAGATCAAGGATGGTGATCGCATTGGAACCCGTGGCATCAAACGCGACCAGTTTGGCCGCGCTTACGAGGTTCTGGCCGGCGACGCGCATCCGCAACTGGATTGCCTGCGCGGTGGTATCGCCATCAACCCCGCCGATAACCTGCTCGATTTGCATCTCGTGGAAGGTTGCCAACGCAGGCGAGATCAAGATGCCTGCCAACGCCATGATCACCACCAACCGCTTCACAACAAGGCCAATCTCGATTCTCATGAATCACCGGGTGAGCCGCCGAGCATCCACTCGTCGTTCCCATCCGACCTTCTGGCGAGGGTACCCGTATGCTCCAGCCGCACGTAAGGTAAGAGTCTCGATTCAGCGGTTTGTTCCAGTCTCGACCGATTTCCGCGGATACCACGGCGGACGAGCCGGTTACGGCACGAGGCGGATACAGTGGGAGCGCGACTGGAAGTCAGTGACAGCGAAACGGAGGGATTGACGGGCGGGGTGGTTGGTTTTAGTCTATTTCCTTGTCAATGAGCAGAAAAGTTCAAATCTACGACACGACGTTGCGCGATGGCGCACAGGGCGAAGGCATCTCGTTTTCGAGCGCCGACAAGATTCGCATCGCCGAGCGGCTCGACGCGTTTGGCATTGATTACATCGAGGGCGGCTGGCCCGGCTCGAACCCGAAGGACATGGATTTCTTCACCGAGGCAGCCAAGCGGAACTTCAAGCATGCGAAGGTCGCCGCCTTCGGCAGCACGCGCCGCGCGAATACCAAGTGCAAGGACGATCCGCAGATCGATATGCTCGTCAAGGCCAACACGCCCGTCGTGACGATGGTGGGCAAGACCTGGTCGTTGCACGTGCGCGAGGTGATCCGCACCACGCCCGAGGAAAACATCGCGATGATCGGTGACTCCGTGCGCTTCTTCAAGGAGCACGGGAAGGAGGTCATTTACGATGCCGAGCACTTTTTTGACGGGTACAAGGACGACCCGCGTTACGCGATGGCCACGCTCAAGGCCGCGCAGGATTCGGGCGTCGACATCATCGTTCTCTGCGACACCAACGGCGGTTCGATGCCGGGCGAAGTCGCCCGCATCACGGCCGACGTGGTCAGGCAGATGAAATGCGCCGTCGGCATCCACACCCACAACGATTCAGGCGTCGGCGTCGCCAACGCGCTGGCCGCCATCGAAGCGGGCGCGGTGCAGGTGCAGGGAACCATCAACGGCTATGGCGAGCGCACCGGCAATTGCAATCTCACCAGCGTCATGCCCTGTCTCGTGTTGAAGATGGGATACGAGTGCATCTCGAAGGACAACATTCGTCGTCTGCACGATTTGTCGGTATTCGTCGACGATCTGGCAAACGTGCGCCATGATATCCGCCAGCCGTTTGTCGGCGCGACCGCGTTCGCGCACAAGGGCGGCATCCACGTCAACGCCATCGAGAAGGTCGCGCGCAGCTACGAGCACATCGAACCGGAAACGGTCGGCAATCATCGCCGCGTGCTGGTGAGCGAACTGAGCGGTCGCAGCAACATCCTGATGAAGGCGCACGAACTCGGCATGGACCTCAGCAAGGACACGCCCGAGGTGCGCGACATCCTGCAGCAGCTCAAGCAACTCGAACACGCGGGCTACGAATACGAAGCCGCCGACGCCAGCTTCCACATCCTCGTGCAAAAGCTGCTCAAGCGCCACAAGCCGTTCTTCAAGCTGCTCGCCTACCGCGTCGTCATGGACCGGCGCGGCGACGACGGTCGGCACACCGTCGAGACCAGCGTCAAACTCGAAGTCAACGGCAAGGTTGTCCACACCGTGGCCGAGGGCGACGGTCCCGTCAACGCGCTGGACAAGGCGTTGCGCGCCGCGCTCACGGGTTTCTATCCGTCGATCGCCAAGGTGCAACTCATCGACTATAAAGTGCGCATCCTCGACAGCCACAGCGGCACCGCCGCCAAGACCCGCGTTATCATCGAGAGCACCGACGGCACGGACACGTGGGGCACCGTCGGCGTGCACGACAATATCATCGAGGCCAGTTGGGAAGCGCTCGTGGATTCCGTCGAATACAAACTGTTCCAGGACGAGAATCGAAAGTGACATCGTCCTTGTGCGTCAAGGGCGATGTCATCCTGAGCGAAGCGAAGGATCTCTTGCCACATGGACTCAGTTGCTCTTATTGATCTGGTTCGGACCAGCCCCAAAGACAACGGTGTGTTGAAGCTCATCGTGCTGCGGTTGCCGGATGAACAGCGGCACACGCCGGCGCAGGCGGTCATCAGCGTGACCCACGGCGTGGAAGGTGACCGCTGGAACCTGAAGGCGAATGCCAATCCGTTGTCGCAAGTCTCGGTGATGAATGCGCGGTTTCTCGAAGCCATTGCGGGTGACGCCGGGCGCATGAATCTGGCCGGCGACAATCTGATCGTCGATCTCGATTTACACGAGAGTAATCTTCCCGCCGGCACGCGGCTGCGTATCGGGCAGGCCGTGATCGAAGTTACCGATCAGCCGCACACGGCGTGCAAGAAATTCGAGCGGCGTTATGGAAAGGCTATGGTCGACCTGACCAACTCGCCCGAAGGTCGCGCGCTCCGACTGCGCGGTCTCTACGCCCGCGTGATCCACGGAGGGGAGGTGCGGCTTGGCGATTCCGTCCACAAAGAAGCGCCCGTCGGTTGAGACCGAGCGCCTCATTCTCCGCCCGTTTGAACTGGACGACGCGCCCCGCGTCAAGCTCCTCGCCGGCGACCGCGACATTGCCGCGATGACGCTGAACGTCCCCCACCCCTACGAGGATGGCATGGCGGAAAAGTGGATCGGTTCCCATCAGGAGCGTTTCGAAAAAGGCGAGGAAGTTATTTTTGCCATCACGCTCAAGGCCAGCGGCGAACTTATCGGCGCCATCGGCCTCATCCTCACGCTCGACCACGAAAGGGCCGAGTTGGGCTACTGGATCGGCAAGCCGTATTGGGGCCACGGCTACTGCACGGAAGCGGCGCGCGCGGCCTTGCGCTACGCCTTCACGGAAGGCGGGCTCAACCGCGTCCATGCCTACCACTTTCACGACAATCCCGCCTCGGGACGTGTCATGCAGAAGCTCGGCATGAAGTATGAGGGCCGTCTCCGCCAGCACGTGAAGAAGTGGGGGAAGTTTGTCGACAACGAACTCTACAGCATCCTCCGCTCGGAGTTTGACGGCACGCGATAAGAACCGCGTCTTACATTCCGCCCGTTTGCTGCAACATGCGGCGCAGTTCGGTGGAGAACTCCTGCATGTCTTTGGGCGTGGCTTTGCCGGAGCCGAGCTCCGGTTCGAGTCCCAGCCGTCCCATCTCGTCGAGGAACCAATGCGCTTTTGCTCCCGAGGCAAAGCGCGCGTACCCGCTCAACATCGTCCCCGGCGCGGGCGTCTGGTCCACACTGATCGAAAGTTTCCCGCCGCCGATCTGCGTATCACTACCGGCTGCCGCCGCCCCTGAATTCTTCGGCGTGCCCAGACTCGGGAGCGACTCGGGAGGCGGCACAGTCTTCCGCATCTCGTTTTCCGGCAACTTGGCATCGGGCATTTCCGACAAGAGCAGCCGCAGATCCATGTACGTGATCGCGTCGTTCTTCTCCTTGTGCAGGTGATCCAGGATTTGCGACAGTGTCTGGCCCTTCCCCAGCAATTCCCGGACGACCTGTTTGCGTTCCTCATTGGTCACGACGGAGAGAGAGTACACGCAAGTTCTTGGCGGCGCAAGCATGCCCGCCGTGCGGCACTTTGCTGTTGTCGGCATCGCCGCCGATGACTAAGCTCATAGTCAACGTGGGGAGACCGATACTTTGTCCTTATCAATAGATTTTGGCGAGAAAGGTTGGTTTCACTCCCCGCGTGGCCGCAGTTTCCTCACCGTCTGTCTGATGCTTCTGGGTGTTTTTGTCCTGTACGGTCCCGTGCAACTGCTGAGCGGTGGACGCATGCTCTTCGGTTACGATTACATGCAGCTTCATATGCACCGCATTCGTTACGCTCGCCAAGCTCTTCTTGGCGCGCACCCTCACCTGCCCGCTTGGTATTCGCGGGAGTTGTTGGGTTCGCCGTTCTGGTGCAATGTGCAGAACTTTCCGTTTCTACCGACGCGCCTGTTGCTGCTACTCGTGGACCCGTTATTCGCCTACGCTTGGGGCGTAAATCTGGCGGCCGGACTGGCGGCACTTTTCACCTATCTGTACTGTCGTCGAGTCGGTTTGGCGCCGCTGGCTGCCGCCGTGAGCGGCTGGACGTTTGCCGCCTCGGGCTTCTTTGCCGTTCGCATCATGGTTGGACACCTACCGCTTCTGGAGGCCTATCCGTCCCTTCCGCTGCTGCTCTGGTTGATCGAGAAGGCTGGACAGGATTCGACAGAGCGGCGTTTCCGTCCATGGCTTCTGGCTCTGAGTTTAGCGAGCGGCTGCATTGTATTGGCCGGCCATCCACAGTTGCCGGTGTACGCCCTCGGCACGGCCCTGCTTTACCTCCTCTACTGCTTCCGCACTCGACGAGGACTCGAGATTCTTGGGGCGATCATTCTCGGCATCGGTTTATCCGGCTTCGTACTCTGGCCCATGTTTCGTCTCATTTGCCGCAGCACCCGTTTCCTTGCGCTGGCTCCCCCCGTTAACAATGTTTCGTTTCCCATCCAGCGGTTGGCCGCCTTCTTCTTCCCGTGGAAAGATGGATTTCCAAGCCCTTTCGACACTACCAAACCGTTTACGGGGTATCCCAACGGTACCTATTTCTGGGACACGGTGTGCTACGTTGGTTGGGCGCCGCTGCTGGCCGTTCTGTTCCTCGTGTTTCGCCAATGGTCGCCGTCGAAGTCGAGCACCTGCCCGTGGCGCTTTTTTATCGTGGTGGGAAGCCTGGCCCTAGTCACCGCGCTACCGTTTTGGCAACGCATCTGGGATGCTATTCCCGGCACGATCTTGCGCAGCCCGTCCCGCCAGATTTACCTGACCACTTTCGCTTTGGCCATGGCGGTGGGCGCCGCGACGGATCTTCTGCTTCATCCCCGCGTCAATTCCGGAAAACATGGCTGGATCTGGAAGCTGACGTTGTTCGCCTTGGCCCTGCATGTTTTCGATCTCGGCCGTCACGATCTGCGTTTCTTGGCAGTCTCTCCTGTTGATGACTTCCGCCCCACCGTCGCCAGCGAAGCGCTTCGCAAACAAATCGGCGATGGACGCATCGCCGTGGATCACGCAATCATCTCGCCGCTGAATCGGGATGTCGACGACGTGGGTTTCTTCGATTCCACCATACTGGCCCGGCCGTATCGTGCGCTGCTGGACTTGAGCGACGCGCCGCCGGATTTGAACGTCCAGATACTTGACGGGTCCCAGATCAGCCTGCGCGCACTCGCGGCAACGGGAACGAAGATCGTCGCCTCCACGGAACCGCGAAGGGAGCTGCCGGTCATTGGCGGTAACGGTCTCGTGCAAATCTATGCCGTCCCCGACC
Source organism: Verrucomicrobiia bacterium (assembly GCA_049511095.1). Lineage (GTDB taxonomy): Bacteria > Verrucomicrobiota > Verrucomicrobiia > Palsa-1439 > Palsa-1439 > Palsa-1439. The sequence goes on from JBEKYJ010000036.1 coordinate 15,211, forward strand.
CGGCGCCCCGCGCGTCCTTCATTCCATTCACGAGGGCCGGCTTCTTCGACGAAAGGACGATTCACAAGCGGCTGCGAAATTCCGCACTGGATCCGCAACAGTTTATCATGCTTCCACTCGACGCCAAAAGATCCGTGTCGCCTTCCCCGGCCACCAGCCTCGACTGCTTCGTCGCCTACGAGCGGCCTTCCAGTGATGTCATCGTGCTGAGAGTGAGGGCCAACCAGGCCGGTTTTCTTCGCGTGATAGAGTCCTTTGACCCCGGCTGGAGTGCCACGGTGGATGGCCTATCCACCCCCGTGTTACCCGCCGATGATTTTGCCCTGGCCGTCGGTCTCAATCCCGGGGCGCATACCGTACGTTTCAGCTACGCGACTCCCGGTGCGAGGACAGGAGCGGCCATTTCTGTGCTCTGTTTGCCATTGGTCTTTCTTCTGGCCTTCGCCGGTCGTTGCCACCCGACAAGAACTGCCGCAAGTCCACAGACGTGATCGGGTCAGTCTTCTCTCCACTGCAAGCTTGCCAATCCGCCGAAGTGTTCGCATAGTTTCCCGCCGCATGAGCACAGCACCCACAGAGATTCCGAAGGCCTACGAGCCGAAGCAGGTTGAGGAGAAGTGGTACGCCGAATGGCTGGCGAAAGGCTGTTTCACAGCCAATCCGTCGTCCACGAAGCCCGCTTATTCCATCGTCATTCCGCCGCCCAACGTGACGGGGGTGTTGACGATGGGCCATGTGCTCAACAACACGCTGCAGGACATTCTAGCCCGCCGCAAACGGATGCAGGGGTACGAGGTGCTCTGGTTGCCCGGCACTGACCACGCCGGCATCGCGACGCAGACCGTCGTCGAAAAGACGCTCAAGAAGCAAGGCGTGATGAAGCACCGCAACGATCTTGGTCGCGGGAGGTTTCTCGAAAAGGTCTGGGAGTGGAAAGAGAAACACGGCGGCATCATCATTCAGCAGCTCCAGAAGCTTGGCTGCTCGTGCGATTGGACACGCGAGCGGTTCACGATGGACGAGGCCTATTCGCGCTGCGTCCTGCAGGTCTTCGTCGATCTCTACAAGAAGGGCCTCATTTATCGCGGCAAACGAATGGTCAACTGGGACCCCGCCGCCCGCACCGCGCTCTCCGACGAAGAAGTCATCATGACCGAGACGCAGGGGTATCTCTGGCACATCAAGTACGCCATTGTCGGCAGCAATGATTTCGTCGTCGTTGCCACGACGCGACCCGAAACGATGTTGGGCGACGAAGCGGTCGCAGTGAATCCGACCGACACGCGCTACCAAAAGCTCATCGGTAAAAAGCTGGTGCTCCCGTTGAAGAACAAACAGATTCCCGTCATCGCCGATGACGCGGTCGATCCGAAATTCGGGACGGGTTGCGTGAAGGTCACGCCCGCCCATGACGTCGCCGATTACGAGATGGCGCTGCGCCACAATCTGCCTCTCACCGTTGTAATTGGTCCTGACGGCAAGATGACTGCGGAAGCGGGTGACGACTATGAAGATCTCGACCGCCTGGAAGCACGCGAGGCGGTCGTGGAAGCATTGACGCGCGAGGGCTTGTTGCTCAGAGTCGAGGATTACACGCACAATGTTGGTTACAGCGAACGCAGCAACGTGCCCATCGAACCGTACCTGAGCGAACAGTGGTTTCTCAAGTACCCGCAAGTCCCCCGCTCCACCGCGGCGGTCGAGAACGGCGAAATCAGTTTCTACCCCGAGCGCTGGACCAAGACCTACGCGCACTGGATGCGCAATCTCCGCGACTGGTGCATCTCCCGCCAACTCTGGTGGGGACACCGGATACCGGTGTGGTATCGCGGCGACGAACTTTGCTGCGGCGTCGAACCGCCAGACGGCGACGGTTGGCAGCAAGACCCCGACGTACTCGACACGTGGTTCAGCTCGTGGCTGTGGCCGTTTGCGACGATGGGCTGGACCGGCGACAAGGCAAAGGACACACTGAATCCAACGCTGAAGAAGTTTTACCCGACCACTGATTTGGTGACCGGCCCCGACATCATCTTCTTTTGGGTCGCGCGCATGATCATGGCGGGGTACGAGTGCAGAGACGAGAAGCCGTTCCGCAACGTGTACTTCACGGGCATCATTCGCGATGCACAAGGCCGCAAAATGTCGAAGTCGCTTGGCAACTCGCCGGACCCGCTGGATCTCATCACGAGATACGGCGCGGATGGCCTGCGCTTCGGCCTCATGCTCATCGCGCCGCAGGGCCAGGATATTCTGTTTGATGAGAAACGCTGCGAAGTCGGCCGCAATTTCATGAACAAGCTCTGGAACGCCGCCCGCTTCATCCAGATGCAACGATCAATTCCAAAGGCTGATCACAAGATCAGTCCTCACAATGACAAGATACGATACGAATTCAATGAAGCCATTAAATCAGTAAACAAGGCGCTAAACGAGTATCGCTTTAATGAAGCGGCAAAGATTCTGTTTGAATTCGTTTGGGGAGACTTCTGTGATTGGTACATTGAAGCTACAAAATTCCTTCCGAGTCAGCCCTTGCTCGAAGAGGTGTTTCAAACAATTCTCAAACTTCTTCATCCGTTTGCACCGTTCATTACGGAAGAACTCTGGCATGGTATGGGATACGGAACTGACACGATTCAGTTTGCTGACTGGCCTGAGCCGCGTTCGGATAACGAGATGGCCACATTGGGCGCTACATCCCAACGGGCGTCTGAGGTGGGCAGGCTCTACGAGCTAGTCACTGCGGTCCGAAAACTCAGAAGTGACTACGCGATAGACGCAAAGAAAGAAATTGATCTCGCCATAGAGTTCAAGCCAGGCGCGGCCTACTTTCCAACGGGTTCCGCTGACTTTATGGGTTTGTTAGGGGCAAAGAGCATTGCTCTAATCCAGAATCCAAATGACTCGCCGAAGGGGGCTCCGTGCGCAGTCGTATCGGCCGCGACGGTTTTCATGGTCGGGGCGGTTGATCCAGCCGCCGAGCGCCAGCGGTTGACGAAGCAACTGGCGGACATCGAGAAACAGCTCGCCGCGACCGAGGCGAAGCTGGCGAACGAGAGTTTCGTCAGCCGGGCCGCGCCCATCGCCGTGCAGCGCGAGCGCGACCGGCAACAGCAGTTGCGCGAGCAACGGGAGAAGATCCAGGCGCTGTTGCGCGCGCTTCAGTGATCGAACTTGTCGAGGTAGTCGCTGATCGGGCTGCGTCGTTCGGTGTCGAGTTTCTGAAACCGATCGAGCGTCTGAAAGTAGCCCGTGAACGCTTTCGTAAGTTCTTCCGGCGCGTTGACGCGTTCGGCTTGATCCATGTAGGCGGCCATGCGGCGTGACCGCTCTTGCGCCGCGGCCCGCGCGGCTTCAGCGCCATTCACCACGCGACGAAAATGGCTCACGCTGCCGCGATAAAGCCAGGTCACGGCTTCGATGTATTGATCCACCACCGGCTGGTAGAGCGGGTGCGCCTGGCTGCGCAAGGTTTCCAACCGGTTGATCTTGAATCTCAGCACGTCGTTCAGCCAGGTGGCGTCCGCATACCGCCAGAGGTTTCCGATGGCCACATCGGTTTCGTGAGGTTTTCCGCCGGGTCCTTCGGCGGGGCTGAGCTTCGTCACCAGAATCGCGTCCAACTGCCTGGCCGTATCTTCGTCGGTGAGGTTTTGCGCCAGGGCCACGGTCGTGTGTTGAATCAACTCCAGGCTCCACCATTTTTCCAGCGCTGTCCGCTGCGGAAAATCCTCCTGATACACCCTCCAAAATGCGTTGTTCGCGTCCTTCTCCGCGCCGAGTTCCGACAGGAAATCCCGGAGTTTCCGCGCGCCCTCGGGCAAACCAAGGAGGCTTTCCGTGAGCACCCATGCATTCGCCTGAAACATCTGCCGCTCCATTGGATCGGCTGGGAGGCTTTTCGCGTTCAGCAAGTCCGCGGCGTGCGGCGGTCGGCCCGCCGCCACGGAACGTTGGGTGATGGACAGCAGGGCTTCCTGGCGTCCCTGAATCGACGCGGCCATCCCCTGCACCAGCCAGACCGGTACAGGCGGCATCGTGTACGCCTTGTTACGAGCGGTGGCCTGCGGGCGGTTGGCCCATTCGGAACACAGCGCCTCGACAATCGTGGCGAGCAACTTCGCTTCGTCGATCCGCGGCGGCACCAGGCAATGAATTTGATACTTGAGGTGTTTGTCGGTCTGGAACACGACCATTGAGATCGGCGAGGCGTTGGTTTGCGACTGCTCGCGAGTGCGCACCGCCAGCAGAATCGGGTCGCGCCAATCGTCGGCCATGTTCAGGCACCGCAGCCACTCGCGTTTGACGTGCTCGGCGTACACGCACAGGGCGGACGGCAGGAGACGGTCGTCGGCGTAGGCGGTGAACTGCCGCGAGGCGCTGACGGTGCTCACCAGGGCGTTGGTGGCGCCGGCGCGCGCGTCCGGCGCGGCGGCGGCTTGCAGCAGTACCCCGACGCTGGCGGCGAGCCATTGGCCTACACGACGCGCGTTCATGACTGCCGCCAACCGGTTCAGTGCGGCCGATACGTCAACACCGCTTCCTTCGGCGTGACGGAAATCGACGCGAGCGAATCGAGCACCTGCTTCTCGTCGCCGAGCTTGGTGAAGACTTTCGCATAGCAGCGGTCAAACAGGCCCGTCTTTTCCAACAACCATGGATTGATCGGCAACCCGCCCAGCGCCCCGCCCACGCGCTTGAAAACAAAGTGGCCGCCCTCGATGGCCGGCACGCCCGTATAGCTGAGATAGATCTGCTTTTCCACCGACCCTCCGAAATTGATCTTCCCGATGAAGATCGCGGTCACGACACCGTCGCCGAGTTCGAGCTGCAACCGGGTGGGCACGACTTCCAGGATCTTGGGCGCTGCCTTTTGAAAGCCAAGCATCTCGACAAACGCATTCAGTTCGCCTTCGCTGACCGAGATGGTGCGCGGCGCTTTTTGCAGGAGAAGGTCGTCCAACGCGGACCGCTTTTTGTCGACGGAAAGTGAATCTTCGTTCGTGGTGGTGATGGGGCGGAGAGTGGGCACCTGCACGGCGAGGTAGATGGACGCGATCGCCACCGCCAGAATCGCGAAGTTGATAATCCGGACGATGGTTTTCCCGGCGCCGCCGCCGGCCTTCTTCTTCCTCAGCGACTTGCCGCCCTGGCTGGGTGATTTGATTTCCGATAGATCGAGCTTCGTGCCGCACGAGTGGCAAAAGATACGGCCCAACTCGTTATCGTATCCGCATTTTTGACAGATCACCATAGGCTAATCCTTTTTGGGCGATGCTTTCGTGTCACTCGACTTCGCCGCGTCCGACTTGGGGGCGGAGGCGGTGGTCGTCGAGGGCCCGCTTTCTTTTTTGGCCGCTTCCTTGTAGGCCGGCTTTCGATAATCCGTCGTGTAAAAACCGGACCCCTTGAATATAAGCCCTGCGCCCGTGCCAAGCAACCGCTTCACGCGTCCCCGACACCTCGGGCAGGTTCTTTTCGGCGCATCCTTGATCGACTGGTACAACTCATAATGATGCCCGCATTTCTGGCATTCGTATTCGTAGGTCGGCATAAACCCAAGCGCATCCTTATCAAGTAATTCGTTGATCCAAGTCAACCTCGAATTCCACGATACGCGTTTTGCGACGGGCGTCAAACTTTCGCTTGAAAAAACGCTTCCGCCCCGTACGATACCATCCCAACCGAGAAGCCTGATTGAAATCTGCTCCAGCCTTCAACCTGAACCAGTACCTCGACCGCCAGTGCGGGCGCGTCGACGCGGCGCTCGACAAACTCCTGCCGCCCGAAACCGCCGCGCCGCCCACGATCCACAAGGCGATGCGCTACTCCGTCTTCGCGGGCGGCAAACGCATCCGTCCCGTTCTCTGCCTCGCCGCGTGCGAAGCGGTCGGCGGCAAGTTCGCTGCCGCGATGCCGCTGGCCTGCGCCGTCGAGTGCATCCACACGTATTCGCTGATCCATGACGACTTGCCGTGCATGGACGACGATGATTTGCGGCGCGGCAAACCGACGAACCACAAGGTTTTCGGCGAAGGCATCGCCGTACTGGCGGGCGACGCACTGTTGACTGAAGCTTTTGCGATGGTGGCAAAGAGCAAACCGCTGAAGCGTTATCCGATGCAGATGTTGGTGCGCGATCTCGCGTTGGCCGCCGGCAGTCTCCGCCTCATCGCCGGGCAGGTGCAGGACCTGGAGGGCGAAGACCGGCAACTGGCGCTCGAAGAAGTGAAACGGACGCACCTCAACAAGACCGCCGCCCTCATCACCGCGTCGGTCCGGCTCGGCGCGATGGCGGGCAATGCCAGTTCGTCCGCACTCACACGCCTGACCCGTTACGGCCAGGATCTCGGCCTCGCGTTTCAGGTCATCGACGACATCCTTGACGCCACGAGCACCAAGGAAATCATGGGCAAGAGCGTCCGCGCCGACGAGAAGAACAAGAAGTCCACCTTCCCCATCGTCCTCGGCCTCGACAAGTCCCGCGAGTTCGCCGCCGACCTCATCGCCGACGCGCACAAACAGCTTTCCGTTTTCGGGAAGAAGACCGAACCGCTGCGCGCCATCGCCAATTTCTTTTTGACGCGACAGCACTGATTGAAATGAGACGAATTCCCGAGCCGGAGCTGATGCTCGACGAGGAGCAGGCCCGGGCCTATGCCGCCGCCGATTTTGAATCGGCACACAGCCTCTACCCGAAGTTGTTCGACACGCTATTTCCCGACCGACCACGCCGTGCTCTGGTCCTCGACATCGGCTGCGGACCCTGCGACGTCACGATTCGCTTTGCCCGAGCCAATCCCGGTTACCGGTTTCACGCCGTCGACGGTTCGGCGGCCATGCTGACCGAAGCGCGCAAGGCGCTTCGACGTCGTCAACTCGTGACCCGTGTGAAACTCATTGAAGGCCGCGTGCCGGACACCGCGTTGCCCGTCGCGACGTACGACGTCATTCTCAGCAGTAGCTTATTGCATCATCTACAAGAACCGCAGGCGCTGTGGCAGACCATTCAACGTTGTTCCAAGCCGGGCACCCGTGTGTTCGTCGTCGATTTGCGCCGGCCCGCCACCCGAGATGCTGCCGAGGCACTTGCGAAGAAATACTCAGTCGGTGAACCGAACGTGTTGAAACGCGATTTCTTCAACTCGTTGCTCGCCGCGTTCACTCCTAGGGAAGTTGGCCAGCAGTTAACTGCGGCTGAGTTAAGTTGGCTGCGCGTAGCTGCGCTCACCGACCGCCACCTGATGGTCAGCGGCCAATGCCCGGGGTGACACGGCAATTCCGGGTCACAAATCCACACGAATTTGCACGAATGATTCGAGTCTATTCGTGGCCATTCGTGGCCAAAATCAGCCGTGCGGCGCGCTCACTGGCGCCGGCGCCGCCGAGGGTGGCGACGACCTTGGACAGTTCGTACTGCATCATTTCCGCCGTTCCGTCGTCTTCCAACAACGCGCGCGCGATGATGGCGATGCGGCCGGGCTTGGCGTCTTCCTGAATGAATTCGGGGATGATGGCGCGGTTGGCGATGACATTGGGCATGGCGAGCCAGTTGACGGTCACGACCATGCTGCCGACGATGTAGGTCAGCCAGTTGACCTTGTACACAACGATCATCGGACATTTGTAGAAAGCGCATTCCATCGTGGCCGTGCCGCTGGCGGTGATCGCCAGCGCGGCGCGCTGCATCAACTCGTGGGCCTTGCCGACTTCCACCTCCACGCGCGGGTGATACATCATCATTTCCGCCATTTCCTTGTTCACCGCCGCCGCGATGAACGTCACGTCCGCCGGCATCCGGTCCACCACCTGGCTCATGATTGGCCAGATCTTCGCCACTTCGCGCTCGCGACTGCCGGGCATCAAGAGGACGAGTTTCTTTTCCCGCTTGATCCCTCCAACTTCATTCTTCACCGTTTCCGCGAATGGGTGTCCGACAAATTCCACGCGCAGTTTCGGGGCGTGTTTGGCATACCACTCTTTCTCGAACGGGAAGATCACCAGCATCAAATCCACGTCGCGCTCGATTTGTTTCGCGCGGCTGGCGTGCCACGCCCACAACTGCGGCGAGATATAGTAGATGACCTTGATCCCGCGCTGTTTCATCTGCGCGGCAAAGCGCAGGTTGAACCCCGGGAAATCCACCAGAACGACCGCGTCCGGTTTCCGTTTCTCCGCCTCACGCACGAGGTCCCAGAAGATTCTCCTGAACTTGCGGTAGTTTTTCAGGACTTCCACGAGACCCACCACGGCGTGCTCGGTGAGATCGAGAAGCAATTCCATCCCCGCCGCTTTCATCTTCGGTCCACCCGCGCCAAAGACGATCACATCGGGAGCCTGCGCCCGTAGCGCCGTGATAAGGTCGGCCGCATGGGCGTCGCCCGACGCTTCACCTGCGATGAACATGAGGGAGCGCGTCACGATTTGCGGATTTGGTCGGTGATTTCCATGGCGATTTCGAGGGCTTGTTTGCCGGCCTCGCCCGTGACGAGCGGGTCGCGGCGGAGGCGGATCGAGTCGATGAAATGCTGCAATTCGAGCTTGAGCGGCTCGTCGCGCTCGATGGGGAGCGGTTCGCGGACGATTTTGCGTCCCGCGAATTCGCTGACGATGCTGGCGTGTTTGCCCATCAGGAGTTTTTTCAGCAGACCCGACTCCTGCGCGTCTTCGCCGGCGACCCGGTAGAGTTCGCCTTCCTGTTTCATGTAATCGAGCGAGATGTAGGCCGCGCCGTGCTCGGTGCGGCCAAAGATGCGAATCTTCCGCATCCGTTCCGCCGAGACGCGGCTGGCGGTGATGTTGGCGACGCAGCCGTTGGCGAATTTCAATCGGGCGTTGGCGATGTCCTCGCTTTCGCTGAGCACGGGAATGCCGACGGCGTCCACCGCCTTCAATTTGGATTTCACGAGCGACAGGACCACGTCGAGGTCGTGAATCATCAGATCGAGCACG
>JBEKYJ010000037.1:0-24096 GCA_049511095.1 Verrucomicrobiia bacterium
GGAAACACCATGAGCAACAGAATCGCAGCACAGAGTCCGTCGGCCGGTGTCAGCATGACGGTCGATGCCTTGCAGCGGGATTTCGAACATCATCTCCGCTACACGCTTGCCAAGGACCGGTACTCGGCGACGGACCGGGACCGGTACTATGCGTTGGCCCGGGCAGTCAGAGACCGGTTGATCGAGCGCTGGATGGTCACCCAGCAGACACATCACAAGCGGAACGTCAAACGGGTCTATTACCTGTCCCTCGAATTTCTGATTGGGCGTTTGTTGGGGAACAACGTCGTCAACCTGAAAATGGAGGACACCTGCCGCGCCGCCATGGTGCAGGCCGGGCTTGATTGGAACGTTCTGCGGGACTACGAAGTGGATGCAGGACTCGGCAACGGTGGTTTGGGCCGCCTCGCCGCCTGCTTCTTGGACTCGATGTCCACCCTGAATCTTCCGGCGATCGGCTATGGGTTGCGTTACGATTTCGGGATTTTCAATCAGAAAATAGTGAATGGCTACCAGGTCGAGCAACCCGACGATTGGCTCAAGCTGGGGTATCCGTGGGAGATCGCCCACCCTGAGTTCTCGTTCGAAGTGCATTACGAGGGACGGGTCGAGGCGCGTCCGGGCCCGAAAGGCATGGAATGGCATTGGGTGGATACTAGGACCGTGATCGGCATGCCTTATGATTTGCCGGTCGTCGGGTATGGCGGCGGAACGGTGAACACCCTGCGGCTGTGGTCGGCCAAGGCTGCCGAAGAATTCAACCTCGACGATTTCAACCGGGGCTCGTACGTCGATGCGGTGCAGAACAAGGTTTTCTCGGAGAACCTGACCAAGGTCCTTTACCCGAACGACAACGTGTTTGAGGGGAAGGAACTCCGCCTCAAGCAGGAGTATTTTTTCGTGTCATGCTCACTCCAAGACATCTTGCGTCGGTTCAAGTCTGACGGCAACACTTGGGACATGTTCCCCAATAAAGTTTTCATGCAGATGAATGACACCCATCCTTCGTTGGTAATCCCGGAGCTAATGCGGCTGCTCATGGATCGGGAGGGACTGGGCTGGGACGAGGCGTGGCGAATCACGACCGCGTCCACCGGATACACCAACCACACCATCCTGCCTGAAGCGCTGGAGAAGTGGCCGGTCGATATGTTCGGCAGACTGCTGCCGCGTCACCTGCAAGTTATCCTCGAGATCAACGCCCGTTTCATGCGGGACGTAGCCACCCGGTATCCATTGGACATCGACCGGCTGCGACGAATGAGCATCATCCAAGAAGACGAGCAGAAATACGTCCGCATGGCAAACCTGGCCGTCGTGGGGTCGTGCTCCGTCAACGGCGTGGCCGAGTTGCACACCCGTCTCTTGAAGGAGAAAGTCCTCCGTGATTTTGCCGAATTCTGGCCGGCCAAGTTTAACAACAAGACCAACGGCATCACCCCGCGACGCTGGCTGCTGAAGGCCAATCCACCCCTCGCTAGACTGATCACGGAATCGATCGGAGAGGGTTGGATTATCGATTTGGAGCAACTCCGCAAGTTGGAGTCGTTTCTGGATGACGCCTCGTTCCGCGAGCGATTCCGGGCCGCCAAACAGCAAAACAAGACGGCCCTGGCACAACACATCGCACGGCAGTTGGGGATTTCCGTCTCCCCGGAGTCGCTATTCGACGTGCACGTGAAACGGCTGCACGAGTATAAGCGGCAACTCCTCCTCGTCCTTTACACAATCGTGTTGTACAACCGGCTCAAGCGCAATCCGGCGATGGACATCGCGCCGCGCACTTTCATTTTCGCCGCGAAAGCCGCGCCGGGCTACGCGATGGCCAAGTTGATCATCAAACTGATTCATCAGGTCTCTGAAGTCATCAACCGCGATGCCGAGATTGGCGGCAAGATGAAGTTGGTGTTCCTGCCCAACTACCGGGTGTCACTCGCGGAAAGGATCATTCCTGCCGCAGACCTGAGCGAACAGATTTCCCTGGCGGGGACCGAGGCCTCCGGCACGGGCAACATGAAGCTGCAACTCAACGGAGCCTTGACGATTGGCACCTTGGACGGCGCGAACGTGGAGATCCTGGAACAAGTCGGTGAGGATAACATCTTCATCTTCGGCATGACGGCCGAAGAGGCCGAACGACGGCGTGTGGCGTACAATCCGTGGGACATCTACCACAGCGACGAAGAGATCCGTCAAGCCATGGATCTAATCCAACGGAATTTCTTCAGCATGCTCGAACCCGGGATCTTCAAACCTGTGGTCCAGGCCCTGCTGGATTGGGGCGACCACTACATGTTACTGGCCGATCTGCGCGATTACATTGAGACGCAGGAGAAAGTCGATGGCGCATACAAAGACCGTGAAGGCTGGACCCGGAAAGCCATCCTCAACGTGGCGCGCGCCGGAAAATTCTCCTCGGACCGCGCCATCCGCGAATACATGTCGGAAATCTGGCACGCCGAGCCCTGCAAGATCGAAATCTGAGGGACAATTGTACTGAACGCTCAAAGTCGTAATGGGCAGTGCCGAAGGCAGCGAAGAGATCAAGATCGGCGGCGGCCGTCAGTCAACCGCCTTCATTCTGCTCAAGGTAGGACTTGATGACAGAGTGAATCTCGCGGTTGGCAGTCCAGTCCACAATGATCAGACTTCGCGATCTCCGTGCGAGATCATGGAAATCCTTGATGACCGGATCAAAGTTGGCTTCCAAAGCCAAGGACGGGGCGTCTCCATAATCCCGACAGTGACTATCAGGCCCTATGCCTGGAAACAACCGGATGATTGCCGCCAACGTTGACCACCAGAGTTCTGACGGAATCAGGCGAAACGCTTCCGTCGCGTCATTGACTTCCGCGAACAGATGATGTGAGCCCAAAGACGCAACGTATCTGGATTCCGCGCCAAAAACCGACTGGATACGCATTTCGAGCGGCCCTTTGCCCCCATTCTCCTGGCTGGCCTGCCGCGCGAGGCTCAAGATTTCATCCAGAGCAATTGCCAACGGGGCCTTGTCATCCACTAACAGTGTGCGAACGGCAAGAACGCCCAGCGCGTACAAATCGCATGGCGTGCTCAACAGCGGGATGACTTCAAACGGAGCGCTTGGAAACGTCGCTCCTTCAGAAGACCTCAAAGCCGCGGAATGCGTCTCGGACAATCTCTGGGGAACGGTGCGGAACCGCACTTCACCGTAGGCCAGTCCTTCGGCGGCGTACGGGTGGCCGTAGAGATCCACGCACCCCGACGACAACGTCAACTGAATCCAGATCAGATCATAAGGTGAAGCGCTGAGCTTCTCCTCAGTCACCAACGTTCCTTCCAACACCAACCCTTCGCGGTCAGCAGGCAGCACTTTGCGAATGCGCACGGTCACATTTCCGCGCACGTTAGCACCGATGTGTTCCGGAAAATACACCGTTGCGCTCGAGGTTTCACCACGCAGGAAATACCTGAAGTCGCTTGTTTTGACCTGCAAAGCGCAAGATTGCCCCGGCTTGGCCAATTGGCATCGGGCCGTCCAGAATGCGGGCAGCCCCGAACCCGTTTGTGTCAACCGAACGCGGAAACTGTCTGCAGACAGGTTCAGCATGGGAAGCTGCTGATGTTGTACGAATGCTCGCACTTGCCGGATCGCATCGAGCAGAAGTTCCAGCTTCAAGTGGAACACCTCGAGGAAACGTCCTGCCCGACCTCTCTGGCCAAGAAAAAGATACGCACCGCCGTCTCTAATGCCCTCGGTGTCATTCAGAAAGCGGTACGCGCCGGTGAAGAACATTCGCGCCTTGCCATGCTCCAGCCCGCGCCACGCGCGACCGGCCAACAGGTCGACATAGTCTTCAAAGCCAATCGGAGACAATTCCCGCGCGATGATCAACCCCGCCTGAGGGTTGAAGGGAACCAAGCTCTTATACTCCAGCACGGAGTCGCACGGCACGGTACTATGCCCAACGGGCGCGCCCGCGACAACGGGTATAAAGCGTGTCTTGTCGCGTAAAGCTGGCTGATGCAAATAGCGGAACGTCGATGTGCTGTATGGGGGGAGTCCGGCGCTCGTCAGCAGTTGGTCGTCACGGCACAGTTCCCATTGCACACCCGAGGCGTCTACCGGATGAACCGCAGTCCCCTTCGCGAGATTCAGAAACGTCGGGGCCGGATGGGTGACTTCCCAGCCAGTTTGTATGAACCCTTCTGGCTCCAGTTCGCGCAGTGCTTCCGCCAGCTTACTCCACCGTTCGTCCAGAATTCGGTTGCTCAGGCTTTCGCGGTACGCCAACGGGCCATCCTTCACCCCGTCGAGATTCTGAACCCACACTTCAACCCATTCCTTCACCCTTCCCCCCGCATCCGCGAGACAACCGAGGTAAACGTGCGTGTCCGGTGAACTGCGAAGCAGGACCAGATTGCCGCCGACCGGGTCAGCGCTCTCCCGCACAATGACCCCCAACCGCATCGGCACACCGTCCGGCACTTCATGCAACGGAATCATCCGATGCCCGTCTGGAAGTTGACCAGGAATTTCCACGCCTCTAACCGACGTCATGGCGCCTCTTTTCGCGTTTTTACGGTCGCATTACAAGACATAAAAGCCTCGCTGCCCTTCCTTCGGCCGAAGAACCGTGTCAACCCCGCGACCAATAATAGTCTGGAAATCCTCCCGACATTTGCGGTATTTACCACCCGCAGGGTGGGTCCACGACAATGCTGTCGAGTTAAGCATGCAGGCCAAGCCAACCACGATCATCCATGTCGCCAGGCCGGGACAACCTTCCCAACAACTATCCGTTGAAGAGGTCAACCAGCGGCTGGCCAGCGGCCAACTCGATCCATTGGATCGAGCCTGGCAAGACGGATTGCCGGATTGGGTGCCGCTGGCGCGCATTCGGGGAGTCAAAGTCTCATCGCCAGCCAGACCGGCGCCTGCCGCGCAGTCACCCAAATCGGTGTGGGGAACGATCTACGACCAGTCCACTATCCCAACGCTCTGGAATCCACTCGTGTGCGGTTTGTGGTCGCTCTTGTTCACGCCAATCTTCGGGGCGACGCTGGTGGCGAGAAACTGGCGCGTCTTGGGGCGTATCGACGAAGCGCGCGCGTCGAGAGTGTGGGTGTGGGTCAGCCTCGTGCTTCTGGTCGCGCCACCGGTGTTGTTTGCTTGTCAGGTGAGGCTGGTTGCGCTCCTGGCCGGCGTCGGCTTGTTCCTCCTGTCCGCTGCCTGGTTCGTAACCGGTTGCCTGGGGCAAATGCGGGTGGTCCGCGTCGAACTGAACTACGAGTTCTTCCGCGCTCGCTGGACGAAACCCGTGCTTCTTGCCACCGTCTGCCTGGCCGCTTACATCGGTGTATTCTTCCTTGTCGCGCTTGTATAGGCTCAACCTCACACTGACGAGTCGTCACCGCCCCCCGCAAGTTCACTGAAGCGATGCACTTTGGGACTGTGAACTCCATGACACTGAAACCCACCCAGGGCATGTATGTTCTCGGGTGCCGTCGATACCCACGTCATGAAACTCCTCGCGGGTTGCGATGGCCGGCACCGGCTCCGAGAATTGGTTGCTGAAATTGCCAAAAGAGTCGATGCCGATTTCGAACCGGTTGCAGCCATCTGTGCCGCGGTCGTCAAGAAGCTTCTGCTGGCGGGGCTGCTGGAGGCAATGTAAACTACATTGGCCGTGATTTTGTTCTGGGTTTCTGACATATTAATTGCCCTGAAGAGAACGTGGGGGGGCAGCGGTTGTCGGGACGATTCCCGCAAGTCAGGAGGCCATCATGTCCAGGAACCACAAGTATGAAGCGGCGGAGAAACAGGCGAAGCCGACCGGGGAACTCGATAAGAAATTCTATGGCAAGGAACTGGCCAGACTCCAAATCGAGTTGGTGAAGCTTCAAGAGTGGATCAAGCATAAGGGGCTAAAGGTGGTGGTGATCTTTGAGGGTCGCGATGCCGCCGGTAAGGGCGGCGTCATCAAGCGGATCACGCAATGTCTGAACCCGCGCGTGTGCCGGGTGGTGGCACTGACCGCGCCGACGGAAAGGGAAAAGACCCAATGGTATTTCCAGCGCTACGTTCCGCATCTGCCGGCCGCTGGCGAGATGGTGCTGTTCGACCGGAGCTGGTACAACCGGGCGGGCGTCGAAAGGGTGATGGGATTTTGCCGGGAAGAAGATGTCATGGAGTTTTTTCACACCTGTCCCGAATTTGAGCGCATGCTAATTCGCTCGGGCATCATCCTGATCAAATACTGGTTCTCGGTCAGCGACGAGGAACAGGAACGGCGGTTCCAGGCACGCATCCACGATCCAACCAAGCGCTGGAAACTCAGCCCGATGGACCTGGAATCGCGCCGGCGCTGGGTGGATTATTCCAAAGCCAAAGACGAGATGTTTGCGTACACCGACGTGAAGCAGTCACCCTGGTACGTGGTCAATGCCGACGACAAGAAGCGGGCGCGCCTGAACTGTATTCACCACCTTTTGGGCATGATCCCCCACAAGGATTTGACGCCGGCCCCTCTCAAGTTGCCGCCACGCCAGACCAAAACCAGCTACGTCCGCCCCCCGATCACCGACCAGACCTTCGTGCCCGAGGTTTACTGAACTGCCAACCACCGAAGGGTGACAGGCTGAACCAATTCCCAACCGTCCACCGCGCCCATTGACCCGCGGCAGGAGCGGTTTGATGAGCGGTCGGGCTTCGCCCTCCCCCGTTGGGGATAGACAAACTCAGAACCCTAGTTCAAAATGAATGCCCTCAGACTAACGCAAACCTTGGCTCGAAAAAAGTGGCCCGGTGCACTATCAATGGTTCAATCCTTCCTTTGTCTGCCACGCGTCCCCAAACTGTCCTAACGCCCACTCCACTCATACCAAACGAGTTGCTGCAATGGGCTGCCACACCAACGTATTCACGATCTTTCGACGAAATAAACCGCTTCACAACTGGAAATGGTGCAGATCCACGTTGGTCGAGAATGTGGCTCCCCAGAGCAGTCCATTCGCATGCAACTCCTTGACGAGCGGCCATTCCAACCGGAAGAAACCGTCCGACCATTTTTTCAATTCAGGCATGCCGGCAAGCACGATATCAAGGGGCGGAACTGTGTGGTGCATCGTCTTTCCCAAAGTTCCAGGCACCGTGGTCACGCGCTCTTTCTCAATCCGCTTCGTCTCCTTGTCGATCTTTTCCACAAACAGATCGTTGACCGTCTTGATATCCTGCCAGAGAGCCTCAGGGTTGGATTTCCAGCGAAGCGCGCTCCTGTCCACGCCGGCTTTTCCGACGAACTTCAAAATAAACTGCCATTGCGGGATGGTTAACTGCGGATTGTCTTGATCGTTAATATCGGCAGCTCTTCCCAACGCGTGGTCGCTTAATGTCCCGAGGCGGTACTTTCCACCCAACTTCATCGGTCGCGGATTAAAACCACCGGCCTTGAATCTCTTCTGGTAGCTCACCTTCACTTTTGCCAAGGCTTGGATGAGGGCCGGGCTCATCGAAGCCCGGATGAGTTGGGGAACATTCGCATCCTCGCCCAACTTCTTCCGGTACGCCTTCCGCACCCACCGATAGAATACTGTTTGTGCGTCGCCACGCAACTCAATGAGTTTTCTCAATCCAAGGTTCTCCTTCAACTCCTGGTCGGACTCCTCGGCAAAGGCACCATAGGCGGCGGCCGACCTAAAAAACTCGTTGCGATGCCTCACATAATCATAGACATCCTTGTCGGTGATGATCGGAAACGACTTTTCCTTGCCGTGAACGGTGATCTTCCTTGTGAAGAGCCTGTACTCCTCTTCATCGGCTTCCGTGACCAGATGCAGCGGACCGACACCTCGGAAGTAGTGTTCCACCAGCGACGGATCCCCCCCATCGTTAATCCCCAATGTCCCGGGCGTGTCACCCCAATCAGCCATTGAACGCAGATCAGCCGCGTCGTTGAAGCCCAAGCAGCCAGGGCTCCGCGGAGGCAATCGCAGGGAGAAAATATCTCGGGCAGTAAATACGCAGTGCGATGTCATATCAACCAGTCGCGGAGCAAAGAGCAAACGCTACAGCCTTCGCTTCCTGATTCCGGTCGTCAGTTTAGACGAAGGGACTGCCGATAATCCAGTCAATTGATTCAGCACACCGTGCTTTGCCGAAGCACAATCGTTCGGGCAAGAAACCGTGGTTGCCTGGCATTCGAAACCTGGCTGCCAGCGATCGGCATATCGAGTCCTTCCGTTCCGACATTATCCGAACACCCATCATGCAACACTTGTTTTTACTTGTCCGGGAGAGGTGATCGAGATGACCCCGCCCCACTGACAATTGCATTTGCAGGTATTATTGAGCGCTGGCATGTTGCCGATCATCACCGTCGGCGAGCCGGGAGTCCAAGGAGCCGTCGTCGCCGGAACGCATGGCATGGGAGTCAACACCCCCATCGCAGCCGATGTCGCCGAAGCAACCGTTGGATTGGCGATGGAGTTGCACATGCCGAATGTCGGAATGTTCACCATCGGCTTGTTGTCCATGATTGTTGCCGCCGGCGGCCCCCCGCACATGGTCTTATTCGTCGGCAGCACATTCAACGCGCTCGGCGCCGCGCCGAACGTGCACATCATCATCGCTCCCGAAACAACCTGTTGCGGCATGGTGTCGCTCCCAGTAGCGAAATACTGACAAGAAGTGAAACGAAAGTCGAGTGCAATACCACACCGTTGCGCCGAGGGATCTCTGCGGCTGAGAGCGCGCTTGAGAAAATACGCACGGTATTTGGACATGCAGGGATTATAAGAGATGGTAGCAGACCGCTTGGTGCACTTCTCCTCCTCTGCCACGTATGCCTGACCACCTTTTGTCCCCTCGGTCGCGGATAACCGGGTCTATCCTGGGCCAGCCACAGGGTCCTCCGCCGAAATCGTTGTCTAAGTCACACAAACTGCTGGGGCTGACTGCCTACATGATCCAAGTGAGCCCTTCGGCGGTCATGGCGAGGATAATGTCGTATCCAAATTGAACACCGTTCTCATCCGCTACCGTGCGCAGAGGAGGGTTGCCATTCAAATCTAGGACGCGCACGACTTTGCCCGGCAGGAATTCATGGACCGTGAGTTCTCGCTCGGGTTGTTGAATTGTTTTCCAGTGCGGTTGCTTGGCGAAGGCGCGTGATAAGTTGTCACGAACTTGTCGCTCGTAATCTGCTCGATTGTCATCAAAGAGCTTCGCACAAAAGGTGATTCGGGCGCGGGACAGCCCCATGATTCCGGCGACATTGCTCTCGACGAAATTTCTTTGGATGGTCGCGTAGAGGTCGTAAATGTCGCGAGGGTTGGATATCAGTCTTCGGTCTGCTTTCCAAGGTTTTTCTAAAATGGCGCCGGCTTCGTCGCAGACGAAACTCAGGTTGTTGCCGGCGGCGAGGCTCTTGCCCAAGGTATCGAAGGGGAGCACTGCTATGTCCGGCGCGGCAATTCCACCGGGGAAACTCATCTGGGCAAGCGTTCGGCATCGGTCACCCTCTGAGACGACCGCGAGCACACTGAATTGCACGGGGTCACCTGGCACGGCTTTGTCCGAAGCGGAGATCTTGATGCGGAAGAGGTTCTCCTTCTCCATCCATGCGCGTATATTGGTCGAGTAGCAATGGCTTGCCCCAGTGGAGGAATACATGTGGTACTCGTTGAGGTAGGCATCAAGGGCAGCGGCTGTGCCTTTGATTTCACATTCATAGGCTGGCATACTATTCAGTAGCTCCTTTGGGAATTGTGCCGTGCCAAAGCGGCCCGGCTCCATCAATTAATTGAACCGAAACGTCCATACCTATAGAGAAAAAGTCTCCACACTTAAATTTGATGTGAGCTTTGCCTTGAATGCCGCTCCATTTTAAGCATTCGTAGGTCAACACGGGACCAGCTTTCGAGCCTTTGCCAGTAATGGAGGAGGAGAGAGCAGTGCAGCCTTGGACATTGGCTTCAACCTTACCTGGGATGTTGATGCCAGCACCGATGGAAAAGGTTCCGGTTCCTTTGATCTCAAAACCGCCAAAGTAGTTTACTTCGTAGCCACAGATACCACCGCCCCCAATCTCGCTTTTCACTGCAAAGTAAATCAAAGGGTCTTTCTGCCCAAGCCAATCCTGAACCCTTTTGGCGAACTCGACGACAGGGGCTCCTACGCCGGTGCAGGCCACGGCGGCGCCCAGCACATCGAGTTTGAACTCGATAGAAATCGTGACTCCCAAGTTGAGCTTCCAAGCATAGTAGGCTCTCCACTCCTCGGCACTACCAGCCTTGTATTCTTTCCATTGCGCTTCATAGCCCATAGATAGTTTGGGCTTTGCGATCTTGACCTCACCTATTCCAGATCCAAACTCGATCCCTTCTTCGGGAACGTATGTGTGTCCGGTGATTTTGGCCAAGATCTCCATCAAACCATCAAACGCGGACTCAACATTGGGACACTTCTTGAATATTTCATCCGACTCTACCTTGATCGATATCGTATTACATGGGTAAATGTAAATTGTGCCGGGGTCACCAATGGCTGACTTATTGCGACCACAGGTGAGTCGTACAGGAAGTTCCTTGGGAGTGACGTCGTAAAGAATGGTAATGAGGCCAAACATGTCATCGGGCACGACTGACCAGCCCTCCACTTTAGCGGGAGCATTGAGGGCGTAATTATGCTCACCAATAGTGACGAGGGCACCCGCACAATCACACTTTCCGGTGGACTTGGCGAAAACGACGTCACCACTGAGAAGTGAGGCAGGGACAACTTCGAGGATTAGCTTTTCATTGGCTTTGCGCTCACCTTCCTTCTCAGGATCAGTCAGCTTGTAGGGGCCGGCACAAACGACTGGGGCGTCTGTGACCGGCGGACTAACGACGCCGGCTCCTCCAGGCGCGACCGGACCGGTGGTGGGTGGTGGCGGTTTCCACGGTGGCGCCTTCTTATGAGTGGGTGTTATCTTTCCACGCTGACGGGGCTTACCGGGAGGACCATGCGACTTTAGTCCAGGCTTACCATCATCGGCTATTCGAGCTTCAAGCGGCGTTTCAAGAGCGGGAATTATTGCTTCTTTGGCCGCGGCTGCAGGCTTTGCCGCACCTCCCGAATTGATCATAACCATCGTGCCGTTGATCGCTACGCCCGATGCATCGATCGTCACAAAGTTGCCACCGCACTTGAGGCTGATGCCATCAGAACTCTCCACATTCACAGCCCCGCCCTTGACGCCGACCTCCTGGCTGCCCTCCAAGGCCAATGTACCAGTCTTCTGACTGATAGCATCACTAGTCTCGACAATTATCTCGTTCGCATTAACGGCCTGCACACCCTCAACGTTTGTGTTGTGATCCTTTTGATAATTCTCAATAACAACACCCTGCACAGTCTGGTTGAGATCCTTCTCAATTTGCTCGTACTGACCGCCCTTGATGTGCGTGTTGACATCCAGTTTCACCAAGCTGTTAAGACTGCCACCAGTGGCGCCATCCTTCTCCCAACCCACGCGGACCTCACGATTGCCGTAAACTGTTTCCTTCAGATTGTTTCGTACACGCACATCCATGTTCCGCTGGCCGTGAATGAAAATCTGTTCTTCGCCCTTCTTGTCTTCGAAGCGGATTTCGTTGAACCCGCCACCGCCTTTGGTGCTCAATGATTTCAGCGTGGACTTGGTCTTTTCACCGGGCAGGTCGTACGGTGGCATGGCATCGGCGTTATACACGCGCCCGGTGATGATCGGCCAGTCGGGGTCGCCTTCAAGGAATTCGACCATGACTTCCTGGCCGATACGCGGGATGTACATCGCGCCCCATTTCTTACCGGCCCATAGTTGCGCCACCCGCACCCAGCAGGAACTGTTCTCATCCGCCTTGCCGTAGCGGTCCCAGTGGAACTGGACTTTCACCCGACCGTACTTGTCGGTGTAGATTTCTTCACCCTTCGGACCAACCACAATGGCAGTCTGAAGCCCTTGGATGATGGGCTTTGGTGTGATCCGCGCGGAACGAAATTGCGTCGTGGCGTCGATCACCGAGAACGAGCAGTGGTAGAAATCCCCGCCACCAGAACCACCCGACTCAAACACATCCATTTCGATCGAGTGGGACGCGGCACACACGAGATACTTTCGGTTCTGATCATCGCGCGGGTGTTCATCCAGGGTGAACGTATAGCCCGCGCAAATGCCCCGCGCATCCGATTGGCCGTGAATCGTCTCGTAGTGGGACTGAATTTCCTGAATGCGAATCTTCGCGTAGTCCTCACCTTCCTTCGTCTCTTCGTATTCGCCGGGATAATCAAAAACCTCAAAGTCCGCATTGGCGTGCTGCCGCGGGATGCTGGACTTGCCTTGCAGGTTTGTCTTGGGTTTCTCGAAATTGAAGTCGGTGTGGGCATATGTGCCGGTCTGCAATTCCTTGTGGATCACCCAATCAGAGATGTGTTCGGTTGCCACACCAGTTGAGCCCGGCGGACGGAAGACAATTGTTTCATAGTCGGGGAAATCCTCATGCGTCCCCGGAGAATCCGTCAACACCAGCTTGTGGCTGCCATTGTCATGCTTGAAGAAGTAGTAAATGCCCTCCTGCTCCATCAGCCGGCTGACGAAGTTGAAATCCGTCTCGCGATACTGAACGCAGTAGGGCCACTTTTGGTAGGTGCCCTTGAGACCAAGCTCATAACCGTCAAATCCGTGGCCTTTGAAGACCTCCTCGATGATTTGCGGGATGGTCTTGTCCTGAAAGATGCGACAGTCAGCCGTCCGTGTGAGAAACCACAGCCACGGCACGACCGTCGCTTGATACCGGCCATGGTCTTCCGAAGGGGTCTGCACGAAGCGGCTGACGTAGCCATTGAAGTAGCGGGTCTTGTCGTCCGGCAACTCCAGGCGGATCGTCACGTTCTTTCCAATGATATCGTCAAAATCAATGTTGTGATTCTCGCTCAATAGCTCCAGTTCAAACTGGAATAGTCGTCCGAGTTGCTCACTGCCGCTGAAGCTCTTCAGGCAGAGGACATCTTCTCCCAGTGGAGTGCCTATCGCCGCCACTCGATTTTTCTGCGTGATCGGCATAACCTCACTTATCGTTTCTCTTGTGTCTCCTGAAACTATGCGAATTCGTACGCAAACTCGGCCCCCTTTGTGCCCACATGCACGCGCGAGACCGACTGACCGTCCACCATGCGGCTCAGGAATTCACGGCTCATTTCCGGCAGCAGTGTCTGCGTCAGAATCGCATCCACCATCCGCGCGCCGCTTTCCAATTCCGTGCAGCGGCTGGCAATCAACTCCAAGACCGAATCCTCCCAAACAAAGCTGACGCCCTGATTTTCCGTCAGTCGCCGCTGGACCCGCCCCAGTTGCAAACGGATGATCGCCTTGATGATTTCATCACTGAGCGGGTAGTACGGAATCACGATCAGCCTCCCCAGCAACGCTGGTGGGAAGACCTTCAGCAACGGCGGCCGCAGCGCCTTCGCCAATCCATCCGGCTCGGGTTTCAATTCCGGGTCTTTGCACATCCCCATGATTAGATCGGTGCCCGCATTTGTGGTCAGCAGGATAACCGTGTTCTTGAAATCAATGAACCGGCCTTCCGCATCCTCCATCCATCCCTTGTCGAACACTTGGAAAAAAATCTCATGCACATCCGGATGCGCCTTTTCCACCTCGTCCAGCAGCACCACGCTGTACGGACGTCGCCGCACCGCCTCGGTGAGCACGCCGCCCTCGCCAAAGCCCACGTATCCCGGCGGCGACCCCTTTAAGGTCGAGACGGTGTGCGCCTCTTGGAATTCGCTCATGTTGATCGTAATCAGATTATGTTCTCCACCATAGAGAGCTTCAGCCAGTGCCAGTGCCGTTTCGGTCTTGCCAACACCGCTGGGACCGGCGAGGAGAAAGACGCCGACCGGTTTGCTGGGGTTGTCAAGCTTGGCGCGCGCCGTCTGAATGCGCCTGGCGATCATTTCTAAGCCGTGCCCTTGACCAATGACTCGTTTCCCTAGGGTTTCCGCCAGATTGAGAACCGCCTGAATCTCATTACGCACCATGCGTCCCACCGGAATACCCGTCCAGTCCGCCACTACTGCCGCCACCGCCTGCTCATCCGCTGTCGGTAGAATCAGCGGCCTTTCCCCTTGAAGCGACGCCAACTCCGTCTGCAATTGCCGCAGCTCCTCCAACGCCGCCTGCTCATCGCCCCTCTTTGTCTTGCCATCGCCGCCGGTAGCGGACGCCAAGGACGCCGATGCGTGCAGTTTTCCTCGCAACTCGAGAATTTGATCCACCACATTCTTCTCTTTCTTCCACGCGCTTTCCAATTCCTGCAGTCGTTCCGTCTCTTGGCGCAGCTTGCTCTCGAGGTCATCGTGCCGCTCATGATGGTCCATGCCGATTGCTGTCTCCCGATCGAGGATTTCGATTTCCGTCTGCAACGCTTCGATCCTCCGGCGACAATCCTCGACTTGTGGAGGTACACCGTGTTGGCTGATCGCCACACGCGCACACGAAGTGTCCAGCAAGCTGACCGCCTTATCCGGCAATTGCCGCTCCGGAATGTACCGATGCGACAATTTCACGGCCGCTTCAAGCGCTTCATCCAAGATCTGAACTCGGTGATGTTTCTCCAAGGTCGAGGCCAGTTTGCGCATCATCAGCACGGCTCTCTCCTCGGAGGGCTCCTCAACCTTCACCACTTGAAACCGCCGTGTCAGGGCCGGATCCTTCTCGATGTACTTCTTGTACTCGGCCCACGTCGTTGCCGCGATCGTGCGCAATGTGCCGCGCGCCAGTGCTGGTTTCAGGAGATTGGCTGCGTCGCCCGTCCCCGCCGCGCCGCCGGCCCCAATCAACGTATGAGCCTCGTCAATAAACAGAATAATGGGTTTCGGCGACCCTTGCACTTCTTCGATCACCTGACGCAACCGTTGCTCAAACTCTCCCTTCATGCTGGCACCCGCTTGGAGCAATCCGACATCGAGCATCCGCAAACTCACATCTTTCAGCGACGGAGGCACATCTCCCGAGGCAATCCGCAAAGCGAAGCCCTCGACAACCGCGGTCTTGCCCACGCCAGCCTCACCGGTGAGGATTGGATTGTTTTGCCTCCGGCGCATGAGGATATCCACGATCTTTCGAATTTCCTCATCTCTTCCGACAATGGGATCGATCTCGCCCTTCCGCGCCCGTTCGGTAAGATCCACGGAGAACTTTGCGAGCGCCTCCTGTTTCCCAAAGGCCGCAGGCGCCATCGCCTCGCTGGCCTCTCCCGGCGCTGCTCCTCCAGCCAGCCCTGTGCCATCGGTGGCGCGCAAGTCCTCTTCGGGAGAACCCTTCACAATGGAGGCGAATTTGTCCGTCAGCTCGTCGAGTTTGATCTTTCCCAACTCCTTCGATATCCCGAGCAATACGTTGCGCAGACCCTGCGTCTTGAGAATCCCCACCACCAAATGCCCGGTCCGCACCTGCGATTCGCCGAACAATAGCGTCCCAAAGACCCAGCCCCGTTCGGCAGCCTCCTCGAGATGAGGTGACAGGTCCGAAATGGAAGTCGCGCCACGGGGCAACCGATCCAGCGCCGCGGTCAAATCTCCTGCCAACCTCGATCCATCCACGCCGAAATGACGGATGATACGATGAAGATCCGAATCCTGGAGTTGAAAGATCTGCTGTATCCAGTGCACCAGTTCCACATAGGGGTTACCGCGCATCTTGCAGAACACGGTGGCGCTCTCGACGGCCTTATACGCCACGCTGTTTAACTTGCCGAACAACACGGATCGCTTGATTTCAGCCATAGTCTTTCTTCCTGATTATTCAACCTGCACAGTCAAATCCGCCGCATCGCGGGGAAACGGCTTCCCTTCCAGGCGCAACCACGTGGTCCACCCGAGTTGCCCGGCCTGTCCTAACCGGGTTGGCGGCACCTCGTTCGCTCGCAGCACCAGTCTCGCCTCCCAAAAAAATTCCTGCCCGACGTAGTTGAGCACCCAGCAACGAAGGCGGCGGAATGATTCACCGCTGGGCAGCATGCGCGCGTAATCCTTGAGATCCATCGGTCCGAGCCGAATGCCAAAGGTCATCTGGCAATCCCAAAATCGACTGCCCATAATTGCGGTTAGCCCCAACGCACCGGTGCGAGGCGACTCCCCCAGTTTACATACGCTATCCGCTGGCAGCGGCAACCACCGCCCAACAAACGACTGTACGCTGGTCGGAATCCCGAAATAGTCCTGAAGAATCTGCTCCAACCCCTCCGCATTCCGCGCCTGACTTACCAGCCTGCCGGAATAATACAGCTTGGCCCAATCGGTAATGGCATCACGTCCCTGCAAAGACTGCATTCCAATCCCCAGCAGGCTGCCGATGTAGAGGATGAATCGCTCACGATGGGGGCGATCTGCATCGACGCACTTCTGCTGGCTCGCCCACGCCCGAAAGAAAAAGGAAAGCATCCGATGATGAAAGATATCCAAAAACCGGGTCAGCGTTTTATCACCATGGTTGAGTTCTCGCTCGCGGGCATAATCTGTAATGCACAATGGTAACGCCCCGCCCGGGCCGAACAGCCCAAGGAAATTCACCATCAGCTGCGGGGCCCGTCCGTTCTCCCGGATCTCAAACCCGGCGACGGTTGAAGGCGCAAACGCCAGCGAAGGCGGCTGGCCGAATCGAATCGGATCCTCCTGCAAGCTTTGCGAGTGGCCGATACGGGGACTGTCCGCGAAACGGCACTGCAAAAGTCGTACCGCCTGAAAGAAGTCGAACTGGTACGGCTCTTTCTGCAATGCCGCCATTAGATGATCTGTCGTTTGCCCGTTTGTGCCGGCCATCGCATGATCTCCCCGCGCTGTTCTGTTTTGATCACCGTGCGCGTAAATGAGTTGATGGATACATATTTGGCGAAGAATTGTTCCAACACAGATCCCAACACGAAGACCCCAACCCCCTCAAATGCCTGTTCGTCAAACAGCACCTCTATCCGCAGTCCACGCGCAAACGCTACCGGTCCGGGCGTCTCAACGCGTTGCACGTCCGGGTAGCTCCGTGTAGACCGAATCCCTTCGATCTGCTTCTGCAACACTTTGTTGTCGGCGTCAGCGTACAACTCCAACAATTGCCGCAACGCTACTGCGCCTTCTTGGCTCGCCACATCCAGAAGCGACAAGTAATTCAACTTCAGATGACTGATGATTCGCCAAGCGGTCTCTCCTCTTGCGGGCGACGCGATCGGCACAGACGGCGTGCCCAAACAGCGCACACTGGTGACCGGCGCACTGATTTCCACGATAGAGAAATCGGTCGACCCAACACCCAGTGGCATCTGAATTGGTAAGTGTCGATTGGTACACAGGGCTGTAATGCCCAACTCCCGCAAGTCTGTCCGGTACGGTGCCGCCTTCGCATCCACCAGAGACAGGTACACATCGCTACCGGTGTAGTTGGAGCGCCTGCCAAAACGCCGCTCCTTGTCCGTTAACAAGCGTGGCACCCGATGCATTGTGTAGAATGCGCCTGTCTCCTCCTCGACGTCCTGCGCTTTGTAAAACGGACGAAACTCCTGCTCTTCCCCCGTCAAGGCTCCATAACCCATGACTTTTTCGATACCGAAAACTTCGAAATCCAGCGTTCGTGTTCTATCTACCACCACATGAAATTCCGAGAAGCGATCTGCCAGCAAAATGCTATCGGTGCGTTTTGGAAACAGGTTGATGGCCGGCGTACAGAACAACTCGAAGCACGATGCATCTACACGCCCTTCCAACTGTGTGTTCTGCTCGTTCAAAGGGATAACCAGATCAACTTGATCGCCTTCGCAGTGCTGCACCGCTTCGGCCAATCCCGCCAGCTCGACAAATAGGAAGCGCTGCGGAAACGCGAAGTACTCGCGTAACAACCGGTATCCCTCGAACCCCCGCGGGCTCACGGGCAGCAACGCCTCCTGCTCCGAAAAGCCCCCTCGCTGTATGTGCGCGGCCGGCAGCATCTGCCATCCCTGTGTCTTGTTTCTCACGGATTGCAGGAGCAATCCCTGCCGATGTCCGAAGATCTGTTCGTAAACCGCCACTGGCAAATCGCCATCGCCTCGCAGATACATGGGCAGCCGGCCGAGACCGATATCCTTGAAGTTCAGGCCGCCTGTTGCCAGCAGGCGGATTCGGAATGCCGCCTTGCAGCCAAGATGGGTGGGCAAGCCCAACTGTGCTAGGTCACGTGTGAAATACCGTGCCTCTATGATTTGAATCGGCCATAGCGTGATCTCGTGCGCAGTGCGGTATTCACATGCCGTCCGCTCCTTCTTTCCCACCAAGCTGTGCAGCGCGGTACCGCGCTCGATCCGGTAGCCCTCCGCCAAAGCACTTTCCTGATAATCCGGCTCAAACCGCACGATGGCCATCGAAGGAGTGGGGCACAAGTACTGTGGAAACACGGTCTCCAACAGCGATTGCGTGAACCGAGGAAACTCCGCTTCAATCTTCAGATGAACCCGCGCCGCCAGAAACGCGAAACCCTCTAACAGCCGCTCCACAAATGGATCCGGACAGATCTCCTTGGCATCTCGATCCAAGGCCAGGCGGGCCGCGATTTTGGGATTCTCGCGAGCAAACTCGCCCGCCACCTGCCGCAGATGATGCAGTTCCGTGTTGTACAACTCGAGCAGTCTTTCGTCCATAAATCTGTCTAAAAGACTTCCACCTGCCCCGTCTCCAAATCCATGCGCGTGCGGATGAACAACTGTTCCGCGATCGGCTGCGCCCATAACTGCCCACGGATCTCAAACGAGATCGAGCCGGGCGCGGCGCCTTCGTTCGCCCCGACCGCCTTGACCTTCAGTGAATGTCGGATGATCCGTGGTTCAAACAGCTTCAGCGCTTGCTCCAACGCCCGCTCCAACTCCCCAATCCTGATTTGGGACGTGGTCAGGCCACAAAAATCCGCAATTCCATAATTCAATACCGACTCTGCGGCTTCCGGAAAACGTTCGATTCCCTCTCTCTCGCGCAGCTTCCTCGTGTTCAACAGCCACCGCAGATCCCGCAAGACGGCTTCCTTGTATCGCGGCAGTGATACGACCCGGTTGTTGCGGCTCTCCTCACTGGAGTGCGGGTCGTCATCCGTCAGACGCTCGACCAAGCACGGCTGAATCTTCTCGCTGGCAGTCAACTCGGCCATGGATCACCCCAATTCTATGGTGCGAACCTCGCCCAATGGCGTCTCCGTCTGGTCTGTCGTCAGCATCCGCTGACCAATGCCCATATAGAATTCCCCTTCCTTCGGAACCCATTCCGTTTTGCGCGCCAAGCGCAATGCCGCGTCCGTGAAGCCTTCTGTGCCGGGGTAGCGTGTCGGGATGAGCCCTGAAGCTTCGCCCCCGTTATTCCATACAAACCGCGCCGGCATCCAGACAAGGTCGCGAAGATCAGCAGGTGCCGCCAACTCGATCCGCTTGACTCGCGAGAAAGGCACCCACCAATACCGTGACTCCACGATCGCTTCGAGCATCGGGCCCAACCGCGAGTCGGCGTCCGAGATCCACTCAAACTGCGTGCCGTTCAATCTGCCTGGCGTGGCTGGCGCGGCCTCAAACGCTTGGTCGCGCAATTGGCGTGCAGCGGGGAATTGTCCCTGCGCAATGAGGCAATTGGCTTGCACAAGCCATCCCATCCATTCCTCGGGTTCCCCGAAAATGATGGGGGTTCGCTTGCCAGCGAACACCTCACCGCGCAGGGCTTCACACTGCAGTACGGGCCGAAAGATGTGCGCCATCAATACACAATCTGCATCCATCTCCCCCAACACCTGGAGTTGGGTTGCGGCCCGCTCCCACTGGCCCAGCACGCACAGCAACTGAAACAGGAAGATTCGCGGTCGCGCTTCCGCAGGCTTCTGGCGAACTTCGCCCAGAAGACTCGCCAGCGCCTCATCGAGACGCTCCGCTTTGAGATACTCGTCAGCCGTCACAGGCCACCACCCTTTCTAGCCCCTTCTTGGGACCAGTCGTCGCCTTCGGCTACCACAACCACGGCAGCGATTTGTCAACCACCCTTGTTCTCCACCAGGCTCCAAGACGTCTTGACATCACCCTTGGCCTTACCGGTCTTATGATCCATCTCGGTGTAAACCCATTCGATCTTTCCGTAGTTGAAGCCGACCTCTTCTTGGGGTACGTGGTGCTCGTCGCTCGTGCTGCCGCTGGGGCGCACCGAAGTCACAATGACGTCGGAAAGTTTGTATTCCATGTATTTTATCTTGTCCTTGCCTGCGCGCCACAATTCGAGCTTGACCCCCGCGATGTGTTCGCCGTTCGAACACGACAGGGCCAGCTTCGGCGAAGCCTTATCCAGATTCTTCACGATAGTGAAGTCGGAATGGTCTGTTCGCCCCGAAGTGCTAACGCCTTTGCTGCGCTCGCCAGCTCCCTTCTGGGCAACGCTGTGACTAAAGGACTCAACCGCTATCCAGTCCTTGTGCTTATCGTCCGTGGACTCTCCTGGGATCGTGTCGATCTTCAAGAATGCATCGAATGCCATAGTTCTATCCCTTCCTGTCTGTTTTTGTGCCCTGTGCCCGGCACATTGTCTTTGTTGTCACCTCAACCGGATCAGCGACGGCACAGGATCGCGGGCGACCCGGTCAGAATGTTGGTCTACGAGCCTTTCTTCACCGACGGCAGTTTCGAAACCAACCGCAGCGATACATTGATCCCTTCCAACTGATAGTGCGGTCGAAGCGCGAAGGTGGCCTTGTAGTAGCCGGGATTTCCTTCGATCTCCTCCACTTTGACCTCGGCGGACGCGAGCGGGTACTCGGCCTTCACTTCGTCAGAGGCATTGGGATCAGTGACGACATAATGGGCGATCCACTTGTTGAGCCAGTCCTCTACGTCACCGCGCTCTTTGAACGTACCCACCTTCTCATACACCATTTTGTCCAGGTAGTGCGCGAACCGGCAGATCGCAAACATGTAGGGAAGCCGGGCCGACAGGTTCTCGTTGGCCGTGGCATCCGGGTCGTCATACGCCTTTGGCTGATACAAAGACTGTGCGCCCATAAAGGCAGCGTAGTCGGCGTTCTTCGCGTGCACGAGCGGCATGAAGCCATTCTTACTCAACTCTGCTTCCCGCCGCCACGGGATCCCGTACTCCGTCGGACACTTCATGTCCACACCGCCATCGTCCGTTGGGAATGTGTGTACGGGCAACCCCTCCACAGTGCCGCCTGACTCGATCCCGCGAATCTGCGTGCACCACCCGTACAGCTTGAAGGCTCGCGTGATGTTGGTCGCCATCGCGTAGGAAGCATTTGACCACACGTACTTGGAATGGTTCGGCCCCTCTGCATCCTCCTCGAAGTCGAATTCCTCCACCGGATTGTTCTTGGCCCCATACGGAAGTCGGGCTAGGAAACGCGGCAGCGTCAATCCGAGATACATGGCATCGGCCGAACTCCTCAAGGATTTCCATGCCGCGTACTCCGGTGTCTGGACCGTCTTGGTCAAATCCCGTGGATTGCCAAGATCCTGCCAACTCTCCAGCCCCAACAGATTGGGCGCAGCCGCGCTAATAAACGGAGCATGAGCCGCCGCAGCAATCTGCGCCACTCCAGACAGAATCTCAACGTCCGGAGCAGAGTGGTCGAAGTAGTAATCCCCGACCAAGACCCCATATGGCTGCCCGTTCAGCGTGCCATACTCAGCTTCATAGACCTTCTTAAAAAGTGGGCTTTGATCCCATGCGACGCCCTTGTATTTCTTGATGGCTCTGCTCAGTTCCTTCTTGGAGATGTTGAACACCCGGATTTTCAGCTTCTCATCCGTCTCCGTGTTTGTCACGAAGTGGTGAAGCCCTCGCCATGTCCCTTCCAGACTCTTGAAGTTATCATGGTGCAGGATGAGGTTCATTTGTTGCGATAACTTTCGGTCAATTTCCGCGATAATTGCCTCGATGGTCTTGACGGCATCGTCGGAAATGAGCGTGGTCGCCGCCAGTGCTTGCTCTGCAAGTGTCTGGACGGCTGTTCGTATCGCCGACCGTCGTTCGTCGGTTTTCGGTTTGAACTCTTTCTTGAGCAGAGATTCAAACTCGCTAACCTCTGCCGCTGCCGCGGAGGGTGTGCCTTGCGGTTGCGCCTGGGGATTATTCTCAGCCATGGTATTACTCCTTTCCGCCGGCGTCAGCTGCCGGTTTCGGCGCTGCTGCCAATGCATTCATCAGGGCTTTGTCTTCCAATAGTTTCGCGACGAGCGTTTCCGCGCCGCCCTTGCCATCCATGTAGGTAAGTAAATTGGCAAGCTGCGTGCGCGTGGTCAACAACTTGTTGAGCGCATCCACTTTCCGCGCCACCGCCGCGGGCGAAAAGTCATCCATGCTCTCAAACGTGATGTCCACGTTGATATTGCCTTCACCCGTCAGCGTGTTCGGCACTTGAAACGCCACCCGTGGCTTGGCCGCCTTCAGGCGCTCGTCAAAGTTGTCCACGTCAATTTCTAGGAATTTCCGTTCCTCGATTCCCGGCAAGGCCTCGACGGGGTTTCCCGACAGGTCCGCCATGACCCCGGCGACAAACGGAAGCTCCACCTTCTTCTGCGCCCCGTATAACTCGACGTCATACTCGATTTGCACCCGAGGCGCGCGATTCCGCGCAATGAATTTCTGACTGCTGCTTCTGCTAGCCATGATTACACTCTCCTGTTGGTTGCCACATGTTTGAGCAGGATGACGCCGCCGTACACCCGCGCAGGCGTGCCGAAAGTTGTGCCACTGGACAGCTTCGTTGTCTCGAGACCCTCATCCTGCCACGCTCATTCCTTCTTCTCGCCCTCCGCACCGGCGGATCCCTCCACCTTCTGCCCGGTTACAGAGCGCACTTGCGGCAGCGCATCCACCGCAATGTCCTCAATGATCGCCATGAAGTCCTTATCCACCAATCGCTGCGCGCGCCGTAACAACAACGGCACGGGGCTTGATGGCTCCTTGCGACTGTAGTACTGGCAGATTCGATCGATCGCCTGGACCACGTCCCGTCGCGTTTCAATCGTACCCGGTGCGCTCACCGCGCCCCGACCTGTATCTTCGGCCGTCGCCCCCCCAGATTCCACCACTCTGCCATCGCCGGCTGCCACCTGACCGCCGACGAAGGGGGCGAGAGCCCTTTGCATTCCGGCCAGCATCCCTTCCAATTCCGTCCAGTCGGGAGCGTTTGCGCCGATCTTGTTGGTCAGCCACTGGTCCAACGCTTTGATATGCGCCAGCGTCTGCGCAACCGTTGTGGCCGTTACCACCAACCCCTCCGCGTCAGCTTCGCGGAACGCCGCATCCAGTTGAGACGGGCTCAATTCGCCCGTTCCCGCCCGTCCATGTTCTACATCGCTGAAGGTGATGGCGCGGCCCAGCTTCATCGCCTGACATAACGGGGCTCCGCTGAGTCGATCAAGAAAACGATAAGGATCCTGGAAGGCGCCGATGTTCACTGTACGAGTTGTAAGAGATTTCAAGATATTCGCTCGTTGAATGGGGTCGGGGTCTTCAGGATCCAAAGCGGGGTACATCTTATCCCAATACGTTTCCACCAGTCCGCGCACCAAGTGTATTCCTTCCAAAAACCCTGCCAGCCCTTCGGTCTGCAACAACGCCAATGATAAATCGACGGCAAGTCTCAGATCTTTTGATTTCGCCAGCAATGCAAGACAGTGCTCACGGACCACCTTCCAATCCGGCTCCTCTGCCTGACTATGTGGCGTTTCGGGCTTGCCTTGCAGTTCTACTTCCAGCGCCTGCAACGCCGGGTCGTAAGACAAATCGATCCCACAGGGGTTGTCTCCTGTCAGCGGCGCGAGCAGTTTATCAATCGAAGTCATGGCGTTGTTCCTCAGTTCACCACAGCCTTTGAGATGCTGTTCCCGCTCGTCTGCAACAAACAGCGGAAACCCACGTCGGGTGCTCGATGGCCTAGCGAGCTCTCATCATCCTTGATTATCCTGCCCTGAAGACCGCCCCCCATAGAATCGAACGCATGTCCCCTGATTTTGCCATCCCTGCACCACACCCAGACGTTGCCCAGTACGTCGTACAAACCAAACTTGTTCGGTTTTCTATTCTCTCCC
>JBEKYJ010000038.1:0-29722 GCA_049511095.1 Verrucomicrobiia bacterium
TCAGGATCTCGCAGAGGACGGCCACGGGGAACAACCCCGCCATTTTCACGAGATCGACGGACGCTTCCGTGTGCCCCGCGCGGCGCAGCACACCGCCTTCGCGGGCTTGAAGAGGGAAGATGTGGCCGGGCGACACGAGGTGGTCGGGTGTCGAACTCGGATCAGCGATCACGCGGATGCTGCGGGCGCGGTCCTGGGCGCTGATGCCAGTGGTCACGCCGTCACGCGCATCGACGCTGACCATGAAATCGGTTTTGAAACTCTCGCGGTTTTCCGCGACCATGCGGCCAATGCCGAGGGCTTTGAGCCGCGACTCGCTGGTGGGCACGCAGATCAGGCCGCGCCCGTGTTTGGTCATGAAGTTGACCATTTCGGGCGTCACTTTCTCCGCAGCCATGATGAGGTCGCCTTCATTCTCGCGGTCTTCGTCGTCGGTGACAATGATGATGCGCCCTTGACGAATGTCCTCCAGACATTCCTCAATTGAATTGAAGCGCACCGACTGTGTAAGAGATTCCGCGCTCATGACGCCGCTGGAAGGATACCAATAACCGCCACGGAAGGCAAATACGGCGCACTCAGTCGCTCGCCAGTTCGAAGGTGACACCCTTTACGTGCAACAGCACGACCCAGAAGCGGTAGAGATCGAGGCGTTTATCCAATCGCGCGTAGTTCTTGTCGATAAGATCGCGCACGATGGCATCCATCTCCGAGTATTGCATGCCGGTCTTGATGGCGATGTCCTGCAAGTCGGCCCCGGCCGTGAGCCCCCATCTTCCGTTCAGCGCCGCCAGCAGGAACTTCACGGTTCGCTGGTTGAGCCCCATCTTCTGGATGTTCTCGAACAGGTCCTGCGGGAAACGCAACAACTCGATAAGCCCTTCAGGCACGGTCGCCGGGAAACACACCTTGCCGACGAACGTTTTCTCGATGACAACTGCCTCCACTGGAATCGCGTCACTCATCTCTGTTACGGTAATAAGTTCTCTGCGAGGACTCAACCAAAATAGTCCGAGTTTGGGCCGCATTCCAACTGGCAACCCAGACTGAAAACGGCACTTCGCTCCCGTTTATCCAGCAGAAGTCATTCCTAAATTGACACCTCCTCGGCCCGCCGTTAACGTAGCTCCGCGATGCACGGTACCAAGACGCTGAAGCGCACCCCGCTGTACGCCACCCACCTCGAATGGGGCGCAAAAATGGTGCCGTTTGGCGGCTGGGAAATGCCCGTGCAATACTCGGGTATCCTTGAGGAACATGCCGCGGTACGCGAGCGCGTCGGCCTTTTCGATATTTCGCACATGGGTGAGTTTCTGGTCGCGGGGCCAAATGCCGAGGCGGCGTTGAACGAACTGCTCTCGAACGACCTCCGCAAGATCTCAGTTGGCCAGGCGCAATACACGCTGTTGTGCGATGAACGTGGCGGTATCATCGACGATCTGATCGCCTACCGCGTCCAGCCGAGCGTGTTCCTGCTCGTTGTCAACGCGTCGAACATCGAGAAAGATTTCACCTCGATGAGCGCCCACGCTTCGAAAGCCGTCGTGTTCGACAATGCGAGTGACACGATGGCGGCACTGGCGCTGCAAGGCCCCTGTTCCGTGAAAGTCCTTCCAGAGGCGGCAACAGTTTCGCACTTCAGCGTCGTGCGGCTGGGGATACTCGGCCGGCAGTGTTGGGTGGCGCGCACGGGGTACACGGGGGAAGATGGATTTGAGATCATGTGCGATGCGGCGGATGCGCCCGCGCTCTGGGAGGAACTGCTGAAGCGCGGGAAACCTTTCAATATCAAACCGTGCGGCTTGGGCGCGCGCGATACGCTACGCCTGGAGGTGTGCTATCCACTCCACGGGAATGACATCACCGAGGAAACCACGCCGATGGAAGCCGGCTTGGGCAAGTTTGTGTCGTTCGAAAAAGGCCCGTTCGTTGGCAGAGATGTTCTCGTTGAACAGAAAGAAAAGGGCGTCAGCCGGAAGTTGGTCGCGTTCACCATGACAGGAAAATCGCCGCCGCCGCGACCGCATTACCCTATCCTCGCCGATGACCGCAAGGTCGGCGAGATCACCAGTGGCACGCAATCGCCCACGCTTGGCGCGGGCATCGGCATGGGCTACGTCGAGGCGACGGAAGCGCGGATCGGGGCGCCGATTGGAATTGAAATCCGTGGCAAAACGTTTCCCGCAATGATCGCGAAAAAACCAATCCTAAAGAGAAAGCAATGAACGTTCCGAAGAACTTGAAATATGCGAAGAGCCACGAATGGGTGCGCGTCGAGGGAGATATCGCCGTCGTCGGGATCACGGACCACGCGCAGCATGAGTTGACCGATGTGGTGTACGTCGAAACGCCCGCGGTGGATTCGCGCGTCGACGCCGGCAAGGAGTGCGCGGTGGTCGAAAGCGTGAAATCCGCCAGCGATATTTACGCGCCCGTGTCGGGCGACGTCGTCGCCGTGAACGAGGAACTCAGCAGCGCTCCTGAATTGCTGAATCAGGACCCGTACGACAAGGGCTGGATGTTCAAGATCAAGATCAGCGACCCGGGCGAACTCGGCGAGTTACTCAGCCCTGATGATTACGCCCACCACATCGGCGCATGACCATGCAACGCGCTGACCGGTTTGCCGATCGACACATCGGCCCGAGTCCTGAGGACATTCAGGAGATGCTGCGCGTCGTGGGGTTTCCGACACTCGACGCGATGGTCGATGCGGCAGTCCCGCGGCAGATTCGACTCCAAAAACCGCTTTCGCTTCCCGCAGCCCGCGGCGAGCAGGAATTGCTGGCCGAATTGAAGGCCGTGATGTCGAAGAACGAAGTGCGTCGCTCGTTCATCGGCATGGGCTACTACGATTGCGTGACGCCGCCCGTGATCCAGCGCAACATCCTGGAAAACCCCGGGTGGTACACACAGTACACGCCTTATCAGGCGGAGATTTCGCAGGGCCGACTCGAGGCGCTGCTGAATTTTCAGACAATGGTCGCCGACCTTACGGCGTTGGAAGTCGCGAATGGGTCGCTGCTTGATGAGGCAACTGCTGCCGCCGAGGCGATGACGATGTGTTACGGGCTGCAAGGACGAGAGGGTCGGAATATATTTTTTGTTTCCGAAACGTGCCACCTCCAAACCATCGCGGTGGTGCAAACGCGCTCTTTACCTCTAGGTATCAAGATTGTCATCGGCGATCACGCGAAGTTCACGATGAGCGAGAAGGTTTTCGGAGTGTTGCTGCAATATCCAGCGACCGACGGCGTGATTCTGGATTACGGGCCGTTCATTCGCGAAGTCCACAAACACAAAGCGCTGGCGGTTGTCGCCACCGACTTGCTGGCGCTCACACTGCTGAAACCGCCGGGCGAATTCGGTGCGGACATCGCGGTGGGTAGCGCGCAACGGTTCGGTGTGCCGATGGGATATGGCGGGCCGCACGCGGCCTTCTTTGCCGTGCGCGACGCTTACAAGCGCCACATACCAGGTCGTCTCGTCGGCGTCTCGAAGGATGCGCAAGGCCACCCGGCCCTGCGCCTTACGCTGCAAACACGCGAACAACACATTCGCCGCGAGAAAGCCACGAGCAACATCTGCACCGCGCAAGTGCTGTTGGCGGTTATGGCCTCGATGTACGCGGTCTACCACGGCCCGGAGGGACTGAAACGCATTGCCAAGCGTATCCAGGCGATGGCCGCCGCGTTGTCGGCTGCATTCGGCGAACCGCAGAAGGGACCGATTTTCGATACGCTCCATCTTCGTCGAGCGCCGAAACCACGGGGCGTGAACGTGGCCGAGTATGCCGACGGATCATGGGGAGTTTCGCTCGATGAGACAACGACACTCGAGGACGTGAGCCCCCTCGTGGGACGAAACGTCGAAGTCTCTTTCGAACCAGAGCTTGGCGCATTTGCCCGCACGACGCCGTTTCTCACTCATCCGGTTTTCAATCAGTATCACACGGAGCACGAGATGCTGCGCTATATCAAACGGTTGGAGGCGAAGGACCTTTCGCTCACGACCTCGATGATTCCGCTCGGGTCGTGCACGATGAAGCTGAACGCAACTGCGGAAATGTTTCCGGTTACCTGGCCCGAGGTGGGCAGGCTGCATCCGTTTGCGCCCGCCGAACAAACGCAGGGTTACCAGGTTCTGTTCAAACAACTCGAAGCGTGGCTGGCTGAAATCGCCGGACTTGCGTCGGTTTCCTTACAACCGAACGCGGGTTCGCAAGGCGAGTTCACGGGCCTGCTGGTCATCCGCGAATATCAGAAGCAGCGCGGCCAAGAGCGCCGCGATGTGTGCCTCATTCCCCTTTCCGCGCACGGCACAAACCCGGCCAGCGCGGTCATGGCCGGATTCAAGGTCGTCACCGTCGCGTGTGACACGCAGGGCAACATCGACGTTGCTGACTTGCGCGAGAAGGCGCAGACGCGCCGCGATAGCCTCGGCGCGCTGATGGTGACGTACCCCTCGACACACGGCGTCTTCGAGGAAACCATTCGCGAAGTCTGTCAGATTGTTCATGACAGCGGTGGCCAGATTTATATGGATGGCGCCAACATGAACGCGCAGGTGGGTTTGTGTCGCCCCGGTGACATGGGGGCGGACGTTTGTCATCTCAATCTGCACAAGACCTTCTGCATACCACACGGCGGGGGCGGTCCAGGCATGGGGCCTATTGCGGTCGCGAAACATCTGGCTCCGTATTTGCCGAAGCATCCGGTTGCCAGGGTCGGTGGCGACAAGGCAATCGGCCCGGTCTCAGCCGCGCCATGGGGTAGCGCCAGCATTTTGGTCATTCCATGGATGTACATCGTCCTGATGGGCACCGACGGCCTTGAGGATGCCACGAAGGTTGCCATCCTCAACGCAAACTACGTCGCGAAGCGTCTCGCGCCGTACTTTCCGACCCTCTACAAAGGTCACGGCAGCCTCGTGGCGCACGAGTGCATCGTTGATTGTCGCCAGTTTAAGACGGCTACGGGAGTTGAGGTCGAGGACATCGCGAAGCGGTTGATGGATTACGGGTTTCATGCGCCAACAATGTCGTGGCCCGTCCCCGGCACGTTGATGATCGAACCAACCGAAAGTGAGTCCAAGGCCGAACTTGACCGTTTCTGCGACGCGATGATTGCCATCCATGGGGAGATCAAGGCCATCGAATCCGGTTCGATGGACAAGGCAAATAATCCGCTGAAGAATGCGCCGCACACAGCGCAGGTGGTTGTCGCCAGCAAATGGGATCGTCCGTATGGGCGCGAGCAAGCCGCTTTCCCTGCGCCTTGGACCCGCGAACACAAGTTCTGGCCAACGGTTGGTCGGGTCGACAACGTCTATGGCGACCGCCACGTGGTGTGCACGTGCCTGCCCGTCGAAGCTTACGCAAGCGCAGACCTGCAGCCCAAGTAAATCAAGCCCTCGCAGTGACGGTCGCAACCCACTGCGGCCCAGAGCATTTCGTTTGCAGGACTTCCTGAAACGTGTATAGTAATATAACTGCACGGGGGTTCGTGGCTAAGGCACGCAAAGAAGTAGAGATCGCTGTTCGTGTTGGTAACAGGCCCGCTGCACTTGGCGAAGCGCTGGCGGCCATCGCCGCCCGTGGCGTCAACGTATTGGCGTACTGCAGCTACTCTGACCGAGACGATCTCATGATCCTTCTGATCACCGACAATGCTCTCAAGGCGATGGATTCGCTTCGAGCCGCCGGCTTCTCGTGCAAGGCCAACTCCGTTGTTCTGGTCGGTGCTTCCGACGAAGTTGGTGCCGCGGCCAGGATTGGCGCCCATCTCGGGATGGCAGGGGTCGAAATCCTCTATTCGTATGCTTCGTCATCAGGTAGCGAGCAGTTCGTCGCCGTCTTCAAGACCACCAACGATGAGCGCGCGATTCAGGCCCTTGAGATTTGTCCGCAGGCTCGCGCGGCAGCGTGAGAAGCCATCCAGGGCGAAGCCTCCTCGTCAACGGGCCGAATTGAAGTTGTCAGATGACGCGTTGGTCGATGTCGCGGAACTTACCCCGTTCGTGGCCTCGGACTGGGGTGACTTGGGGCCGAACGGCCACCACCATTTCTTTCTCGGTGGTTTCGCAGGTGGAGGCCGATGCGGCCTGAGTTCGTCATCTGTCATCACCCGTTCCACGTGTGGGTAAACCTGTTCGCCGCCATGCACGATCACTGTGCCATCGTTCTCCCCCACAAGTTGCGGCACCGAAAGCACGTCCGAGTAAATCAGGCGCTTGACTGTTTTCGCGTCGGGAGCGATCTCGTCGTAGCTTATGGAACGTGGTCCACTGCGATACAATATGTGAAGGTGGCCGCTGGCGTCGACCTTGGCAGAAGGTTCGCCCAGCGCGATGAATTCGCCGAGCGGAAACACGCCGTAAACCACACCACGCGATTCGTCCTGCACGCTCGCATATAACACTTCATTGTAATTGCCGCGGCGCAGGAGGAGCGAATACGTGCGGTATTCCTCGTTGGTTTCTCCCGGGACAATGGGTAGACCGATCGTTTGCCTCCAGATTTCGCGACCGTTGATGATCGTAAACTTGATCGGTGGCGATAACACCCGAGTGCCCTCGACGTCGACCAAAGCCCGCGCGGTAAAGGTGCCACGTTGGCGCAGGTCGTAATGCGTAAGCAAGTTCACCGTGATCTCCACGGTGCGACCCGGGAGTATCGTGGCCGGTTCCCGCATCAGTGGCTCACCCACCGGCGAAAGGCTCGCGCCAGCCTCGTCGGTGATGGAGAAGTTGAGCCAGGAACTTTGGCCTTGGGTGGTGAGTTCGATCGTGTGACCCGAGAAGTTGTGGATACTGACGCCCACAGAAATCGATTCGAACAACATCAGCGTGTCGCGGTCCGATTTGAGTTGGACGGAGAGTTGAGCGCGACTGCTCAACGGAGCGGCCAGCACGATGCACAGCACGGGAACAATTGATCGAAGCATATGCAAAACGGTAGCACGTTGATGGAGGGCCGAACAAGATAAATGCCGCTCGACTAGCGTCATCCCGCCAGGGTCTGCAGCGCAGTTCGGAGCGCCACGTTATGCGCCTGGGCGCGCAGTTCGAGCGGGAAGTGGACCGGCGTTTCACTGCCCAGGATGTGGTCGGTGCAATTCAAAAACAGATGATAGGCCATCGGCCAGCGACGCCGTCGTCTCAAGCTGTCGAGGTTCGCCTCACGACGAATCAGGCCAGGACCTGTTGCCCGGCTGCCATCGATCACCTTGTCGCCATTGATGGGAATGATCTTGCCGACTGCTTTGACGATGTGTTCGCCAATGAATGGCGGTTCGCGTCGAAGTTCATAGAGGTAATACCCCGAGGCGTCCACGTCTTCATGCAAATCAAGCGTGAATCGAAAACGTCGGCCCGCCACGAGCCGTTTGACCAATTTCACCTCCGGACAATCGCTCGAGTCGCGGAATTGGCGGTTGATGTCACGGCGTTGGGCGTCGCGGCGTTGATTGCGCTCCCAGCCATAAGGATTGATGCACGGTAGAACGAGCCAGTTCACGCACCATGTCGCCCATTCACCGCCCTCCAGCCATCGGAGCGCGCCTTCCACGCTGCCGGGTTCCTCGCCGTGAATCCCCGCCGTCACCAAAACATTCGGTGCGCGTCGCGACACGACGCGCTCGACCGCGAACCATGGGTAACCCCAGACAGTGCTGACGCGACGACTCCGCCAACTCCTCGACGGCAGCGCGGCCAGTCGCTCCACGATGTGAATGTAGTTTCGGCAGGGCGTGCTCACGCGCGCCGGCTCAAGCGTCGGTCATCGCCTTGAGGAATTCCTTGTTCGTCTTGAGCTTGCCGAGGCCGTTGAGCAGCTTTTGAATGGCTTCGACCGGCGGAGCCCCGCTGAGGGCGCGGCGCAAGCGTGTGATCGCCTCCAGATCCTTCGGGGCGAGCAACAATTCCTCGCGCCGCGTGCCGGAAGCGTTGATATCCACCGCGGGCCAATAGCGTTGCTCGGCGATCTTACGGTCCAGGACCAATTCTGAGTTGCCCGTGCCTTTGAACTCCTGGAAGATCAGCTCATCCATCCTCGAACCTGTATCGATGAGCGCGGTGGCAATAATCGTGAGCGAGCCACCATCCTCCGCCTTGCGGGCCGAGGCAAAAATGCGGCGCGGCTGTTCCATCGCGCGGGCATCAAGACCGCCGGTCATCGTGCGACCGGTGGAACCAATGTAATTGTTGAATGCGCGCGCCAAACGCGTGATTGAATCAAGCACCACGAACACATCCCGGCCGAATTCGACCATCCTCTTCGCGCGTTCGATGGCGATCTTCGCCGTGCGCACATGGTCCTCAATCGTCTGGTCGTTGGTC
Source organism: Verrucomicrobiia bacterium (assembly GCA_049511095.1). GTDB lineage: Bacteria > Verrucomicrobiota > Verrucomicrobiia > Palsa-1439 > Palsa-1439 > Palsa-1439. The sequence goes on from JBEKYJ010000038.1 coordinate 8,338, forward strand.
GAGGCGATGACCTCGCCGCCTATGACGGAGCGACGAAAGTCCGTGGTTTCCTCCGGGCGTTCATCGACCAGCAGCACCATCGTATGGACATCCGGGTGGTTCTCGATGATCGCGTTGGCAATATGGTGCAGCAACGTGGTCTTGCCGGTGCGCGGCGACGCGACAATGAGGCCGCGCGTGCCTTTGCCGATTGGCGCGATGAGATCGATGACCCGCGTGGTGTAGCGGTCGGGGACGGTTTCGAGCACATAACGTTCGTTCGGATTAAGACTGGTCAGGTCGTCGAACTTCTTGAGGCCTGCCCACTTATCCGTCGGGGCGCCGTTGATCTTGAAGATCTCCGCCAACTGCGGGCTGCCCTTCTTGGGCGGCACGGCGCGGCCCTCGATTTCAAGGCCAGGCCGCAGCTTGAATTTGCGGATGATGTCCGGCGACACGTAGATGTCGTTCGGGCTGATCTGGAAGCTGCGGGCGGGGTTGCGCAGGAAGCCGAACCCCTTTTCGCCTACTTCCAGGACACCGCGGACCTGGCTATCGGTTGGTTGCTGTGGTGAAGGCTGTGGTTTTGTTTGCTGCTGTTCTGTCTCGTTCACAGTGGTTGCTCTGCCCGCGTCGAACGCAGGCGTATGGTTTTGGTTGTCAGATCGTGTACGGCCTTGATGTAGCGGACAGTGCGCGTGTTGGCGCGCATCGAGATCGAATGCGTGACCGCCGTGTGGCCGATGAACCGCACCCCGGGCAGCAACGGGCTGTCGCTGATGCCCGTGGCGCAGAACATGATACCGGTTCCCCGCGCCAAATCCTCCGCGTTATACACCTTCCCCATTTCTTCTCCAAACCCGTTCGTTAGTAGCGTCTGTCGCTCCGCCTCGTCTTGCGGCCATACTCTTACCTGCATGTCGCCGCCGAGGCAGCGCAACGCCGCTGCCGCCAGCACCGCTTCCGGCGCGCCGCCGACGCCCGCATACAAATCCGTGCCGCTATCGGGCAGACTGGGCGCAATCGCGCCGGCCACGTCCCCATCGCCGATCATCCGCAATCGCGCCCCGACTTTGCGGATGCGGCCGACCAACTCCTCGTGCCGCGGCCGGTCAAGCATCGTGACCGTCAACTCGTGCACCGCGGCGTTGAGGATCTTCGCGATGAGGAGCACATTCTCCTCGATCGGTGCTTCCAACTTCACCTGCTCGACTCCCTTCTTGAGCATGAAGTTCCGCACCCGCGGTCCGTACGCCAGCTTCTCGCAATAGAAGCTCGGCAGATTCTTCAGCGCCTTCCCCAACCCGTCATGGGCGCTGCCCGCCGCCAACACCGAAATCACGTTCGGCAACCCCTTCGAGATGTTCGTCGTGCCGTCCACGGGATCCACCGCGATATCGAGAGGCACCGCGCCGGGTTCCCATGTTCCCAATTGCTCGCCGAGAAATATCCCCGGCGCTTCATCCTTGATCCCTTCGCCGATTACCACTTCGCCGCAACAGGGGATGAGATCAAACATCCCGCGTATCGCGTCGCAAGCCGCCTGGTCGGCCGCGTTCTTGTTGCCCTTCCCCAGCCACTGCGAGGCGTTCAGAGCGGCAGCTTCCGTCGCGCGCACGAGATCAAACTCAATAATGCGCTCCGAATCTTGAATCGGCTTACGATTCAACTTCGCCATGAATGGGTGCTGCTTTAGCCTATCGGGCTATTCCGCGCTCAGACTTGCGACAGAAGTCGATAAAATGTTCGAGCTCTGGGCTTGGCGGAAGTTCTGACTGTAATTTATCCAAGGCATTGCTAACTGTCAACCCTGCTCTGAACATTATCTTGAACGCCTCCCGCAACGCCCGCTGGGTCTCCTCGGACACCCCATTGCGCTCCAGACCGACTTTATTGACCCCCCGGGTCTCCGCCGGGTTGCCATCGGCCATCATGTACGGCGGCACGTCCTGCACCACCTTGGCGCATCCGCCGATGATCGCCATGGTGCCAATCCGGCAGAATTGATGTATCGCCGCCAGTCCCCCCACAATCGCAAAGTCTTCCACCACAACATGTCCCGCCAGCGTGCCATTGTTGCTGAAGATCACATGATTCCCCACCACACAATCATGCGCCACATGCGAATACGCCAAGAAGTTGTTGTGCGACCCGATCCGCGTGTACAGCCCGTCCCCCGTGGCCGTATGCACCGTCACATGCTCGCGAAACACGTTCTCCGACCCGATTTTCAGGTGGCAACTCCCCCCCTGATATTTTAAATCCTGCGTCTTCAACCCGATACACGCAAACGGGTAAAACTCGCATTCCGGCCCGATCGTCGTCAGCCCATCCACCACCACATGCGAATGCAGCCGGCACCCCTCCCCCAGTTTCACGTTCGCCCCCACGACACAATAGGGCCCGACCTCGCACCCCGCGCCAATCTGGGCAGCAGAGTCAATAACCGCCGTCGCGTGAATGTTCGTGGATGCCATCAGAGAAGCAGCACCGTCCTCAACTACATTTCTACACGAACCCTCCCCCGCACGTCAACGCAAGCGTTGCACTACCCCAAGCAAGCCTGAACCCCACACCCGCGCCGCTTCACATTGGTTGCCGCTGGTTGGGACAGTTAATTCATCGGGCAACGCTCCCCCTTGCCGTCGACCCCGCTGTTTGCCCGCCCCGATTCCCGATCGGCGTAGCCACGCCGCTCCCTGCCCCGAAAGCTTTCGGGGTGAATCGCCGTGCTGACCGACCGCCGATCCGCCTCACTTGGTTGAGAGTTGAAAGCCGAGTGCAGCACTAGCTGCATGGAGCCGAAGCGAAGCGTAGCCGAGTCAGACAAGACGCCGCGATGTCGCTTTCGTGGCAAACCCACCGTTGTGTGTGGCAAACCCGTGATGTTGTTTTCACGGCAATTCGACGTCGATTCCTCCCCCTCCTTGAACCGGGGAACAATGGCTAGGCATCCGAATCGCGAAACACACCGACATCGTGCCCTGCCTCGTTAGACTCGCAACATGATGGCGAAGCAAACACCAAATACACCTGCAAATGCCTCACTTGGGGTGGGTCCGGGTGAGCATTCTGGAGTGTCGCGGTCAATAAATGAAATGATATGTGTTCGACTTTTCAGGGAAATTCTGATTAACTTGGTTGAGTCGAAGCGTAGAAGAAAACTGATATACCTCATTCAAGTCGTAGGAGAACCGTGAGAAAGAACCGCGTGCTTGGCATCACCGTGGTTGTCTTGGGTCTGGCAACAGGACCACCCTCTTGGGCGACTATCAAGACGAACCTGATTCTCGGTTCATCCGTGGCACAAGGTGCCAATGCGTCGGGTGTATACAGCAACCAAGTCATCAATGGGTCGTTCGCGAATTCGTATGGGGCGCTGTTGACGCAAACGATGGGGACGAACGGCTGGTGGGTAATGAATCGGTCGATCTCCGGCGACACCACGCCCCTCGTAATTAACCGCTTCCACCGGGACGTGCCGGTCGGCGTTGACGAAATCTTCATCGCCTTGTCGCTCGGCAACGAAGGCCTGGACAGTTCGCCCAATCCGCAGGCAATTTGCAGCCAGTTCTACTCGGGGATCTCCAACTTGATCGCCATGTCGTGCCAAAACGGCAGCCTCCCGCTGCTGGGAGGCGTTTATCCCAAGGACGACTTCACGGCGAGTCAATATGGTTACCTGAAGAACATGGTTCTGCAGTTTAACACGCTGGGTGTGCCCCACGTCAATTTTCTCGGAGCCACTGACAATGGCCAGGGCCACTGGGTGCCCAGCCTGGGTTTCCAAAATGGATTGCCCGGCGATGGGTCGCATCCGAATGATGCCGGTCACTACGAAATGTTCCTGGCAATCGTGCCGAGCGTCTTCGATGCGTTGAAAGCCGGAAAACCGACTCCTCAATGGGGTAACCGATCCCGTTTCGTCCGCATTCTGGGCGATCCGAACCAGTCCGCGCCCCTCAGCTTCACGCCCGGTTCGACCGTGCACTCGTTCTCGATGTCATTTCGCGTCCGCGCGTCGGCGACAGGGACGGTGGCCTCAGTCACGCTGCCAAGCTCCGCCGTGCACCCGACGATTGAGATTACGCCGACACATTTGGTGTACGTGCCCACCACCGGGCACGTGGTGTGTTCCGGCGTCAACGCCACCGATGGCGCGTGGCATAATGTCGTGGTCGCTTATCAATACGCCCGTGGCCAGACGTGGTTCTATGTCGATGGTGTTCTGGCGGGAACAGCTTCCGAGCAGCTTGCGCCTATCGGCTTTGTCCTTGGCGGCCACGGCAGCGCCGCGACACGGCCCGAATCGCCGGCCGAGGCGGAGTATCAAGACTGGTTCATCCACCGCTCGATGCTCAACGCCGAAGAAGTGACCGATCAGAATCAGGGCTCGCTGCAACAGGAGAGCCTCGAGGTTTACTCGCCACTGGATGACCCAGCGTTCCCGCAAGGCGGCACCGTCACCAACCGCGCCCAAAGCTTGTCGGTCGCCACCATCAATGGCGCGACGTTGTTCGAGGCGCTCGTGGCCAGGTTCACAGGCAGTCCGACTAATGGCACGGAACCTCTCACGGTGACCTTCAGCGACACGTCGATGGGAACCATTACCAACCGGTTCTGGGATTTCGGCGACACCACCACCACCAACACCACCACCAACACGATGGTGCACACCTACACCGCCGGCGCCTACGCCGTCACGCTGATTGCCAGTGGCGACGCCGGTGCCAGCACCAATACCCAGCCGAATTACATTACCGTGCTCCCGGCGCCCTCGACCATCACTGTTGACGCTCGCTATCTTTACGACAACTCTGGCGCTCGGGCGCCCACCAACAGCATCGCCGTGCTGGTGGTGGACACGGGAACCAACGGATTTGTCGATCCACAGCCGGACTTTCCGCTGAGTCTCGGCGCCACGTGGGGAACGGATGACAGGATTGCCGGCGTATGGGACCTGAGCGGATGCAATTGCGGAGACGGCGTGCTGCATGATCAAACGGTTGTGGCCTACACGAATGGAATTGCCCCGGGCCAGAAACTGCAACTGTACTGGTTCCCATCGCTCACCCTCGCTTCCAACACGGTCGGCGTCACCTACTACGGGAAATACACCGATACCAACAGTCCGCCACTGGATGGCAGCAATGCCTGGCAGATACCGGCGAGTGATTCGCGCGCACAGTTGATTTTCTGGACGGCGTCTAACCAGGGGTCGAACCCCGATGCCGCCGGCCAAGCAACACTTCTGGCGACCGAGCCGCTCCTGCCCAATTTCACCGCCAGTCCGACCTATGGTACGGCGCCCTTGGCGGTCACGTTCACCGACACGTCGACCGGCACCATCACCAACCGGTTCTGGGATTTCGGTGACAGTGGTACGACCAATACCACGACCAACAGCGTGACTCATAGTTACGCCGCCGGCACGTACACGGTGTCTCTGGTGATCACCGGTCCGGGCGGCGTCAGCACCAATACGCAGCTAAATTACATCTCGGTGGCGCCGGCGTTGACGCCGTTCCAGAACTGGCAGATCCAGTACTTCGGCAGCATTACCAACCCGGCGGCAGCGGCCGATGCTGACCCCGACGGCGATGGTCAGAATAATATGGCAGAGTTCCTTGCGGGTACCGATCCCACCAACAGCGCCTCCGTGTTCCGAATCACATCGATTGCCCGCCAAGGCCAGGGCTTCCGCATCACGTGGACGACAGGGATCGGCACAACCAACGCCCTCCAGGTTGCTTCAGGGGACGCCTGCGGCGGTTGCTCGAATAACTTCATCGACTTGTTTGACGTCACGAACACTGCCGCCACCACCATCACCTATCTCGACGCCGGCGCCGCCACCAACTTCCCGGCCCGCTACTACCGCGTCCGGCTGGTACTGTAGCATCGGCGCGGCGATTGCTTGCCACGTTTCACGTGGCGAAACGCATGGCGCAGGTCGGTTGAAGGAGTCAGCGCTTCGTGGTGAACCCAATTCTCGCGCATCCGCGTTCATTCGCGGTTACCCCATCGCCGCCTGTCGCCCCGCTACCCTTGCACCACGCTAAACATCACTTCCGCTTCGCTGACGACTTCGCCGTCCACCTTGCAGGTGCCTTTGGCCTTGGCGATCTTGCCGCGCGCGCGGCCCATTTCGATTTCGATGATGAGTTGGTCCCCCGGGCGGACCGGCTTGCGCCATTTCACATTGTTGGCGCTCATGAAGTACGCGACTTTCCCCGCGTTCTCCCCCGACCGTAGCATCAACACGCCCGCCACCTGCGCCATCGCCTCCAGTTGCAGTACGCCCGGCATGATCGGATGGCCGGGGAAATGCCCCTGAAAAAACGGCTCGTTGATCGATACGTTCTTGAGACCGACAATCCTTTCTTCCCCTTCGATCTTGAGAATGCGGTCGACGAGCAGGAACGGATACCGATGCGGCAGCACGTTCAGCAACCGGTTGATGTCCATCGCCGGTTCCGTTGGCGTGTCCGACGACATCGGCGGCGCAAACGACACTGGCGCCGGCTGCTCTTTCTCCATCACCTTCGCCAGCGCCTTCGTCAGGGCCGCGTTGCACGAGTGTCCCGGCCGAATCGTGATGATGTGCGCCGCCAGCGGACGCCCGAGCAACGCAATGTCGCCCAGCACATCCAGTATCTTGTGTCGCACGAACTCGTCGCGGAACCGCAACGGCTCGGTTGCGAGAATCGTCTCGTTGCGGATCAACACCGCGTTTTCCAGGCTGCCGCCCTTGATCAACCCGTGGTCGACGAGGTATTGCACCTCCTCATAGAGCGCGAACGTTCGCGCCGGCGAAATCTGCGTCTCAAACGTCTCCGGCTCGATGGCGAGGCTCAAAAACTGCGCATCGAGTCCCGGCTTGCCGTAATGAATCGTGCAACTGATCCGCAATTGGTCGCTCGGCACCACCACCGCCAGCGAGTCGCCCACCTCGACGTGCACCGTTTCCTGCGGCCGGAAAATCTCGCGCTTGCCTTCCTGCGGCTGGATGCCCGCCTGCTTGACCATGTGCACATACGGCAGCGCGCTGCCGTCGCCGACAGGCGGCTCGTTGGCGTCCAACTCGATGACGAGGTTGTCGATCCCGTAACCGTTCAACGTCGCCAGCACGTGCTCGACGGTGTGGATGACCGTGCCGTTGTTGCCAATCGTCGTCCAGCGCGTCGTGTCGCCGATGTTGCGAATATTCGGATCGATCTCGGGTTTGCCGTCGAGATCGACGCGGACAAACTTGATGCCGTGGTCCACCGCCGCCGGTTTCCAGGTCATGTTGACCTTCGAACCCGTGTGGATGCCAATGCCCGAGAACGACACCGGGCGCTTAATCGTCTGCTGCTGTTTCAGCATGCGCGAGCTTTGTAACACACCCTCGATTACAGAAGCAAGCTTGCGTCGGGGAAGCAATCTCGCTGGCTTTGGGATTGCGTGGGCTTGCTGTTTGTGACAAAAGAGCAACGTATGAAACGATTCCCTCCATACCTTCTTTTCTTAACGTTTGCCTTCGGAACTGCTGCGCTGGCCGCCGATTCGCCGACTATCAAGATCATCTCCAGCTTGCCGCGCACGGGCAGCGCCAACGCGCAGGCGCAAACCATCGTCAACGGCATCAAAATGGCTATCGACGAGGCGCGCGGCAAGGTCGGCAATTTCACCATCGCCTACGAAGACTGGGACGATGCCTCTCCCGAGCGCGGCCAATGGGATCCCGCTGTCGAGGCGGGGAACGCCCAGAAAGCCGTCCAGGATCCCGATATCATGGCCTACATCGGCACGTACAACTCCGGTGCCGCGAAAATCTCCATGCCGATTCTTAACAAGGCGTCCCTGGTCCAGGTCAGCCCCGCCAACACCTACCCCGGCCTCACGAAACCCGGTCTCGGCGAAGCCAACGAGCCGCAGGTGTACCGTCCCTCGGGCAAGATCAATTTCTTCCGGGTCGTGCCCGCCGACGATATTCAGGGCGAAGTCGCCGCGATGTGGGCCAAGGAACTCGGCGCAAAGAAGGTCTTCATCCTCCACGACCGCGAATTGTACGGGAAAGGTGTTGCCGACGTGTTCAAGCGCGCCTGCGGCAAGCTCGGCATCCAAGTGGTCGGCTACGAAGGCATCGACCCGAAGGCGGCAAACTATCGTTCGCTGATGACGAAGATCAAGGGCGCCGATGCCGACCTGGTGTATTTCGGCGGCACCACGCAGACGAATGCGGGCCAGTTGGCCAAGGACCTCGTGGCGGTGGGCGTGCGCGCCAAGTTGATGTTGCCCGACGGCTGCCGCGAACAGGCGCTCATCGAGTCGGGGGGACGGGAGAACCTCAACGACCGCACGTACGTAACGTTTGGCGGACTCCCGCCGAAGCAGTTGAAGGGACGCGGCAAGGACTTTTACGAGAACTACACCAAGAAGTTCAATGCCGAGCCGGAAGCGTACGCCGTGTACGGCTACGAAGCGGGACGCGTGGTGCTCGAAGGCATCAAGCGCGCCGGCAAGAAAGACCGCGCCGCGATCACCGAGGCCATCACCGGCCTCCGCGACTTCGACGGCGTCCTCGGCAAATGGTCCTTCGATCAGAACGGCGACACCTCCCTCAAAGTCATGATGGTCGAGATCATCAAAGACGGCAAATTCACCCCGGTGAAGATTGTGGGGATGTGAGGCGCTGTAGCGGCGGTCTGTCACCGCCGAATTCTGCTGGGAATGTTTGCGATTGCTCCGATTGCGGAGCATCGCTAGAGTCTCGCCGATATGTCGGGCAGTGAGATTTTCCTGCAACAACTGATCATCGGATTGTCCAACGGGATGATCATCGCCCTCATCGCTCTGGGCTACACGATGGTCTACGGCATCATCGAACTCATCAACTTCGCCCATGGCGACCTCTTCATGCTCGGCTGCTTCGCGGCGTTGACGTTGGTGGGACTCCTCGGCCTCGATCATATTACCGCGGGCGCATCGGGCATGTGGTTTGGTTTGGTGCTCATGCTGATTGTCGTGCCGCTGTTCTGTGGCGGGTTGAACTGGCTCGTGGACCGCTTCGCGTACCGTCACCTGCGCGAATCCACCAAGCTCGCGCCCCTCGTCTCCGCCATCGGCGTTTCGTTCGTGTTCATGAACATCGGCCTCCTCTGGGGCGGCGTGCCGATGAAAGTCTTCGGCTTGGGCCGGGCCGCCGCCGCGCCGAAGGACTTTCCTGTCCTCGTCTCGAACGCCAATCTGCTTGGCCAAAGCGCCGTCACGTTTACGATAAAAGACCTGATGGTTTTCGGCGTGACGCTGTCGTTGATGGCGTTGCTGACGTGGTTTGTGAAGAGCACGCGCGCGGGCAAGGCGATGCGCGCCGTCGCGCAGGACCGGCTGGCGGCGCAATTGATGGGCATCCCTGTGGATCGCGTCATCGGGCAGACATTTTTTGTCGGTGGCGGGCTGGCCGGCGTCGCCAGTGTCGTGTTCGCCATTTACAATAACACCATCTACTTTCAAATGGGCTATCGCGCGGGAATCGATGCATTCACGGCGGCTGTGCTGGGCGGCATTGGCAGTTTGCCGGGCGCGGTCTTGGGCGGATTGGTCATCGGTTTGGCCCGCGCGTTTTGCGATCAATACATCGAGACGCGCTGGACGAATGTCCTCGTGTTCACGGTCTTGATTCTCGTGCTGGTGTTCCGTCCATCGGGTCTGCTCGGCGCCCGCGCGAAGGAGAAGGTCTGATGGCGACCCGCCGCACGATTCCCTTTCACTGGTCATTCCTCACCGTCGCGGCGTTGATCCCGCTGATTGAACTGGCATTTCCGGGTAATCATCACGTGGGCGATTTGTTGCGCCCGATTTTCATCATGGCGATGCTCGGACTGGGCCTGAACATCCTCACCGGCTTCACCGGGTTGCTCAATCTCGGCGTTGCGGCGTTCATGGCAGTCGGCGCGTACAGCTACGCCATCCTGACCTGCGACATCTATCCCTTCCGGCTCGGCTTCTGGCCGGCCACTCTGGTGACCGTGCTCGTGGGCCTGACCGTGGGACTGTTTCTCGGGTTGCCGACGATTCGGCTGCGCGGTGATTATCTGGCCATCGTGACGCTCGGGTTCGGCGAGATCGTGGAAGACCTGCTGAAGAACCTCGATTCGATCACGAAAGGCACGCAAGGTATCAATCCCCTGCCCTCGCCCTCTGTCTTCGGCTACCAGTTTCGACCCGAAACGTACCAGCCATGGTACTACCTCTTTCTCGGCTTTCTGGCGGTTCTCGTCCTGTTGAATCGCAACGTCCTTCGCTCGCGCATCGGTCGCGCGTGGATTTCCATCCGCGAAGACGAACTCGCTTCCTCCTGCGCGGGCATCAACCCGATGAAGATGAAACTGCTGGCGTTCGCCCTCGGCGCGGCGCAATGCAGCCTGGCCGGGGCGTTGTGGGCGAGCTATCTCGGTTCGAGCGGCGAGCCGGGCAACTACGATTTTCAGGTTTCCATCATCGCGCTGTGCATGGTGATCGTCGGCGGCATGGGCAGCATCGGCGGCGTGCTGCTCGGTGCGCTCGTGATCATGGGGTTCAATTCCATCGTCCTCGAAACGCTTACGAACTACCTCAAGGCCCATCAACTTATCAGTAGCTCGAATGCGTTCACCGCTCCCGGCAACTGGAAGTACATGCTGTACGGACTGGCGCTCATCCTCATGATGCGGTTCCGCCCCGAGGGCTTGTTGCCGTCGAGGCAGGTCAAAGCCGAACTTCATCCGCTGGAACCTCACGCGCCCCCACCCTCGCCTTCGCCATGAACCTCCTCGAAATTTCCGACCTCATCGTGCGTTTCGGCGGACTCACCGCCGTCAATTCCGTGTCGCTCGACATTCCCTCGAAACACATCGTCTCCATCATTGGTCCGAACGGCGCGGGCAAGACCACGTTGTTCAACGCGATCACGGGAATTTACGAACCGACCAGCGGTCGCATCTACTTCGGCGGCGGGGAAGTGTGCCGACCGTTCCGCTGGACGACCGCGCTCACGCTGGCGCTCATCGGTATCATCGCTGCGCTCAGCCTCGTTCTGATTGTGAACGTCGAGTCGCTCTGGGACACCGCCATTACCGCCAACTATGCTTATCAGCAGACGTTTCTCTGGTCGAAGGCGGCCGGCGCAGTGTTCCGTTACTTCGGCGAAGAGCCGGGCCGCCGGGTCATCATCCCGTTTCTCATCGGCGCGCTCGTCGGACTTGCCGGCGCGTACGCGATCTGGGAACGCAGCCGACGCGCACCGGAAGTGGCCGCCCGCGCCGGCATCGCGCGGACATTCCAGAACATTCGCCTGTTCAACCAAATGATCGTTCTGGATAACGTGTTGCTCGGGATGGACAGCCGGCTGCGCACACGTTTCTGGCACGCAGCGTTGCGTCTGCCGCTGTACTGGCGCGAACGACAGGAGTCCGAGCAGAGTGCGATGGAGATTCTGCGCTTCGCGGGCTTGGACCGGGAGGCCCATCAACTGGCGGAGAACCTGTCGTATGGCCACCAGCGCCGCCTGGAAATTGCCCGCGCCCTCGCAATGCAACCGCGTCTGCTCTTGCTCGACGAACCCGCCGCCGGCATGAATCCCGCCGAGGCGCAGGACTTGATGAAATTGATCCACAACATTCGCGACCGCGGCATCACCGTGCTGTTGATCGAACATCACATGCCGGTCGTCATGGGGATTTCCGACCGCATCGCCGTTCTCGATCACGGTGAAAAAATCGCCGAGGGAACGCCGCACGAAGTGCGCAATGATTCGAAAGTTATCGAAGCGTACTTGGGCAAGGATGACTGATGAATTCGGATTCCTCTTCATCTTTCATAACTCATGATTCATCCCTGCTGCAGGTCGAAGACCTGCATGCCGGGTATGGGCCGGTTGAAGTGCTCAAGGGCATCAACCTCGCCGTCGCCGAGGGCGAGATCGTCGCGGTGCTCGGGGCGAACGGCGCCGGCAAATCCACCATGCTGATGACTATCAGCGGCGTTAACCGGTGTCGCAGCGGTCGCATCGTGTTCGACGGCGAGCCGATCCAGAACCAGCCTCCGCATGAGATCGTCCGGCACGGTATTTCGCAGGCCCCGGAGGGACGTCGCATCTTCCCGCGACTGACGGTGCGGGAAAACCTGGAAATGGGCGCGTTTCAGCGGGCTGACCCCGAGGCGTTGAAGGCCGACCTGGAACGCGTCTTCACCTCGTTTCCGATCTTGCAGGAACGGCAATCGCAACTCGGCGGGACGTTGAGCGGTGGCGAGCAACAAATGTTGGCCATCTCGCGGGCCTTGATGGCGCGCCCAAAACTGCTGTTGCTCGATGAACCGTCGCTGGGTCTCGCGCCGATGATCGTGACCCGGATCTTCGAGATCATTCGCGAGATCAACCAGCAGGGCACGACGATTCTGCTGGTCGAGCAGAATGCCAACATGGCGCTCCATGTGGCGCACCGTGGCTACGTGCTGGAAACCGGACGAATTGTGTTGAAAGACACCGCCCGGAATCTGATAAGCAATGAGCAGGTGAAGAAATCGTATTTGGGAGGCTAAGCCAGGCATGAGCAGACACACGGTGGCCATCGTCGGCGCATCCGCCGACGCGCTGGCCCATGGCGCTGAGTTATTCAAGGAGATCACCCATGACAATACGAACTGAACTTTCCATCATCCTGCCCAACCGTCCCGGCACGCTCGGCGACGTCACCCAGGCGCTCGCCAGGGCAAAGGTGAACCTGCTCGCCATCGATGCATCGGGCGGCTTCGAATACAACATCGTCCGCCTCGTGCCGGACAAAGCCGCCAAGGCGCGCACCGTCCTGCGCCGCAAAGGCCTCGACGTGGGCGAGACGAAGGTGCTCTGCATTCCCGCGAAGGATCAACCGGGCGCCTTGGCCCGTGTCGCGGACGTGCTCGGCCGCGCGAAAGTGAACATCGATTACCTCTACGCCACGGCCGGCGGCCGGCAAGCGGAAGCGCTCATCGTCGCCCACGTCTCCGACGCGCGGAAAGCGCTCAAGTCGTTGCGCTAGGCTGGTTGTCTTCATCGATCAATCGTCGCGCCCGCGCGAACACGGCATCGAACATCGGTTCCGTCAGTTTCCCGGTGTTGGTATTCTGACGGCTCGGGTGATACGAGGCGATGAGCGCAGGCAAGCCGTCGCCGAGTTCGTGCAACCTGTCGTGCGCGAATTGCGGCAACGGTTTCGGCAATACCAGACCCCGTCGGCGCAGGCTTTTCAAATAATTGTCGAACGCGATCTTCCCGAGCGCAACCACCACGCGCGCGCTTTTCAGTCGCGTGAACTCCTCATCGAAATAGACGCTGCAGCACTCGATTTCCGCCGGCAACGGCTTGTTGTCTGGCGGCGCGCAGTGCAGGACAGCGGTGATGTAGGCGTCGATGAGTTTCAGGCCGTCGTCGCGCCGCTGCCACGTCGGCTGGTTGGCGAACCCCGCCTTGTGCAGCGCGCGGAACAGCCAGCGCCCGGACGAGTCCCCCGTAAAGAATCTTCCCGTGCGATTCCCCCCGTGCGCCGCCGGAGCCAGGCCGATGACCAACAAGTGCGCGCCCGGGTTGCCGAAACTCGGCAGCGGCTTCGCCCAATAATCCCAGTCGCGAAACTCACGTTTCTTCTCGCGGCCAATGCGCTCGCGATACGGGACGAGCCGTGCACAGAGTCGGCACCGCACGATTCGCTGATTCAACTTCTCCTGCCAGTTCATGATGGCTGGACCTTGTGCCCGATCCATTCGTCGCGGAACTGCTGGATGCGACGTTGCGATTCGAGAATCCGCTGGGCGGGAATGCGCCCCGCCGTGACCGCCTTCGTCAGTGCTTCATGTGCCGCCAGCGCTTTCTGCGTCGTATGGCAAACCAGTACCACGTCCGCGCCCGCATCGACGGCTTCGACAACCGCCCGCTCCAACGAACAGATTTGCGAGATCGCGCCCATTTCCATGTCGTCCGTTAGAACCAGTCCCGTGAAACCAAGCTGCTTCCGCAGCAAGTCGGTAATGATCGTCTTCGAGAATGAAGCGGGTCGCGGCTTCTCGCCATCGAATGCAGGATAATGTCCGTGTCCCACCATGATTGCGGTGAGACGCCGCAACAGCCGTGTGTAGGGAACGACGTCCTCCGCCAGCAGTTGCTCTCGCGTCCGTTTAATGGTCGGCAACTTCTCGTGCGAATCGAGCAGGGCCCCGCCCAGTCCCGGAAAATGCTTCGGGCACGCCGCAACTCCCTCGCGTTCGAGTCCCTCCAGGAACGCTCCGGCCCATCGCGCCACTTCGTCGGCAGTCCGGCCCCAGCACCGCTCGTGCAGCGCGTTGTCGGTTTTCTTGTTGAACAACTCGATGTCGAACACGGGGGCCAAATCCATGTCGATGCCGAATTGATGCAGCCACCGTCCCGTCGTCCGCCCGAAGTCCTCCGCTTGTTCGATGTTGCCCGACTTCTTGACCTCCGCGATGGTTGGAGCTTCCCCGATGATGCTCCGGAGGCGGTTGACCCGTCCGTGTTCCTGGTCGATGGCCACCAGCGGTTGGTAGGCGCACTCGGTTCGCAACGCGCCCCCGAGCGCGCGCAGATCGGCGGCGCTCTCGACATTGCGCGCGAACAGCACCACCCCGCCCGGTTGCACCGTCTTCAACAACCGGCGCGTCTCGGCAGTCAATTGCGCGCCGGGGATCCCGATGAACAGGTGTTGCCCGACGTGCGTGTGCGGCAGAGATGTCATCGATTTGCCTGAATCGCGTGCGCGCACTTGCCTCGCATCGCGTTCACTTGTATCATGCAGGCGGACGGATGGTCAAACGCACGGACGGAGGCGATATGAGAACATTCAAGGAAACCACAATCGTCACACCGAACAAGCCCGGCAAACTCGCCCAGGCGTTGCGTGCCGTCGGCACCGCCGGGATCAACCTCATCGCCATCGACTCCTCCTCCGGCTACGACCTCAACATGGTGCGACTCGTTACCAACGACCCGGCGAAGTCCCGCAAGGTCTTGGGAAAACTCGGCTACAACGTCACCGAATCCCCCGTGCTCGGCGTCACCATCTCCGACAAGCCCGGGCAACTCGCCCGCATCGCCGCCGTCCTTTCGAAAGCGCGCGTGAACATCGATTACATCTACGCGTCCGCCGTCGCCTACGACCAGCAAGCCATGGTCATTGTCCATGTCCCCGACTCCGAAGCCGCCGAGAAAGCCCTCCGCGCCGCCAAAATCGTCTGAGCAGAGCGATCCCGAACCGGATTGTAGGGCTGGGAGCCGAGTCGGACGAGACGCCGCTGTCGTCTGCGGCATCCCCGAGTCCGACGAGGGTATCCAGCCGAATGTGCCGGCCAGACACCAAGTCACGCGTTTTGGCCCATCGCCACTCAGTCATATGTGATTCAGCCTGCCGCCTCCTGTCTCCTGAATCCTGTCTCCTATCCCTTGGTTTCGGCTTCGTTTCGGTCAAAATCGGCCTCTCGGAGCAGTATTCTTGTGCTTTTCCCCGCATTTTTTGCTCCTTTTTGCAAAACGAACCCAACTCGTATTTTTCCCCAACACCTTCATTTCAAAATACTTCCGCATTTTTCAGTTGGGTTCGTTTGGTAAAAACACCCTTTTTTTGGAAAGTCCCGTGCCAACCGACGTTCCTTCGCCGTCTCTCTGAGATCTCCAATCTCCGATCTGCAATTCCCCTTGCTTCTGTACGCCGTCCGTCCTCTGTCAAACAACTGTCGCCACCCCATCGCATGCGTGCATTTTCTCCATCTTCCGCTGCCGGTATGTTACCCTTCATCAAATGGCAGAACCGACGTCGATCCGCCCCGCTGGGGCTCAAACGCCTCTGGCAAAGGCCCCGGACTTTGGAAACCGGCCTTGGCTTCTGGCCTTGGGTCTCCTGCTCGTCACCTTCCTCGCCTACCAGCCGGTGTGGCACGCCGGCTTCATCTGGGACGACGACAATCTCGTCGTTCAGAATCCTCTGATACGGATGTCCGACGGTTTGCATCGATTTTGGTTCACGACCCAGGCTCCGGACTACTGGCCGTTGACCTCCACAACCTGGTGGCTGGAGTGGCGTCTGTGGGGGACGAATCCGTCGGGATACCACATGATCAATGTGATCCTGCATGCGCTCAGTGCGGTGTTGTGGTGGCGAATCCTGGCTAGGTTGAGGTTCCCGGGAGCGTGGTTGGCGGCGGCAGTGTTTGCGGTGCATCCGGTGAATGTGGAATCGGTGGCGTGGATTTCGGAACGCAAGAACACACTGGCCATGTTCTTCTTCGCGTGGACATGCCTGTGGTATGTGAAGTCCGAAGAGGGGGGACGGAGGGGCTGGTACTGGGTGGCGGTAGGAACGTTTGTGTTGGCGTTGTTGAGCAAGACGGCGGTGGCCCCGCTGCCAGTGGTGCTGCTGGGCTTCGCATGGTGGAGGCGTGGGAGGATCGAGCGGCGGGATGTGCTGCGCAGCCTGCCGTTCTTTGCCGTGGCGGGGCTCCTGGGTTGCGTAACGGTGTGGTTCCAATCTCATCGGGCCATCGGCGGTGATATCGTGAGGCAGGATGGTTTCTGGTCGCGGCTGGCGGGGGCTGGCTGGGCGGCATGGTTTTATCTGTACAAGGCTGTGGTTCCCTTGAATCTGTGTTTTGTCTATCCGCGATGGGAGATCGATCCACAGAACCTGATGTCCTACATACCCGGGCTGCTCATGGTGGTGGGGTTGCTCGTCTGCTGGCGCTATCGGCAACAGTGGGGGAAGCGCTGCCTGTTGGCGTTGGGCTATTACCTGACGATGTTGGTGCCGGCCCTGGGGTTCGTGAACATCTACTTTATGCGGTATTCGCTGGTGGCCGATCACTGGCAATACTATTCGATAATCGGGCTGATCGCCCTGGTGGTCAGCGCCGGAACCACGATTGCCCAACGAGGCGGCGCACGCGGTCGAATTGTGGGAGCGTCCGCTGGTGCAGTCGTGCTGCTGGTACTGGGAGTGTGCACCTGGAGGCAGGTCCACCTTTACCGCAATATTGAAACAATCTTTCAGGATACCCTTGCGAAGAACCCTGAATGTTGGGAGGCGCACGATTACTTGGGCGCCGCCCTGTTACACCGGGGCGAAAAACGAGACGCGATTTGGCACTACGAGCAGGCGCTGCGAATCAATCCCCATTCCCCGGAGGCGCCTTTCATGTTGGGCCTCGTGATGCTCCAATTGGATAAGGTGCCCGAGGCGGTCGAATACCTCGAGCGCGCGGTGCGGATTCAACCCGATTTTACTGCCGCCCACGACAGGCTGGGCGTCGCGCTGTTCCGACAAGGTCGAGTGCGGGAGGCCATGGAGCAGTTCCAGCGGGCGCTACAGATCAACCCACGCTTCGCCGAGACGCAGAATGATCTGGGATATGTTCTGGCGCGAGCAGGCAAACTCGACGAGGCAATCGATCATTATGCGCAGGCACTGCGGCTCAAACCCGATTATGCCGAGGCGCACAACGGGCTGGGCCTCGCGCTGTTCCAACAGGGTCGAGTGGCGGAAGCCATAGAGCAGTTCCAGCAGGCGCTACAGATCAACCCAAGTTTCGTTGGGGCGCGGGCCAATCTGTGGCGGGCGCAGGCAGTCCGGTGATCGGCGGACCGAACACCGAAATCATTCGTGCTTTCCGGTTCCAAGCGGATCGAGTTCGAAAAACGAGGGGAACAAAACTTGATGTACGCCCAAGTGTGTCGGCGCTTTCTCTTTGCTCTTTTGCGCGTAAAGGGGTCACCCATTAAAGGTTCCGATCAAGACAAAAGTTCCTGAACGGGGGTCACTTCGTTTTTCGTTATCATACTGAACTGAGCGTGCGCCACGTTCGCGGCAGCCTCGCGTTAAATCGTCCCCTCAACGATTCAACACAGCCTCCACCCTCTGCGGCCTCTGTGCCTTTTACCCCGATTCCTTATCGGGGCTGCGTGAGGATCGTGCCCTTCGTGTCCTCTTCGTGCCTTGGTGTCTTGGTGGTGAACCCAAGCGAATAACCGGCCCGCGGATTAACCGCGGCCAAACTTGATCGTTGGCGCGGGGTGGTCCTGGCAGGCTTGATTGGTGGGAACGTCGGTTGCGGCGACGCTGGGTCTGACGTAGCCGGTCTTGATCAGCCACGCCTCGACTTCCTCGCCGCTGACATCGGCCAGAATATGGCCGTCGATGTCCAGCGTCGGTTGTAGCGGCTGGCCGCTTTTGGTCACCATCTCCTGATAGTTCTCGGCGCTGTTAATGACATCACGGTCCTCGTACGGAAGATCGTATTTCCGAAGCACGGCGCGTACGCCATTGCTCCAGCCACAACTCGGTTTCATCCAAGCAACAATTCTCGGTTTGCTCATAGAGTTCTCACGCTCCTGCGCCCTTCTATGCACGAAGAATGACCAGAAAGCAAGTCGCCGCCCTGTAAGCCAGTGTTTCCCTGCCTCTTATCACAACCGCGAATGGCACCTAAGATGCTCCCTACGTGAGGGATGACTTTACTGAACGAGATTCAAATACTGTTGGAGCGGACGTATGGCGCCACCGGTGTGAATCTCGAAGATTTCCTGCTCAGCTCGCGCCGCGGCCGCGTCCTATCCGAAATGGCGGGTGCCAGCGCCGCGCAAATCTCGGATTTGGGACGCGTCTTCCTGCGAATTGTGGACGGCAAACTGCGGATGGGGATTTATTACGACCCGAACGTCGTCGAAGCGCTGGAGCACAACAATCCGGCTTGCGGGTTGAACGACGAGAATATCATTCCCTTCATGGTCTTCCTTGAGGAACTCGACCACGCGGTTCACGCGGCCCTGAAGTTCCGCGAAGGCGTGCGCGACATCCACAGCGAGGGGTTCGTGCGCGATCTCGAACTGCAGGCGAAGATCGATACCTACCTGGTCCTCCAGAAATACTGCGCCTTCTTCAACAAGTCCCAACGCCTGACCGATGCGGATCGCCGCTGGCTCAAGGCCTGCGTCTTCGACCGTGAGAACGCGGACTTTGGAGATCCTCTATTGGCCGAGCGCTATCATGAGACCAATCGGCTGGCCCGCCGCTATGTGTGCCATCTCGATCGACTCTCGAAAGCGCGCCGCACCACGGAGATTCGCCGTTTCCGCAAGCTCGGCTACGCCCAAAAACGCGGTCGCATCACGTCGGTCGGCGCCCGTTAGGCCGGCTGTTCCCGCCATCGCCTGAGCCCGTCGCGGAAAATACTTCTGGCATTCCGGGGCGTCTTTTATTAACACCGTAGCCGCACCCATGAATATGTTGCCGCGTCTTGTTACGTCTTCGCTCGGTAAGAAGTTTCTCGTGGCCGTCACGGGCGCGGGGCTGTTCTTGTTTGTGATCGGTCACTTGGTGGGAAACCTGCAGATTTTCCTCGGCCCGGAGTCGATCAACCGCTACGGCCACTTCCTCCAGACCACGACGGAAATCCTCTGGCCGGCGCGCGTCGGGCTCCTGGCATTCGTCATCATCCATATTTGGACTTCCATCGCGTTGACCCTCGAGAATCGCGCGGCGCGCGCCACGCCATACGAAGTCAAGGAGGTCGTTGCCGCCAGCCTCGCGTCGCGAACGATGATCTGGAGCGGCCTGATCATCCTGGCGTTCGTGCTGTTTCATCTCGCCCACTACACCCTGCTGATCGTTCACCCCGAATTTCGTGATCTGCATGACGCAAACGGCTGGCATGACATTTACCAGATGATGATCCTTGGCTTCTCGAACGGTTGGGTGTCGGGATTCTACATCCTGGCCATCGGGTTGCTTTGCATCCATCTCAGCCACGGCATTGGGGCGATGTTTCAGACGCTCGGGTTGAAAAACGAGGCCTACGCGTTGATCATCGACCGTTGCGCCATCGTCATCTCGATCGTGATTTTCCTCGGGTACATCTCGATTCCACTCGCGGTGCTGACGAAAGTGGTGAAGTGATATGAAACTCGACGCCCACATTCCTTCCGGCCCGATTTCGCAGAAATGGAGTTCGCACAAAGCGGCCATCAAACTCGTCAATCCATCCAATAAGCGTAAATATGAAATCATTGTCGTCGGGACGGGATTGGCGGGCGCTTCGGCGGCGGCTTCGCTGGCGGAGCTTGGCTACTGCGTCAAATCGTTCTGCATCCAGGACAGTCCGCGCCGGGCTCACAGCGTCGCCGCGCAAGGCGGCATCAACGCGGCGAAGAATTATCCGAACGACGGCGACAGTGTCCATCGGCTTTTCATCGACACCGTCAAGGGGGGCGACTTCCGCGCCCGCGAAGCCAACGTGTATCGGCTGGCGGAAGTCAGCATGAACATCATCGACCAGTGCGCGGCCCAGGGCGTGCCGTTCGCCCGCGAGTACAGCGGCTACCTGGCGAACCGCTCGTTCGGCGGCGCGCAGGTCTCGCGCACGTTCTACGCGCGCGGTCAGACGGGCCAGCAACTCCTGCTCGGCGCCTATCAGGCGTTGATGCGCCAGGTCGGGCTGGGCCAGGTGAAATTGTTCCCGCGCACCGAGATGCTGGAGTTGGTCGTGGTCGATGGACACGCCAAGGGCATCGTGGTGCGCGACATGGTCACGGGCCGGATTTCATCGCACGCGGCGGACGCGGTCGTGCTCGCCTCGGGCGGTTACGGCAACGTGTATTATCTTTCCACGAACGGTCATGGTTCCAATGCCACGGCCATCTGGCGCGCCTATAAGAAGGGCGCGCTGTTCGCCAATCCCTGCTTCACCCAGATTCACCCGACATGCATTCCGGTAACGGGTGATTATCAATCGAAGCTCACGCTGATGAGCGAGTCGCTGCGCAACGACGGCCGCGTGTGGGTGCCGAAGAAAAAAGGCGACCATCGCCCGCCCCACGAGATTCCCGAGGAGGAACGCGACTATTACCTGGAGCGCAAGTATCCGAGCTACGGCAACCTCGCGCCGCGCGATATTTCGTCCCGCGCGGCCAAACAGGTCTGCGACGAAGGCCGGGGCGTCGGCGAAAGCGGCCTCGGCGTCTACCTTGATTTTTCCCAGCGAATCAAGGAACTCGGTATCGAAACGATGCGCGAGCGCTATGGCAATCTCTTCGACATGTACCACGAGATCACCCACGAAAACGCCTACGAGACGCCGATGCGTATCTTCCCGGCCATCCACTACATGATGGGCGGGTTGTGGGTGGACTACAATTTAATGAGCAACCTGCCGGGCGCGTTCGTCATCGGCGAGGCGAATTTCTCGGACCACGGCGCGAACCGTCTTGGCGCCAGCGCGCTGATGCAGGGCTTGGCGGACGGTTATTTCGTTCTCCCCTACACCATCGGCGATTATCTTGCGTCCCAGAAACCCGGCTCGCGCCCGAAGGCCGATGCCAGCGAGTTCCAGCAGGCTGAACAAGCCACCA
>JBEKYJ010000039.1:0-24018 GCA_049511095.1 Verrucomicrobiia bacterium
GCCAAGGTGTCGAGATACTCTGCCTCTCGATTGTTTGTGAGTTCGCCAGCCCGCTCCGCCAGAGTCACCGCCCGAACCGGGTCGCCGCCGTCCGCCGGCGCAAGCGTCGCGAGTAGCCACGCCAGATTATTCTCCGCCTCGGCGTAATCGGGTTTGCTCCGTAACGCCTGTTCGTAGTGCCCAATCGCCTCCTGAATCTTACCGATACGCGACAGTGCCAGCCCCAGATTGTTGTGCGCGTCGGCGAAATCCGGTTTGATCCGCAGTGCCTGCTCGTAGTGTGCGATGGCTTCCTCAATCTTGCCCGTTTGCTCCAAGGCAGTCCCCAGGTTGCAGTGCGCCTCGGCGTAATCCGGCTTAATCCGTAGCACTTGCTCCCAATGTCCCACAGCTTCCTGCAGTTTGCCCAATCGGGCCAAAGCGATCCCCAGATTGTTCTGCGCGACCCAAGCCAAAGGGTTGTAAAGCAGATTGTCCCGGAACAATGTTTCCTCGGTGCGGAATACCAGACAGCGCTGCCAGCTCAAGGCCCCCAACACAATCACTACCACCCCGGCGACCGGGCCAATAACCTGCTGTCCACGACAAAGGCGCGTGCCAAGCGCCACGGCGCCAACTGCTGGCAGCACCATAACCCCCACAATCGAATAGTACTGCCAATGGTCCGCCACCATCGAATACTTGTAAAATCCCTGGTCGAAGAACCCCAGCACCGGGAACAGCATCACGACAAAATAGCCGAACCCAAACAACAAGGGCCGGCTCCAGCCGTTGCGCTTCCACCACAGAAGCGCAAAACTTCCCGCCAACGCAATCCCGGGCAGCCAACCACTCCAACCCCAAGCCCCAGGATTCCACTGGGGGTAGACCATGCAAAGATCCAGCGGCAGGATCGTTTTGTAGAGATAAAACCAAGGCGCCAAACCGGCAACTGCCAAGTGAGAAAGAAAGCCATCCGTTCGAGTCGGGTGTCCCCCCAAGTCCCGATTGTACTCAAACCAGACAGTCGTTAATCCGAGGAGGATGGAAAGAGCAAAGAACGGCGCCGTGCGCAACCAGTCTTGGGATCGCAGCCTGCCACGCAACCACCAGACGCATCCCAGCAGCACAACCGGCAGCATCACCACCGCCGCTTTGCTCAGCAGCGCAAGCAAAAACGCCGCCAACGAAAGGCCGTACCAATACCGTTTGCTCTCCTCATCAAATCGCACGTACCACAGAATCGACAGCGCGAAAAACAACATCGACAGCGTGTTCTTCTGCTCGCTGATCCAGGCCACGGTGGCAACGTTCACCGGATGGACGGCGAACAACAGCGCCGCCAGCCATGCGCCGGGAAGTCTCAGGCGTCGGAGGACCATCCAGATCAGCACGACATTCGCCGCGTGCAACAGGACGTTGACCGCGTGGTACCCCCGGCGTTCTTTCCCCACAACCGCCACTGCAGCCACCAGAAACTCGACGTGAGCGGGTAGTAATCCGAGGCTTCCGTCGTAAACCAAATGCGATACAACCCGTCGCGCGCCTGGACCATCCGGTTGTCTGTAATCAGCTGAGTGTCATCCCAGATAAAGCCGTCGTGCAGCGCCGGCAGGTAGGCCACGACCGTGACGACCGCCAAGACCAAAGCCAAGAGCCACGGCCGGTTCGCGAAGTAGGGTTTCGTTGCAGGAGACGGCACCGCCGTCCCTTGTCGCGGAGTGTCATCGACTGGCTTCCGCCTTGTCATCGAGCCGACGATAGCATGTCACCATAAAGAAAAACCAGAACAGCTTCGCCCAAGAATCTGGCGTGACGCGCGCAGATTAACTCGCGCCTATCGCGGCTTCCTCGCTGGCGACGGCTGCGGGCCGTGGTGAATAGGTGCGATGAGAGCTATCTAAGGCTTGGTCAATGATGAATTGCCACGACGCCAAACGGTCAGAACTTCTTGAAGATCGTTGGGAAGTCCCGTTGTTTGCGAGGCCAGTTATAAGGGTGCGTCTGCTTCAGCTAAGTTTGTCCTACGTTGTTGTAAGTTTGCGTCCGACTTGGCCCCTCATGTTATAAGTTCCATGAGTGAGCGAAATCGCGCAGTTGGACGCTGGCGGTGATCCCCCACCCCTAACCCTGTCGCGCCGACGATATTGCGCACCCTTTTTTGGCCCCGCGCCGCGCCAGCAACCGCAGGCAGCCCGGTGCGCATAGGCAAGCAAGCTGCTTTCTACTACTGATTGCGTGGAATCTACGCGGAACGAGAGCACGCATGATCGAGTACGCATTCGACAAGGTCAATCACCTGCTGCGCGTCCGGATGAGCGGATGCAACAGCGCTGCCGACATGGCCCGACACTATTCCAAGGTCCTCGATGATCCCGACTACGATCCGACATTTGAGACCATCTTCCACATTGACGATTGCGCGGACGGACCGATTCTAGCCGAACTCCCGGAAGCCGGCAGGCTCATGGAGGCGGTGGCGCAACTGCAGCAGGGGAGGAAGTGGGCGGTGGTGATGACCCCCGGGTTCAAGCGTACCATTGTCGAGTTCCTGCTCGCAGGGGCGAAACTCGGTTCCGTTCAGATGCGCTTTTTCGACGATGACGAACTCGCGCTTGCCTGGCTGGGTCAGACGCTGCACGCCGGTATCGCCCGACAAGCGCACTGAGGCCTGGTTCGTGGCGGCGCCCACGTCGAGGTAGTTGGTTGTCAACACGTCGCCACTGCCGAGGATGACAATCGAGGCGCTGATGTCCACGAAGTCCGTCGAGTAGCTGCCGGCAACCGCCCGCAGCGCCATGAACACCCGAGGCTAACCGGAAATTGGTGTGTGTGGATTCTTACGTGGCACACCCCGCCGGACTAGGCGGCGTGGACAGCAAGGGCCTTTGTAACAGCCGCGCGCAAATCGCAGATCGTTACCGGTTTGCCGACAACGAGGTCAACGGACGGGGGTCTCTCGCCGGAGGCCTCCATCATCGAACCAAAGCCCGTGAGCATCACCACCGGCATGGATGGGTTCGTGGATTTGATGGCGCTGGCCACCTGGTCGCCATTCATGTCAGGCATGGCACGGTCCACCAACACCAGGTCGAACTGGTCTTTGTGGAATTTTTCAAGCCCGTCGCGTCCGCCATCGGCAGTCTGCACCACGTGTCCGTCAATCTTGAGATATTCACCGACGACATTCCGCACCATCGCCTCGTCGTCCACCACGAGGACGTGCAGATTCTGGAGGGTATTGGCTGGTTGCGCCGGGGACGCCGATTGCGGTTGCGCGGACTGCGACCGGAACCGGATGATGAAGGTCGACCCTTTGTCGACTTCGCTCTTGATTTCGATCGTGGCTTGATGGCGTTGCAGAATCCCATGGACCATGGACAATCCCAAACCCGTGCCATGCGCGCCTTTGGTCGTGAAGAACGGTTCGAAACAGCGTTGGCGGACCTCTTCGGTCATGCCCTTGCCGGTGTCGCTTACTTCGAGCACGACCTGGTTGCCGTCGCACCGCGTCCGGAGCGAGATGTTGCCTCCCTTCGGCATGGCGTCGACCGCGTTAAAGATCAAATTGGTCAACACTTCCCGCAACTCAGCCCCGTTGCCGGCCACGGTCGAAATCTTTTGGAGATCTTTTTGCACCGTGATGGAGATGCTTCGGGATTCCGCTTGTGCCTTCCAGCTCGGTTCCGTAAGCGAGATGGCTTCCTCAATGAGCGCGTTAAGATCAACCGTCTCCAACGCCTCTCGCTCCTCGCGGAACCGGTAGAATTCGCGCAGGCGATTGACGATCTTCCCCGCGTCCTTGGCCGTGGTGTTGATCATCTCCAGATAGCGCTTGGCCTTTGGCTTGTTGTCCAGGTTCTCGGGCCGGTGCAGCAATAATTCGGTCAAGCCAAGGATGCCGACGAGGGAATTGTTGAAATCATGAGCGATACCGCTGGCCATACCGCCGAGGGCGCGCAGACGCTCCTGTTGGATGACCTGCTCCTGGGCGGATTCCAAATCTTCCAGCGCCTGTTGCAGTCGCTGCTTGTTCAGGCAGTGCTCCCCGATTTCCACCACGAGTTGGTCATTGGTCGTCTGTAGCTGCTGGGTCCGCTCTTTTACGATCTTTTCCAGATCATCCATTTGGCGTCGGACTTCGTGGTGCAACCACCATTTCTCGCTCAATGCACTGGCCAGCTGCAGCACCTCGACCGTGTCGAATGGCTTCTTGAGGATCAACAGGCGGTCGGAGTTGCCCACCTTGCTGATGAGTTCGTCCCAGGAATAGTCCGAGTAGGCCGTGCAAATCACGACCTGCAGGTACGGGTCGACCTCCCACAGTTTTTGTGTGGTCTCCACGCCGTCCCAACCGGGCGGCATGCGAATATCCACAAACGCGACCGCGTAGGGTTGATTGTTTTGGATCGATTGCTGCACGCGGGCCAATCCCTCCTGTCCCTGGCAAGCCGAGTCCACATGGAAACACGGTCGCGCTTCAACGCGAGGCTTCTCACCGAACAGCACCGCCTCCGCGTCGGCCAGTGGCGAGTGCTGAGGATCCGTGTTCGTCAGGACTTTGCGAAAGTCGTCATGGATCGCCCGATTGTCGTCGATGACCAGAATCCGTCGATTCTTATCCGCACCGGGTTTTTCACCAGACGCATCACTCATGGTTTCTTTTCCTTCGCCTGGATGGGCAACTCCAGGACAAACGTAGCGCCCCGTCCCGGCCCATCGCTGCGGGCGATCAAGGTCCCGCCCAATTCTTTGGCCGCCAGCGCGCCGCTGTGCAGGCCAAATCCGTGGCCCTTCTTTCTCGTGGTGAAGCCGTGCTCGAAAATGCGCGTCAGGTTCTGCGACGGGATGCCGACGCCATTGTCGATGACCGCAACCCGGACGAAGTCGCCGCCGTTCTTGTCCACTCGCACCGTCAGTTGCTTGTCGGGCCGTGCCACTTCGTCGAGCGCATATTTGGAGTTCCGGATCAGGTTCACGAGAATCTGCAACACCTTGTGTTTCTCCACCACTACCGGCGGAGTCTCGGAGTACTCGCGAATGACTTGCACGTCGTGGCGCACCAGCGCGGCCTCATTCATGCGAATGGCGTCCTCGACCATTTCGGTCACCGCGACCGACTCCGTCATGCCGCACGTTTTGGAGTAGTTTTGCTGCATGGCGACAACATCCTTGATGTGCTCGATGTTGGCGCTGAGCGATTGGAGTTCCTTGAGAACCCCGGCTTGTTCCTGGGTGAGCTGCGTGGCGAGACCGGTCAGGTAACCGGGCACCTGCATTCCCTTGGGATCGCTCGCCAGGAAGGCCGCGAAATCGTGCTGGTGTTCCTGAACCAAGGCGGCAAGCTTGATCAGGTTCACCGTCTTCGATTTCCGGACCTGCTCGGACACCAGGGTGGCGGAGACATTCACGCTGTTGAGTACGTTGCCGACATTGTGCAGTACGTTGGTCGCCACTTCCGCCATGCCCGCCTGACGCGATGACTCCTGCAGTTGCCGGTAGAGATTTTCCACCTTCTTTTCGGCGTTTCGACGCTCGGTAATGTCCCTGAAATTCCAAACGCGCCCGACGATTTCCTTACCCACACGCTGCGGCAGGGAATACCGCTCGAAAACCCTGCCGTCCTTGAATTCAAGCGTATCAAAGTCGGGGTTGTCCGGATGCGCGTACAGTTCCCGCACTTTGCTGAGGAATTCCTCCGGCTCCTTGAGTTGGTCGAGAACGCTCGCCAGCAGTTTTTCATCATCGCCCGACGCAATGACCGTCTCCGGGATGCGCCACATGGCCATGAATTTCTTGTTGTAGGTCGCCGTCCTGCCCTGTCGGTCCACCACGAGAATGCCGTCGGCTGTCGACTCGACGGTGGCATGAATAAGAGACAGGGAGTTCTCCAACTCGTGCGTGCGTTCCTCGACGCGCTGTTCCAAGCTTTCGTTGGCCGCCTGCAACGCCGCATCCTGTTGCTGAATCTGGCTCAACATCGCATTGAAATCGTCCGTGAGCCTCCCCAATTCATCCTGATTCTGCTTGACCGCGCGAAGGGAGTAGTTCTTGTTGAGCGCGACGTCCCGGGCCGTCTTGGCCAGATGCAGAATCGGTTCCGAGAGCCAACGTTGCAGCCTGGACGACAGGGAAAACGCGGCCAGCATGGAAGCAAGCAGCACCGCGACGACAATCAGCGCGTATCGTCTCAACCGGGCCGTCAACCGTCCCAAATCGGATTCCAGACAGATCGTGCCAATTTTATCGCCCTTTAGCTCGATGCCGTGGAACAGAATCAGCCGACCGTTGGCGAACCTATAGCCATCCGGTTCCGGCTTCGGAACCGAGAAGCCTTTGGCAAGGTCTCGACGAAAATACTTTGCGAATGGGCTTCCATCTCTTGCGTAGATGCACACCGCGACGATGTCGGGCTGCGCCCGGAGGGCGGACAGCATATCTTCCGCGGCCTTGGGATCATTAAAGTCGAGGGCGCCGCTGCTGTTGTTACCGATAATCTCGGCCAGTGTCCAGCTACTCCATGCCAGTTCCTGGCGATACGACACAATCTCGTAGGCGACGAACGCCGCACAGGCCAGCAACAGGGCGACGACACTGGTCAGCATGATGACCAGCATCTGCTTGCGCTGGATGGAGGCGTTTCGAAACGGATTCATGTCAGTCCTTCTTCCCTTCCGTCTTGTTCCCTTCCGGCTTGCCCAGCACTACGTCGGCCACCGTGAGAAGCTTCGAGCTCAACTTCAAATTCACCCGCTGGGCGGGAACGAGGTTGATCTCCAAGTGAATCTTGTTCTCCTTTTTGGTGAAGTTAATCATCCCCTCCAGCGTGAGGAACCGGTCTGTCTCTCCGACCGTCAACACCGCGGAATTCTTCACCGCCTCCAGGATCTCGGAGAGACGCCCCTTGTCCGTGACGCCGATGAAGAGGATTTGGCACTCCTTGAGATCCGCTGTGCCTTCGACTTGCTTGACCACGACCTTGCGGCCGTTGACAGTCCTGTCTCCCGTCACTCGCTTGAATTCATCGCAGAATCCGTCCTCGCCGACCACGTCAATCACGATGGCCGCATTACTGCTCGAGAGCACGTCCGCCGGCCAGTCCACATACTTGGCGAAGTTGAAAAGAAACAACGCTTTCACTTGACGCTCCGAGAGGGCGGGCGTTTCCGCGGCATTGCCCGGACCGGCCATCAGCAACACACTCAGAATGACGGTCGCCAACACGGTGACTCTCCGGGCCAGCCGCGGGAACCCGAAGCGCCCGCTCGGCCTTGGGCCAAACGACCGGGGGAGACTATCCGAGATCATCGGCATGCCGTCCCAGCAGCACTTTGTGGCGTTCAATGTCATCGGGTTCGCAGTTTAAAAGCGGTAGCGGGCTGACACGGTAAACGAGGCCGGCTCCACGCTGAATTCGGAAAACCGGAAGTAATAGTTGCGCTTGGACAACCTTGTGTCCGCGAGTGCCGCGAGGTTGTAACCGTCCATCCGGATCGTCCAGTTTTCAGACGGGCGGAACTCCAGGCCGAGGTTCACGTATAAATTGGGACCGTACGGTGTGGTGTATTTTGGATCGCTATAGGGCAGGCCGGACAGCGGTGTCCCGAGCGAGTTGTTATAGTTGGCGTAATCCTGTGCGCCGGGGAATCCGTAATAGTAGACGACCGAAGAACTGGCCGTCCACTTCTTGCCGATATCCTGCAGGAGTGCCAGCTTGGTGATAAACGGCGACCACTCCGCCAAATCGTGCCCAAACCCGTATGGCTCAGCGGTGATCCCCTGGCCACCTGCCGTCAACCCCTTGGGCAACCTGGCATCCACGAGCTTCGCCACCCCTTCGGATAACATGAGGCGCGTGCCCCGATTGGTATAGGTAATTAGAATCTCACCACCGGCAATCTGGAAATGCCCGAGAGACGTGGTATGGTACAAAGTCGTACTGTAGCCAATGGCGTGATAGTCTTCGTAAAAGCTGTTGACCCCCGCACTCCAGTGGTCCGATAACTTGCGGTCGTACGAAAGCTCGTAGGAAAGGAGCGTCTCGGGACTCGGAATGGTGTGGTTGCGCTCCCATTCCGACCACAACTCTTCAGCCGCGCTGGTGCGCACCGACTCGCCGGCCATCGCCTTAAACGTGTCCCGCTCCGTCGGCGTGAACACCACGGTGCCGCGCGGTGACTGCATCCAGTCCGAATAGGTATTCTTGTCTATGCGATAGCTCAGGAACGTCGTCCACTTGTCGGTGATTCGCCACTGGTGCTCGGCCAGGAAGGAAATCGTGTCCGTCTGCCAGTCGCGCTTGGCGACCACCGGGGCAATGTCCAGGGAATCGGAGTACGGCGGATCGTGGAACCACATGTGCGAATACTCGGTGCCAAAGGCCAGCGAATGGGCGTCGTTGGGGGTCCAAACCGCAATCGCCCGGCTGAACGCCTGGTTTTCGTACGCCAAGCGCGTCGGCCGCGGGCTCGAACCGAGAATGCTCGTACCGGCCCGCTGGTCCTTGAACTCCCAGAGGTCGTCGCTTTGCAGCAACTCCAGATTCCATGCCGGCGACAACTCTTTCTTGAAACGGGCGGCTGCGGTGTACTGTTGATTCAGGATCTCACGGCCCTCCAACCACTCACCGAGGGTCGCGCTCGACGGTATCGTGTTCCTGTAAATCGAACGGCTGGGAGGGGCTTCCTCGCCATCCTGAACAAACCGGCCCCAAATCTCCAACGGCCCGTTTACGTAACTCAAATGAGCCTTGTGCCAAAGCGCGTCAAACGCAGACGCATCGAGGTTGGGGACCGGCCCACTGACCGGGTCGCCGTCCACGTTGGGGGGCAGACCGTTCTTGGCTGCAAACGAATGTCCGATGTAATAAGTGCTGGGAGCCCCTTGCACGTCGGCGACGCCGTAATACAAGAACAACCCGGACGTGTCGCTGAATTTGTATCCGTATCGGACCTCCGCCGACGTGTATTCATTGATCACGCCCTGGCGCAGTGTAAGATCCGCTCCCTGGAACGTCAGCCCGTTGTATGTTTCCACGTCGATGAGCCCGGACAACGCGCCCGCGCCGTGGGTGGCCGAGGCGGGGCCGGTCACCACGCTAACGGAGTGGATGTCCATCAGCAACGGCAGTTCGCGCTCATTGGCCGCGCCCTGCACCATTTGGTTGTTCATCGTGAGACCGTTCACCTGGTAGAGGTATTTGTCATCCCGGTCGCTGATGATTCCCCGAAATCCCAAATCGGGGATCGGGGTGTGATGCAGAATGAACTGCGCGTTGGGAACGTAAATCTCCAGCAAATGATCCAAATCTCTGGCGCCCGATTGTTGTATGTCCCGCGTGTCGAGTTCCGTCAGGTCGACCGGCATATGGCGTGAATCAATCTGCGTCAGCCCGGCGGCGCTTGAGACTTCGACGTTAACGAGTTGCTCGAGGCTTAAGTCGCTCAAATCGTTCGGCCCGGAAGATCGTGCCGGATCGCCCGCCATGATCGTGGTCGCGCTGAATGCAAAACACAACGCTGCGACCACCACGGTGATGGCGATCGAAGTCGTCCGGGTAATCACTTTTTGGTCGACCGGGACGATGTCCCCGTTGCTCTCTGGCGACTTCCTGCTAGTTGTGTCCAGATTCATGATGAGCCTCTTCCAACCACAGACTAAGCATAACTTGTCCGTCGTTGACCTCCCGTTTCGGCCCGTCCCTGGGTCAATCGACTCGCCGGGATACGGTATCCGGCATTGAACGCCAATTACTTACTTTTGCTGATAAAGCACACGTCATGCCGCCCGCATTTGTTGCGTGGATATTTTGGGGAAGAGCCAGAACGACTCAATAATGCCCGCGCGCGTAGCGACGGTGTACATAATTGACCGTCTCCATCAGGTTTATGCGATTGCCACCGTCGCCGATCTGATCGGTAAAGACTTGGGGCTGTTTGGCGGAGGCTTGCCGGACTGCCTACTTCTTGGCCGTGCCGGACTTGCCCTGCTTCGCCGTGTAATGCAGGTTCGTGGTGGCCATGAACGCTTCGCCATCCAGCAGCAGGATCACCGGCAGGTCGCTCACCAACACGGGCGGCTTCGATATGTTTGAATTGATCATGCTGTAATTCGCCCATTCGGTTTGCCAGAAGCCGTTCTTGAACGAAGCGTTCAGCTTCCACAGGCCAGTCTTTTTGTTGAAGGTCGGCGTGCTGAACGTGCTCCGGCCGTTGACCGCAGTGCCTTTGCCTTTACTGGGGAGGGTAAATGTCAACGAGGCGCCGCCGATGTCCAGCGTCGCCTGCATGTTGGTGAAACTGGGAGTGCCCGGCAGTTCGAACGAACCCGTGACCGCGCAGCTATCGGAGTTCGTCTTGGCAAAATTCAGTTTCGGCGTCAGCTTGGCGAGGTTCAGCGGACAGGCCACCACAATCGTGAAGTTGCTGGCGATCGTACCCACCCCATTGCTGATGGTCACGCTGGCGTCATACGTCGCGCAATTGTTGGTGCTGTAGACATGGTCCACCGTGTTCGACGACGGCCACGCGTTGGTCACGCCATCGCCAAACAACCACTGGTACGTCAGCGGGAGGCTATCGGGGTCCGTGGCCACGACGCTAAACGTATTCGTGTCGCCGGCCACGACCACAATCATATTGCCGATTTGCAGCGCCGCGTTCGATGCGGTCACGCCCGTGGTGATCGACGGCAACGGAACGTTGGTGGCCATAATGTAGTCGCTCTGGGTCAGGGTATTGCTGCCGTACGGACCGAACACCGTCAGGGCCACGTCGAACGTGCCGGTGCTGGCATAGGTGTGCATCAGGTTGGTCGCGGTGGTAAAGGTGGTTGCGCCATCACCGAAATTCCAGTAGCGGTTCGTAATGGTGCCCGTCGAACTATCGGTGAACGTCACCACCAACTGTATCGGGCCGACGGTCGGGCTGCCGGTGAATGCCGCCATCGGCGGCGTCGCGGGAACGCTCACGACCAGGTTCACCACGTGGGAAGTGTTGGTGTCAATCGTGTAGGTATAGCCGCTGTTCGGGGTGGTCCCGATTGTCAGGCCGCTGCCCGCCAGCGTACTGTTGTACGTGAAGATCGTGTACGTGCCGGTGGTGAATCCGCCACCATCGGTGATATTGAGCTTGCCGCCCAGCGTCAGGCCGCCACTCGCCACCGTCGCGCTGGTGTTGGTGCCCAACTGAACGGTCGTCGTCGCGGTACCGGCCAGGATCAGCCTGTTGGAGAAAACCAGCGCGCCCTGCGAGTTGAACGGACTCAGGAAGCCCCCATCCGCGATGGTCGCGTCGCCGAGCACCGTGCCAAAGCCCTGCACCGTGCCGGTGCAGGTCATGGTCGCGTCAACCAACCCGCCCAGCAAGTTCAGCGTGTTGGTGGCCGTAATCGTGAGTTGGGAGACGTTGGTGACAAAACCACTGGCCCCGACCGTGAGCACGTTGCCCGTGGCATCACCGCCGTCAGCGCTGCCGATGACCATGGATGAATTTTCATTGTCCCACGCGGCGTTGCTCTGAACGGTCGCGCTATTGTTGTACGATCCGAGGACGCCGGACGACCTGTGGCCGATGGTCACGGGCCCCGAGTGAGTGGTCAGTTTGCCGCCCGTATCCAACAACAGCGTGTTGTTACTGGATCCGCTCTGGCTGGACCCGCTGCCCAGCCGAAATGAACTGGCCACGTCCATGCGCGCCGAATCGGAAATCACCAGCGTGCTGCCGAAGGTATTCGAGGCGTTGCCGATCGCCAGCGCGCTGCTGTTGCTCCAGACTACAGTCCGGCCGCTGAGCACAAGAGTCCCGCATCCACCGGCACCGTTGGCCAGAATCGTGTTGGCCACCGAGACATTGCCATTGGTGACGATCAATGTGCCAATCCCGCTCCGCCCGACAACGATCCGCGCCGCGACAACCAACCCCTTCCCCGCAGCGGTGGACGAGGCGAGGTAAACAATCGACGTACTGGTCGCTGTATTGGCCACGACAAACGCGCCGGGGCTGGTCCCGCCGTAAATCGGGTTGAGTTTGTACGTGTTCAGGTTCAGGGTGACGATGGCGGTGGTGTTCGAGGCGTTGTCGAAGAAATTGCTCTCGATGTTCAGCACATCGGCGGTGAGCGTAACGGTGTACGTGGCGGCATTGGTAAAGAACGCGTCGTCGCCCGGACCCGGAAAACCGCCCGTACCGCCGGTGAGGTTCGTGGTCCACGCGGTGGTGCTCTGCCAGACGCCATCGCCATTTGTCCAAGTCAGGTCGGCCGCATGGCTGATCCCGGCACCCACGACCAACACCAGCATCAGGGTCAAGGCGGCGATATGTCGGCGAGGCGAATGCACGGAAACATGGCGATCTGGCCAGAGGATGGCCGACTTCGAACTGGCTGTTTTCTCAAGCCTGCACCAGACTGCCTGCAAGGAATTTACCATTTTCGTAACCTCCACTTACATAGCTCTTTCTGTGCCAAATATCTTCTTGTGACACTTTGGGCGTGTTTAGCCCCCCCTCCTCACCCTCTCAATCAAAAATGCGACTAGAACCGCATTACTCCAAGCAAAATATGATAGTACCGCGACGACGACAATAACGTTTCCCGACTACTTCGCCGCGCCGGATTTGTCCTGCGTCGCCGTGTAATGCAAGTTCGTGGTGGCCATGAACGCCTCGGTATCCAGCAGCAGGATCACCGGCAGGTCGCTCACCACCACGGCCGGCTTCGATATGTTTGAATTGATCATGCTGTAATTCGCCCAGTCGGTTTGCCAGAAGCCGTTCTTAAACGAAGCGTTCAGTTTCCAGCCGGTCTTGCTGTTGAAGGTCGGCGTGCTGAACTTGCTCCGGCCATTGAGCGCGCTGCCTTTGCTGGGGAGGGTAAACGTCAACGAGGCGCCGCCGATGTCCAGGGTCGCCTGTTCGCCGGCGAACTTGGGAATGAACGGCAGTGGGAACGAACCTCTGACAGTACAACTGTCGGCGTTGGTCTTGGCGAAGTTCAGCTTCATCGCCACCTTGGCGAGGTCGAGTTGACAGGCCACCACAACCGTGAAGTTGCTGGTGGTCGTCGGACTCACCCCGTTGCTAATGGTCACGCTGGCGTCATACGGCCCGCAATTGGTGGTATAGGCGTGTTCCACCGTGTTCGACGGCGACCACGCATTGGTCACGCCGTCACCAAATGCCCACTGGTAACTCAGCGGGTTGCTATCGAGGTTCGTGGCGCCGACGCTGAACACATTCGTGTCGCCGGCCACGACCACAATCCTATTGCCCACTTGCAGCGCCGCGTTCGACACGGTTGCTCCCGCAGTGATCACCGGGGAAGCGTGAGTGGTCGTGATATAGTTCGACAGGCTCTGGGCGTCGGTGCCGAGCGGACCGGACACGGTCAGGCTCACGCTGAAACTGGCGACATTGGTATAGGCGTGCGTCAGGCCGCCCGCGATGGTGTTGGTGGTTGCGCCGTCACCGAAATCCCAGAAGCGGTTTGTAATGGTTCCCGTCGAATGGTCGCTGAACGTCACCACGAGCGGCACTGCGCCGTTGGTCGGATGGCCGGTGAACGCCGCCTTCGGCGCCGTCATGGCGCCCACGATCAGTTTCACGTAACCGTTGGAGCTGATGTCCACCGTATAGCCCAGACCCGGGTTCGGTGTCGTGCCGATCGTCGGGCCGTTGTCCGTCAGCGTCCCCCCGTACCTGAAAAGCGTATACGTGCCGTTGGTGAACCCGCCGGCATCGGTGATGTTGATTGTGCCGTCCAGCGTCAGGTTGCCGCGAACCACCGTCTGATCGCCATTGGTGCCCAAGGCGTATTGCAGCACCGCCCCACCGTTGACCACCAGGTTGTTGCTGATGGCCAGGGTGCCGACACCATTGCCCGGCGCCAGCGTCCCGTTCACGGTCACCGGCCCGCCGACAATGCCACTGCCGCCCAGCGTCGCGCCGCTGACCACGGTAACTGCGCCGGTGCCGGTCCCGCTGCCCGCGATGTTGTTGACCAACAGCGTGCCGTTACTCACCGTCGTGCCGCCGCCATAGCTGTTGTTGCCGGAAAGTGTGAAGGCGCCGCTGCCGATCTTGGTGACCGCCACGGTGTGCGGCGTGGTCTTGCTGGTTCCATTGGCGATCGTGCCGGCAAACGTCGTGTCCGAGTTCAGGCCCCCGATCACGTACGTGTCCACGCCCGGACCGGTCTGGCTGCTGCCCTGTAGTTTCGATCCAGAACCGCCGGTCAACGCACCCAGAAAAGCCGTACTGTCCGTGGTCGAGCGGTTGTCGATTGTCCCCAACGCACCGGTGTCGAACGCGGCATTGTCGTCGCCCCACTGGTTTATTCCCTGATTCAAGCGAACCGTGCCGCTATTGGTGATGGCGAGCGTCCCCGTAAAGCCTGAGCAATCTCCTTGGACAATCAACACGCTGTTCGCGGGCAGGCTGAGTGTCAGCCGGCCGGGTCCGCTGAGCGCGCCGCTGAACGTGTTGTTGCCGCTGGTGACGGCCATCGTGCTGTTGGTAATGACGTTGAGAGCGTTGTTGAAATTCGCCGATGCCTGGCTGAACGTAAGCGTGCTGCCGCCCAGCGTGATGGAACCGGTGCCGAGCATGTTGGTGTCGGTGATGGTGGCCCGCCCGTTAAAGAAAGCCAGCACGTTGTTGGTCGGGGGTGTTGCCAACCCACCCAGCGTCACCAGGTTGGCACTGGCCGTGGTGTTGGTGACGGTGACTTGGGCGTTGTAAAGATTCAACGTGTTGGCGCCGGGCACGGTGATCTGCGAATCGATAAGCCGGATGCCCCGCGCGTTATAGATGTTGAAAGTCGAGTTGGCCGAAATGCTGACCTTGGACAAGGTGACGTTCGTGACCAGCGCCTCCTTTCGTCCCCAGATAATGCCCGCAATGCCCCCCTTGGCCACCGTCGCGGTCACATTGCTGATCGTGATGTTGCGCCAGATCGGGACGGCAGAGAACCCGACCGCCTCCGCAGAGGCGTCTGCTGGAGTAATGCCTGTGGGCGTGCCGAACTCGTTATAATAGCTGTAAATGACGATCGCCCCCTGCACGATGTTGGTCATCGTGATGTTCGAATACAAAAGATTCTGCGCCATCCCCCCCGCGCCTGGAGACTTGGCGGCGTTATCAGACTTCATGCGAATGCCATACTCGGTGCCGTTGAACGAGCAACTGGTCACTGTCAAGTTCGATACCCCGCCGGCTGTACTGCTGCCAATCGACACGCCATGCCCGACACCGAACACGCAATTGGTGACCAGGATGTCGGTGGATATCGAGTAGGCGCCACTGCTCCCGATGGCGATATTGTCGTCACCGGCATTGATCGTGCAGTTCTGGACCAAACAGCTTGTCCCCACTAGGTCAATCCCATCGGTATTCTTCGCGCCGGCCGTCGTCGTGTTGATGGTAATCCCTTGAATCGTGATGTCGAAATCGGCCCCCTTGAACACGATGTGCATCTTCGGCGGGTTTTGTAAGGTAATGTTTTGAATCAGCACCCTCGAGCAGCCGCCGTTGAAATACACCATGTAGGGCCGCGTGGCGGCGAGGGGCGACCACCAACCCGCGCCATTGCCGTCAATGGTGCCCGACCCGCTGATCTCGACGTCGCTCATATTGGCGATGCTGATAAAGTGATCCGTGCCGCCGGCGTAATTGGTGAAGATCCCGATCGGAAGCATCTTCAGCGTGGCGCCGCTATCGATCTGCAAATTGATGCGGCTGGCGAGCGTGAACGGACCGCTCAGATATGTCCCGGCCGGTATCTCGACCGTGCCGCCCGTCGCGGCGGCGGCGTTGATGGTGTTCTGAATCGCGGTCGTGTTGTTCGAGACGCCGTCACCGCGCGCGCCGAAATCCAGGACGTTATATTGGTTGGCGGGAATGTTCGGCAGGAGCGGAGCGGCATGCGCCGGCCCCGAGGCTAGCAAAACCAACGCACCGCAGACCGTTGCCACCGTCAACGTGGAGTGGACGGACCGTCGGTGAACGCCTCGCTTTTGAAGGACTGTCCTAATTCTCATTCGGGTGCCTCGTTCGGATTAAGTCGCGCTTTCGGCTCATAACTCTGGATACCGCCCCAGGTCCGTTCCCGTCCGTTGTCAGCAGGTTCGATACCAAACGCAGGCGCGGCTGTGCGTCCTTACCCTTACGGCAGTGACAATTCTGTCAACGGCTGTCATCAGGGGGAGAGAGGAACCTTGTATTCGTTCCACTACCGTCAAACCCTTGGCACTGGCCAATTCTTGGCTCAGGTTATGCTTTCTACAGTGCATCGAAATGGGCTGTGGCTTCTGCTGGTGGGCTACATGATTTCAGACAGGAATACGCATGAACATGTACGAAAGCGACACAGTCATGATGCACTGCACGCGCGCGCCTGCGCGTACTATCGTCAACGCGTCTCAATTTCGACCGGGTTCGCGGTGGAGTCACCGATCTGCGAACCGCGGCGTGGCGTTGGCACTGGCGCTGGGGTTGTTCGTGGCCACGAACACCAGCCATGCGGCCTCCTTGGTTTGGACCAATGCCAGTAGCAGCGGCATCTGGCAGACCACCACCTCTTGGGCCGGCCACACGGGCTTTTCTCCAAGTGCGGGAGATCAGGCGTCCTTCACCAATGGCGGCACGTACTACGTCACGCTCACTGCCGATGTGCTGAACCTCGGCAGCATCACGTTCAGCAACACTAAGGCCGTCGCTCCTATTGTCACGTTGGACTTGGGCGGCAATTCGCTCAGTGTAATTCAAGCCGGTGGCACTCCCCCGGCATTTGAACTGGCCGACGCCACTTCAGCCACAGTGACCGTCTACATCGCTTCTTCCACGGCCGTAGGAAAGGGGTTGTTCGTCACCAACCCCCTCACTGCCAGCCCTTCGAAACTCCTCATCGGCCGGAGTGGGACGGGAACACTGATCATTACCAATGGCTTTGTCGCTGCGAACGTCACTGCATTGGGCAACGGCAGCGCCAGCAAGGGCAATAGCTTCGTGCTCAGCGGAGCCAGCACGTACTACAGCAACAGCAGCACCTTTGCCATCGCCAACCAGGGGGCCAGCAGTGGCAACTCCGTGGTGATCTCGAATTCAGCTTCCATGACTGTGAACGGCAAGTTCACCGTGGGGACCGGCTCGGGCACCACAAACGCCAGCGCCAACTCATTGCTTCTCAGCGGCCTCGGCCGGCTGTTCACGACCGCCGCCGGCACGGGTATCGGCGTCGACATCGGCTCCGGTTGGAACAATACCACGAACAACACAGCAACCGTTCAGAGTGGAGCCGTCTGGGACAATGGAAATGCCGACTTCACCATCGGCCGCAATAGCTCGGGCAGCGTGGGCAATTCGCTTACGATTGGAACCGGCTCCGCGGTAATCAATATCAGCACGGCAACGGTCTTTGGTGCCAACATTCTGAACCTGCAGGGCGGTTTGTTGCAGGCATCGGTCGTGGTTTCCAACTTTGGCACGATCAACGGCTTCGGCAGCATCGCCGGCGACACGGTAATCGCCAGTGGAGGATTCCTGACCCCGGGGACCAACGCAATTATTGGCTCGATCGCCTTCTCCAACAACCTGACGCTAGCTTCGGGTTCGTTGACCAAAATCAAGTTGGACAAGAACCAGTTCAGCAATGACTTCGTCAATGTTTTCGGCACCGCGAATTACAGCGGGACATTGACCGTCACCAACGTTGGCGCGGCGCTGACCAGTGGAGACACCTTCCAGATCTTCGCCTTCACCAACGCATCCGGGAGTTTCACGACGACCAACCTGCCGGCACTGGATCCCAGCCTGCGTTGGGACACCTCACAACTGTATTCCACCGGCATCCTCGCCGTGGTTATCCAGGAGGTTGCACCCGAGATCATCATCGACCCGGCAAGCCAAGCGGTCAACGTGGGTGCCAACGTCACCATCAGCGCGACGGTCACCGGCGTGCCCCCGCCCACGCTGCAGTGGCAACTAGGTGGCACGAACCTGGTGGATGGCGCCACCGGAAACGGTTCGACCATCTCGGGGAGCACCAGCAATACCTTGACGCTCACCAACGCGCAAACCACCGACGGCGGCACGTATTGGCTGATCGCCAGCAACAGCACTGGTGTGGCGTCCAACAGCATGGTGCTGACCGTCTCGATTGTGCCGGTTCCGCCCAACATCACCGGCCCGACGAATCAAACTGTCATCGCCGGCAACAACGGCACGTTCACCGCCTCGGTCAGCGGTTGGCCCCAGCCGAACATCCAGTGGCTGGAAAACGGAACCAATATCGTCGGTGCCACCGGTTCGTCGTTAATCCTGACAAACGTTCAATACACCCAGAACGGATTCGTCTATTCCTTGATTGCGAGCAACATGGCCGGCGTGGTGACCAGCACCAACGCGACGTTGACCGTCATCGTCACCCCGATCATTTCCGCACAGCCGCAGAGCCTGGTGGTGACCAACACCCAAAGCGCGTCGTTCTCAGTCACGTCCATCAATGGCGTGCCGGCTCCGACGTATCAATGGTACAAGGGTGGCAGTCCCATCTCCAGTGGCGTCAACTCCACCGCCACCAATGCCACGTTTACCATCGCCAGCACCCAGCCGTCGGACGCGGCAAACTATTCGGTCATCGTGTCGAATGCGGCCGGAACGGCCACCAGCAGCAACGCCACACTGACGGTCAATTCAGCAATGAGCGCCGTGTTGACACCGACCAATGGCGCCACGGGAGTATGTTACGACACGCCGCTGTATATGGCGTTTGATCGGACCCCGTTTTTGAGTACCGCTGGTAAGGTCACAATCTACAACGTGACCAACAGCGTCACCCCCGTGGATACGATTGACACGAGCCTTGGCAACTCGCAGTCGCGAATCATCGGGACGGAGAGTTTCCACACCTACCCGGTCATCATCACGAGCAACACGGTCGCGATTTATCCACATCTCGGCGTGCTGAAGTCAAATCAGACGTACTACGTCATCGTGGACGCCGGCATCTTTACCGATACAAATTCCGCCCCCTTTGCGGGCATCACCGACACCAACGCGTGGCGGTTCACCACCAAGCCCACCGGGCCGGCCAATCCGAACAATGTCGTGGTCGCGGCCGATGGCAGTGGCGACTTCTGCACGGTGCAGGGTGCGGTGGATTCGCTGCCCAGCGGCAACACCACCTATACGCTGGTCAACATTCGCAATGGCACCTACACGGAAGTGGTCGACACGAAGAACAAGAACCACATTACGTTCCGTGGCCAGAGTCGGACGGGCACGATCGTCGGCTACCGCAACAACAACACCCAGAATGTTGGCACCCACTTCCGCATGGCGTTTAAGATCTACAGCAACGACATGGCGATCGAGAATATGACGGTCGTCAATACCACGCCGCAGGGAGGCTCGCAGGCGGAAGCGTTGATGATTGAAACAGGGGCCAGGCGGTTCATCCTCAACAATGCCGAAGTGGACAGCCGTCAGGACACAATTCTGGCCAACGTAAACTCGTCTCAGGGATATTTCTACAACAGCCTTGTGCAGGGCAATTATGACTACATCTGGGGCGGCGGCAACCTCTTCTTTACCAACTGCGAACTGCGCACCATCCCTACCGCCAGCACCTATAATCTGACCGCTGCGCGCACCGACAATGGCGCCACCGGTAATTGGCCGGGCTTTTTTGGCCTGTTGGTGAGTAACGGCTTTTCGTTCGTGCAATGCCGACTCACGAGAGCCGACAACACCATTAGCAACGTCACACTGGCCGGCCCGAACGGCGGCACGAATGGGTTGGTGGCTTACATCAACTGTAATATTGACACCAATTGCTACAGGACGCCGTCCGGGGCGGTTTTGGCCCTCCAACTCTTGTGGGAATATGGAAATAGCAATCTGGACAACACCGCCTCGGCTACGTTCGGTCTCACCGTCCTCACCAACGGCGACGCGCGCTTGCTGGCCGCCCAGAATGCCACCGTGTGGTTGAACGGCTGGGCGCCGCAGCTGGCCCCGAATATTCTCACCAATCCCGTCAGCATCACCGTGACATCCGGCGTTACCGCCACGTTCACCGTGGCCGCCACCGGCGTTCCCGACCCGTCGTATCAGTGGCTCAAAGACGGCGCCAACCTCCTCGGCGCCACGAGCGCCACGCTGGCCATCACGAACGCGCAGGATGCCGATGCCGGAGCCTACTCCGTGATCGTGTCGAACAGCGCGGGCAGCGTCACCAGCGATAGTGGCACGCTGACCATTGTTGATCTGCCGCCCGTGGCTGACTTCAGCGGCGCTCCGACCAACGGCCCAACGCCTCTGGTCGTGACGTTCACGGACAGCTCGACTGGCACGATTACCAACAGGTTCTGGGATTTCGGCGGCAACAACACCACCAATACCACCGCCATCTCTCTGAGCCACAGGTACATGATCGGCGGCTCGAATACGGTCAGCTTGACGGTCTTCGGGCCGCTCGGCTCGAGCAATCTGACCCGCATCGCTTACATCGACGCGATTGATACGCTGGTGGCTGATTTCAGCGCCAGTCCGACGACGGGTGTGGCGCCGCTGCCGGTGCATTTCACGGACAATTCCGCGGGCACGATTACCAATTGGTTCTGGGACTTGGGCGACGGCACGACAACCAACACCACCACCGCCAGCTTGGACTACACCTACAACGCTGGTGGCGCCCACGCCGTCAGCCTGACGATCTTCGGTCCCGGCGGATCAAGTACGACCAACCAGCCAAACTGTATCACCGTCACGGACACCACGCCGCCGCAACTTCAGATCGTCAGCCCAACAAACTTCCAGACGTTCACGAATGCCAACATCACGGTGTCGGGAACCGCCAGTAACGCCAGCGGCGTGACGGTCAACGGCGCCGCCGCCACACTGGTCCTGCCGAACTGGTCGCAATCGGTCCCCCTCTCCTCGTTGGGAACCAACACCATCACCGTGATTGCCACGGATGCCAGCGCCAACACCGCGACGCAGGTGGTCTACGTTGTTCTCAGTTCTGGGTCGACACCCACCAACCAGCCGCTGCGGATTACCGTCGCCCTGTCGGTAACCAACGCCTTGCTCCAAGTCGGGACCAACGCCGTCGTCTTGGTGAATGAGACCAATACACTCTCCGTTACCGCGACCGACGCCGACCCGTTGACGTATCAGTGGGTGTTTGGCGACGGCGCCAACACCAACACCACGATTGGCATTGTCGATCATGTGTATACGAATGACTACTGCGGGCCGTATAACGCCCGCGTGACGGTCAGTGACAGCCAGGCTTCGACCAACAGTGACTTGACCGTCGTGGTGGCCTGCCAGATGCAGATCACCTACATGCGAATCAAGCTGAATTTCAAGAAGGGAAGCGAAGACTGGTGCAATCTCACCGCGATCACTGATCCACTCCCGGGCTTCACTCCAGCGGGCAAGTCGGTGACCCTGGACATTGGTGGGGAACAGTCATCGTTCACCTTGAACGCCAATAACCGGGCCGTGAATGGCCATGACAGTTGCACTTTCAATTTGTTCAATAAGAAGGCAAATACCTGGAAACTCCATGTCCATCTG
The DNA here is from genome assembly GCA_049511095.1 of Verrucomicrobiia bacterium. Classification (GTDB taxonomy): domain Bacteria; phylum Verrucomicrobiota; class Verrucomicrobiia; order Palsa-1439; family Palsa-1439; genus Palsa-1439. The sequence goes on from JBEKYJ010000039.1 coordinate 21,558, forward strand.
GCCAGGGCCAGCTTGCAAGGGGCGGCCTGGGCGGACGCCGGCTTGACAAACGCCCCTGCGTCGAAGAATCCGGTGACCTTAACGGCGGTCGTGTTGGTGGGCAACGAGGCGTTTGTGGCGGACAAGGCCTTGCTGTACACCGCCAAAGCTGGTCGCTCCGGTACGGCCAAGTAGACCCCGATCTGTACGGGCTGCAGCTCTTGCTTTCCCGCAGCTTGGGTCAGGCCTGCATCATTTGCTCTTCGTCTGCACCGTTTCGTTTTTGCAGGTGTCCCGTCTCCCCTTCCCTTCTGGAAATCTCCCATCGCCTCGTTCTTGACCTTCGCAAACCATTCCGCCAGCCGTGCCCGTCGCTCGCCTAACACAAGCAATCAGTGTTCTCCGAATATCTTATTTCGTTGATGAGATAGCGTTGGACAACGCTTTCAGCGGCTGGCCGCCAGGATGCGGTCTATGCGTTCCAAGTTGGCCTCGATGGCTAGCAGGTAGTGGTTATGACCATCGGCAAAATGGTGCTCCAGCGCCTCGTAAATCCGTCCCCATTCCTCGTCAAGCATTCGCTGCACATAGCTGTGGTAAAAGTCACGCGTCTTGCGCAGCAAGTCCTCGGCGCTCCGGTACCGCGTGACTTCTTTGGCACGCGGGCCGGCGTACGCCGCCGCTTCAGCCAGTTCCTGGTACAATCCCGGCAGGCGCTCTGGATAATCGGGCGCCGCCATTGTCCCCAAAATATCACCCGTGCCAACGGCGCATCCGATGAGGCGTTCGCGCTCGCCGCGGAATGGCAGTTGGCTCACGGCCACATTCATCGCCGTGCTGCGGATCGTCAGTTGGACGATGCGAACCTCATCCGGTGTCCCCCCGAAGTGAGGATGGAACTTGGCGGCGAATCTCTCGCCCCGATCCACGTGGGCGATGGTGTGTTTGGCGCCCGTACCAGAGTCGTCTCCGGTCTCCTTCGAGAACCCGATGTCATGCAGCAGGATTCCCACCACCGCCAATTGGAACTCCCGCGGCGTCAGCGCGGGAGGACGGCCGCTTTTCAGGTGGCCATCGAGAATGCGGACCGTGGCCACGGTTGCCTGGCAGGTATGAGCGAAATCATGGAAGGCCGTATCGCAGCGTTGATAACCCGGATACGCACCGGCAAAGACATGTTGCACCTGATGAAGTGTGGCGGAGAAGAATCCAGCGTCATGATTGGGGAAATGCGCCGAGAAGATCGTTGCAACAATCTGCACCGTTTCTTCGGGCGTGATGGTCTTAATGAGTGGACCGCCAGGGAGTTCTTCCATGAATCAACCGCCGTGCCAAGATTGCCAGGACTGCGACGTAATGCAATGGGCAAACCGTGTTGTCAAGGCTGCGCGCGGCGTCCTTCAGCGCGGATGCGCCGTGGGACTTGGCGGGGTTTTGGGCCAGAAACGCGAGAGGAGCATGGAGTCGGCGTACCGTTTGTCCATCGTCCGAACGCGCCCGGCGACGGTCCGCAGCATGGCCCGCAGAAACAACGCGGCGAGGACGGGGTGCGTCTCAATCATGCTGTCGAAAGCCTGTTTGGTCACCCGCAGCAAGAGACAGCGCCGATTGGCCACGACACTGGCCGATCGCGGCGCTTCGTCAAACAAACACATCTCGCCGAAAAAATCGCCGGATTCCAGTGTTGCCAGGACCGTATCGCGCCCACCAGCTGCCCGGGAGACCTGCACCTCACCATCCAGAATCAGGTACATGGAATTACCCAGTTCGTTCAACCGGACAATGGCGTTGTGGGCCGGCACATCGACCGGTTCCACGAGGCTGACAAACGTGGAAAGTTGTTCGACGGTGAGGTCGGCGAGCACTTTGAGACGCGTGAGTTCGGCAATGCTTAACTCGAGATTCGGTGTGCGGTTCGACGTCATGGTGCTCGATGGCGCACTGTAGCAAATGGCACGGGGAAGGCCAGCACAATCTGCAGGGGTGGGTACGCCGCCAGCTACAGAAAGTGCTTGCACCACAGAGGAATTGCGTTGTACACCAGCCCATCAGTGTTGGGTGATGTGAGGCGCAAGCGACCGCTTTGCTTGGAGAACTGCAGGTTCTTATCCGTGTGGCGCGCGTTATTACTATTGGCATTCTTCGTCCTCCTCTACGGCGGCAAGCCGGCGGACGCGCAGGACCTGGCGTTGCCGCCGTTGACGCTCGACCCGTCGGAATCCGGGAAACTTTCTTCCGCCGTCCGGGTGTTTGTCCGCCAGATTCAGTTCCAAGGGAACAAGGTTTTCACCGACCAGGAATTGGCGAAGGTCACCGCGCCGTATCTGAATCGTGAAGTCACCTCGGAAGACCTCGAAGATGCGCGACGCGCGATCACGGCGTTGTACGTGGTCCATGGTTATGTGAACTCGGGCGCCATTCTGCCGGATCAGGATGTGGCCGACGGCGTCATCACGTTTCAGGTTGTGGAAGGCGCCCTATC
>JBEKYJ010000040.1:0-23992 GCA_049511095.1 Verrucomicrobiia bacterium
AGTTCGAGTTTCATCCCGACTGACAGCCCGGCGTATGAACACCGCCTGTACTTGCCATTGGCGGCGGTGGTGACTCTCGTGGTGATGAGACTCTATTCGCTGGCAGGCCGGCGAAGCGTAGCGGTGTTTCTTGTGTTGGCGGTCGGGCTGGGATTTCTCACCGTGCAGCGCAATCAGGACTACCGCAGCAGTATTGCCATCTGGGCCGATACCGTGGCGAAGCGGCCAGGGAACCCACGCGCGCAATACAATCTGGGGTGCAACCTGTGGCAAGGGGGCGAGGTTCAGGAGGCGATCGCACGCTACGAGCAGGCCCTGCGGATCAACTCGGATTTCGCCGAGGCGCACTATAATCTAGGGGTCGCCTTGGCGCAGGCGGGCAGGGTTGGGGAGGCGATCGGGCATTATGAACAGGCACTACGGATCAGGCCCGGTTACGTCGAGGCGCTCAACAACTTGGGGAATGCCTTGGCGCAGGCGGGCAGGGTTCAGGAAGCCATTGTGCAGTTCGACCAGGCGCTACGGATCAGGCCCGATTACGTCGAGGCGCTCAACAACTTGGGGACTGCCCTCTCTCAAGCTGGCAGGGTTCAAGAAGCCATTGTGCAGTTCGACCAGGCGCTACGGATCAGGCCCGATTACGCTGAGGCGCACAACAACCTCGCGAATGCCCTGACGCAATCGGGCAGGATACCAGAAGCGATAGAGCATCTGGAGCAGGCCCTGCGGATCAAGCCGGGTTTCGCCGAGGCGCACTACAATCTGGGGCTGGCACTGTCGCGTATCGGCAAGATTCAGGATGCGATTGGACACTACGAACAGGCGTTACGAATCCAACCCGATTCCCCCGAGGCGCACTGCAACTTGGGGAATGCCTTGGCCCGACTGGGCAGACTGCCGGAAGCGATGGGACATTGGGAGCAAGCGCTGCGGAGCAAACCCGATTACGCCGAGGCGGAGAATAATCTAGCGTGGCTACTCGCGACGCTTGCGCCGACGGACGGCGGCGACCCGGTTCGGGCGGTGACTCTGGCCGAGCGGGCTTGCGAACTCACCAACAATCAAGTGGCAGGGTATCTCGACACCCTGGCCGCCGCCTACGCAGCGGCCGGGCGATTCAATGACGCCATCGCCACCGCCCAGAACGCCATCGGATTGGCCAAGTCTGCCCACCAACCACAGGTAGTCAAGGAGATCGAACTCCACTTGGAACTGTATCGTGCCGGACGCCCCTACCGCCAGTCCATTGACGTGGCAAGCCCGCACAGCCCGTGAGGCAGGCTTCTACCACCGCTTGCAGGCGGTGCGGTAACTTTCCACGTTTCGCTTCAACTCGCGGACGCTGTCGCCGCCGAACTTATCGAGCAGCGCCTTCGCCAGCTCGAACGCCACCACCGCTTCGCCAATGACCGCCGCTGCAGGCGTGGCACAGACGTCGGAGCGTTCCACCGTGGCCTTCACTTCCTGCCCCGTCTGGATATCCACCGAGCGCATCGGCTTCATCAGCGTGGACAACGGTTTCATGGCGACGCGGACGACAACGGGTTGGCCGTTGGTCATGCCGCCTTCGATACCGCCCGCATTATTGCCCGCGCGTGTCAGGACACCTTCCTGCGCGGGCAGAATCTCATCGTGGACCTGTGATCCGAATCGTCGCGCCGCTTCAAACCCAAGCCCGACCTCGACGCCTTTCATGGCTTGGATGCTCATCAAGGCGCGCGCGAGGTTCGCATCGAGTTTCCGGTCCCACTGCACGTGGCTTCCAAGACCGATCGGAAGGCCGATGGCGACCACTTCGAACACGCCGCCCAGCGTATCGCCTTGTCCCTTGGCGGCATCGACGGCCTCGATCATCTTTTTCTCCGCTTCGGGATCGGCGCAACGTACTTCACTCGCCTCACTCCGTTCACGGATTTGCGCAAACGTCAGGCCGTCCGTCTTCGCTTGCACGGTGCCAAGGCTGACGATGTGGCCGACGATGTCGACGCCGACTTCGGCCAGCAGAAGTTTGCAGACGCCGCCAACGGCCACGCGCACCGTTGTTTCCCGCGCGCTGGAACGTTCGAGAATGTCGCGGGCGTCCTCGCGGTCATATTTTATAAGGCCTGCAAGGTCAGCGTGGCCGGGCCGTGGTTTCGTGACCGCCGGCAACTCGTTAATCTTGAAATCCCGGTTCCTGACCATCACCGTAACCGGCGAACCGATGGTCTCGTCGCGGCGCACGCCCGAAAGCACCTCGGCTTGATCAGCCTCGAGCTTCATGCGGCCACCGCGCCCGTAGCCTTGCTGGCGACGGGCAAGATCGCGGTTGATGGCGGCAAGGTCGACCTTGAGACCGGCCGGCATCCCTTCCAGAATCCCGACCAGGCATTGGCCGTGGGATTCGCCCGCCGTGAAATAACGCAATTGTGGCATGGCTTATCCTCTGCTGAACACGATTGTCAGGATGTCCTTCATGTTTCCCAAGTACCCGGCGATAATAGCAAGAAGTCGGTCTTGTGCAAAGACCCAGACAACCGCCCCCAATGCGATGTATGGCCCATACGGGATTCGGCTTTGGAAATCCTTTTTTCCGACAGCGATGAGCGTCAGGCTCACAATCGAGCCCGCCGCCGCCGACAGGAAAACCGAAAACATTGTTGCCTGCCAACCAAGGAATGCGCCAATGGCCGCCAGCAGTTTCACGTCTCCCATACCCATCGCTTCCCGTGGAAGGATGACTTGGCTGGTCGTCGCCTCGATGGGACCGAGATCCGCCAACGGATACTCTACACCGTCCACCGTGATCGTATTCTCTCGCACGATTGCTTTCACGTTGTGGAACTCCTTGTCGGCAAATCTCAGGGTTGTCGCGATAAACCGAATCTTGTCCGATTCACGAGAGAACAAATCAGACAAAGGAATCTCCTCGTCGGGTAGCTTCAACTTGCCATCGGCAATCGTGATGGTTGTATCCGGCGGCAGTTTCACATGGTATCTCCCAAACAAGAGCTTGCCCATCTCTGCGATCATGTACAGCATGATGCCGCCCGCGAGGATGCCCGCCAGCGACCTCAGCGTTGCGAGTCCGTTCGATTGCGTGTGTTGTAGGGAAGGGACGGCGATGGAAATCAGAAACCCGACGACTACGCCACCCTGCGTGAGTTCGTTGGGAATGATGTAGTGTTCGAAGTCGATAAACGAACCCGCAATGAGCCCCGCCAGCAGCAGCCAGTAGATCGGGCACAGCACCGAATGGGAATCTTTAAAGCTTACCCAAATTAGCAAAAACAAAACCGCGGTCAATAGTTCGACCAGAAAATACCGGGGGCTGATGCCGGCGCCACAATGGCGACATTTCCTGCCCAAGGCGAGATAACTGACGAGCGGGATGTTATCGATCCAGCGGATGCGTTGATTGCAGTGCGGACAATGGGAGGGCGGAGTGACGATCGATTGATCGAGGGGCATCCGGTGGATGCATACGTTGAGAAAGCTGCCGATCACGGCCCCAAACACGAACACGACGCAGTCGAGATAAAGTTGCAACCCGGTCACGATTTGTCCCCATAGACGGCGGCACGAAGGGCCCGCCGCATGACCGCCAGCGGCGCTTTCCGTTTCGTCCAAATCTCGAACGACTTGGCGCCCTGATGCAGCAGCATGCCCAGTCCGTTCGCTACTTGTGCTCCCGCGCCTCCGGCAATCTGCAGGAGTTCCGTCTCCACGGGACGATAGATCGTGTCATACACGCGCAGGCGCGACGAGAACAGGTCGGCGCCCAGTCCGAGCGAATCGCCGTCCTTCAATCCCACCGACGTGGCGTTCACCACCAGGTCGACTTCGTGAATCACCCGGCGAATCTCGTCGGCCGTGAGTGCGAGTGACAAAAACTCGCTTTTCGTATTACGAATCTCGCGAGCGATAGGCTCGATTTTGGCCGGCGTGCGATTGGCGACAATGACCCGGGCCGCGCCGTCGAGCGCGCATTTCACGGCAATCCCCCGCCCAGCTCCACCCGCACCCAGCACCAGGACTCGCTTGCCCCGCAGCGATAGGTTGAACTCTTCCTTGATTGCCCTGAGAAAGCCGTATCCGTCGGTGTTGAACCCGTGCAGCTTGCCCTTCTCCATGGCGACCGTGTTGACCGCTCCAAGTTTGCGGGCTTCGGCGTCGATTTCGTCCACGCAATCCAGGGCGAGTATCTTGTGCGGGACGGTCAGGTTGATGCCCGCCAGGCCCATGTCGCGGGCGCCCTGCAGCGCCGCACGCAGGGTTTGCGGATCCACGTGGAAGGCGAGATACGCCCAGTTCATCTTGAGCGCCTCGAAGGCGGCATTGTGCATCGCGGGTGACGCCGTGTGCTTGATGGGCGCCCCGAATACACCGACCAGTGTCGTTGAACCGTCAATGTGCATGAAAATCGTAATCAGTCTGATTGCGCGAACCGCTCGTCATTGCGTGTGAGCGGCGATTATAGAGCAGCGATGAGGCCGTTGAGAAGCTCAAGAATTGGCTTCGGGTAGACGCCAAGCGCAATTACGGCCAACGCAACGAGGCCCAGCGTGACGTTAAGATACGTGGGGGTGATGATGCGACCTTGGTCTGAAGCATCCGTGACGTAAATGTGTTTGAGAAGGATGAGATAGTAGTACAGGGACACGGCGCTCATGACGATGCCGAGGATCACGAGCCACAGCAGACCGAAATGTTGCGCGTCCGCTTGGACTGCGGAAGCGAACAGGTAGAACTTGCCGAAGAACCCGCCCAGCGGCGGAATCCCCGCCAGCGACAGCACGAAAATCAACATAAGCAGCGATAGAAACGGCGCACGTTTCGCCATCCCATGGAAGTTCTGCATCTCATCACCGCCGGCGCGACTGGACAAGGCGGCGACAACGCCGAACGCGCCGAGATTCGTCAGCGCGTACACGATGAGGTAGAACAACACCGCCGTGGCGCCCATTCTCGAGGCGGCGACGAACCCGATGAAGATATAGCCGGCGTGCGCGATGCTGGAGTACGCCAACATCCGCTTCACGTTGTGTTGCACGATGGCTGCGCAGTTGCCCAGCACCATGCTCAACGCCCCCGTGATGGCTAGCAACATCACCCAGCCCGAAGCGAAATGACCCCAAAACGCCGAGCCCTCCATACCCGCAAAACCGACGAACAGCACCTTCAAGAGGATAAAGAAACTGGCGACTTTGGCGCCCGTCGCGATGTAAGCGGTGACCGGTGTCGGCGCGCCTTCATACGCGTCGGGCGCCCACAGGTGGAACGGGACAACGGCCACTTTGAATCCGAAGCCGATGATGGCGAACAGCAACCCCGTCGCCAGCAACGGGCTCATCGCCATGCCTGCAGAGGCTTTCACGGCCTCACGGATGCCGAGCAAACTGGTTGCACCCGTGGTGCCAAATATGTAGCTCAAGCCGAACAGTAGAAACGCTGACGACATCGCGCCGAACATGAAGTATTTGACCGCCGCCTCCTGCGAGCGCAGTTCGCCTTTGTGGAACGCGGTCAGGATGTAGAGTGAGATGCTCGTTAGTTCCAAGGCGACGAAGATGGTCAGCAATTCCTCCGCGCTGATCAGCAGCATCATCCCGATCGCGCCGAAGAGCAACACCGCGAAATACTCACCAACATGACGACCCAAGTCGTAGTCCATCGAAATCAACACCGTCAGCACCGCCAGCACTATGATCACGAGCTTGAAGAAGACGATCAAATCATCGACTGCCAGCGTGCCGCCCAGTAGCACGGTTCGCGGATGATAGAAGTGCTGACACAGCGGAATGATCGATAGCAGCAGGCCAACGATGGCTGCCATACCGACCTTCTCCCTCCGTGTCGGCGGATCGGCGCGACGCAGCCATGCCAGGTCCAACGTCAGCACCGCCAAAGCGGTCACGGCCAGCACAGCCTCCGCACTCAGCGCCTTGAAGACCTCGAAATAGGACACGGGCGTCATGGTGCACCCCGCAGGAATATCTCCACGTTCGCCTTGATCATGTTGAGCATGATCGATGGACACAGACCGACAATCACCAGTAACGTCATCAAGATCAGGGCCGCGACAATTTCCGGCACCGATATCGGCGGTAGATTCCAGCGCGAGTCCCCTTCCCCTTCGTGTCCGGGACCGTGAGAAGAAGTGGCATTGCCGCCGACATGCTCTTCCTCGGCAAAGAACACCTTATGAATCGCGTTGAGAATGTAGGCCACCGTGAGCAGGATGCCGACACCAGCCCCGACGGTGAGCCATGGACTCATGGAGAATGCGCCGATGAGCACCTGGATTTCCGCAACGAACCCGCTGAAGCCCGGCATCCCCATCGACGCCGCGCCGGCAATCACGAACGTCACGCACGCGAATGGAATCACCCTGGCCAGTCCGCCCAGTTCATCCAACTGCCGCGTGTGCGTGCGGTCGTACACCATGCGACCGACGACGGCAAACAGCAGGCTGGCGACAATGCCATGGGAAAACATCTGGAGGATTGCCCCGGACATGCCGATGAGGTTGAGCGTGGCGAGACCCAGCAGCACGAAGCCCATGTGGCTGACGCTGGAGTAACCGATGATGAATTTAAAATCCTTCTGCACCAACGCCACGGCTGCTCCGTACACAATTCCAATGACCGCGATCCACGCGATCCACCATCTCCAGTATTCGAGGCCTTGGGGGAAGAGCATCATGGCGCCGCGCAGACAGCCGTAAGCCCCCAGTTTCATGACCACGCCGGCCAGCAACATGGAAGCGGCGGTGGGCGCGGCCACGTGGCCCGTTGGCGCCCACGTGTGAAACGGCCACATGCCCGCCAGGACCGCAAAGCCGACAAAGATAAGCGGGAACACCCAGATTTGGACGTCGCGCGTAATCGGGTGCTTGACGAGTTCGAGGATATCGAAGGTTTGTCCGCCCGCGCTGAAGAACATGGCGAGAATGCCGATGAACACCAGCGCGCTGCCGACAAACGAGTACATCACCAGCTTCATCGCGCCGTACTCCTTGCGGGTGGAACCCCAGATCGCGATGATGAAGTACTTGGGAATGATCGCCAGTTCGTAGAACACGAACAGCAGAAACAAATCCATCGCCAAAAACACGCCGTACACGCTCGCGATCAGCGTCAGGAAGAACGCGAAGAATTCCTTGACGCGATTCTCAATGTTCCAGCTAAAGAGAATCCCCGTGACGCACACGAAGCCGTTCAACACAACGAGCGGGAAGTTGATGCCGTCCACCGCGAGATGGTAGTGGACGCCGAGCGCCGGGATCCACACGACGTTGACGATTTGCTGGAAGCCATCGCGCAGGGCGCCGTGCGCGCTGACCTCGGCGTTCACCCACGCGTTGTAATCAAAGTAGTTCTTCAGGGCGACGAGCAGGGCTCCCACACCGGTTGCCAGTGCGACCCAGCGGATGAGCGTCTTCGAGTCGCGGGGTAACAACAGGACGACGCCCGCGCCGAGGAACGTCAGATAAATTGTCCAGTCAACCTGCATGATGTTGTCAATGGGCCCAGGCCGTCATGGTCTCGGGCACTCTCTCGAACAAATGAACCAGTTGCACCACGGCCGTATTCGAAACGTTGATGAGGGCGGCGGGATAAATGCCAATCCAAAACATGAAAAACATCAACACGGCGCCGATGAAGATTTCGCGGGCTGTCATATCGGACAGGCCCTTCCATTTTTCGTTGAGCGGCCCGAAGCCCACCTTGTGTATCATACCCAGGAGAAACACGGCGGTGATGACCAGACCGATCGTGGCCAGCGACGTGACGAGCGTGACGACGGGGAACGAGCCTTTGAACACGAGAAACTCGCCCACGAACCCGTTGAGCCCCGGCAAACCCAGCGACGAGAACATGGAGATGCCGAGCACGCCCGCATAAATCGGCATGATCTTGCGCAGTCCGCCGTATTCTTCCAGCTTGCGCGTGTGCGTACGCTCATAAATGACCCCGACGAGGAAGAACAGCGCCGCCGAACTGATGCCGTGGTTAAACATCTGCAGCACGGCGCCGTTGAGCGCCGCGGCCTTTTCATTCACGATGTCAGCCACCGTTGGCGCGGACGCGACCGTGGCGAAAATGCCCAGCATCGCGTAACCCATGTGGTTGACCGAGGAGTACGCCACAAGCCGTTTGAAATCCGTCTGGGCCAGCGCGGCGTATGCCCCAAAGACGATGCTCGCCAACGCCAGCAGCAGCAGCACATTCACGTGCGCCTGCACCTGGTCAGGAAAAATCGGCAGGATGACTCGCAGGAAGCCGTACACACCCATTTTCAGCAGAATGGCCGCCAGCACCATCGAAGCGCCGGTCGGCGCCTGCGTGTGCGCGTCCGGCAGCCACGTGTGGAACGGCCAGATCGGCACCTTGATGGCGAACCCGAGAAACGCGCCCCAGAACAGCAGCGAGCCGAGGCCGGCCGCATTGAGGTGGAGGCCGGTCCGCCCGTTAATGTTTCCCACCAACGCGGCAATCGCGGCGGCCAACTCGTGTGACGGCGACGTTGCCATCCGCCGCAATTCCACAAAGTCGAACGTATTCGTCGCGAGATAGAGGAACGCGAACGCCAGCAGCATCGTGACGCTGCCCACCAACGTATAGATAAAGAACTTGAATGAGGCGTAACTCCGGTCCTCGGCGCCCCAAATCTTGATGAGGAAATACATCGGGATCAGGCCCAGTTCCCAGAAGATGAACCAATGAAAGAAATTGAGCGCCGTAAAGACGCCGAACAGGCCCGTCTGCAGCAACAAAAACAGGACGAAGAACAACTTCACGTCGCGGTCTTGTTTCCAATGCGTCAGCAACGCCAGCGGAGTGATGATGGCCGTCAGCAAGACCATGGTCATGCTCAAGCCGTCAACGGCAAGGTGGTAATCGATGTTCAGAGCCGCTATCCACGGCCAGCGCTCTTCAAACATCAGTCCGCCGTTGGGATCGAACCAGCTCCAGACGTAAAGCGTCAACAACAAGGAGAAGATGCTGAAGGCCAGTGCGAGCAGTTTGATGGCCCGGTCGCTTCCTTTTGGCGCCAACAAGATCAACAGCGCGCCGAGCAATGGCGTAAACGTGATCAGCGACAATATGGGGAATGAGAGTTGGCTCATGTGAAGAAGTAGATCAGCAACAGGATGGCAGCCCCCAGGCTCAACACGCGAAAATAGTTCTGCACTCGACCGCTTTGCAGTTTCGCCAGCGTCTTTCCGCCCAGCCGGACACTCTCGCAACTCGAGTCGAAGCCGCCGTTGATAAAGAACTCGTCGCCCAGCCAGCGGAAGAGTTGCGATACGCCCCAAAAACTCCAGGCAATCGCGTGCAGGATGCCGTCCACCACCAGTTTGTCGAACAGGCGGAGGAAGACGCCGCACACGGCCGTAAAGCGGATGATGGTCACCTCGTACAATTCGTCGATATACCACTTGCGATTGAGGACCGTGAATAACACGCCGAGACTTGCCGAAAGCGGATCTTCCTCGGTCGCGTGCTCCATCGTCCTGCGTCCATAGATCAGCCAGCCCAGCAGGATTCCCAGCGCACCGACCGCGACCGATGAACCCATTACGAGCGCTTTGCCTTCCGGAGCTTCGCCTCCTTCGACCCCAAGATACTGTCCGTACTGTTGACTGAAAAAGCCAAGCCCGATGGCAAACGCGCTCAACACGACGAGTGGCAACCACATATTCCATGAAACCTCGTGCGGCTCGCCGCCATGATGACCAGACCCATGATCGTCGGGCGTGTCGTGGTCGGCGTGACCGTGGCCATGATCAGGTTGACCGCCGCGCCATTTGCCGGCGAACACCATGAACATCTGCCGCGTCATGTAGAAGGCGGTCAGGAACGCCGCAAACGTTGCCAATCCCCAAGCCACCTTACTGCGGCGGAATGTTTCGAGCAGCACTTCGTCCTTCGAGAAAAACCCCGCGAACGGCGGCACACCACAGAGCGCCAGCATGCCGATGAGATAACACCAGAATGTGATCGGCATGTACTTCTTCAGCCCACCCATTTTCCGCATGTCCTGCTCGTGATGTGTGCCGATGATGACGCAGCCTGAGCCGAGGAACAGCAACGCCTTGAAGAAGGCGTGCGTCAGCAGATGGAATTGTCCCGCCGCCAGGCTGCCGGCGCCGAGCGCCATCACCATGAACCCAAGTTGCGAACACGTCGAATAAGCCAACACGCGTTTGATGTCGAATTGCGCGACCGCAATCGTGGCCGAGAACACTGCCGTGAAGCAGCCAACCCACATCACGAAATCCATGACCCAATTTCCCGGTTCGGCAGTGAACAGCGGAAACATGCGGCCCACCATGAACACGCCCGCGGCCACCATCGTGGCGGCATGAATGAGCGCGCTGACGGGCGTCGGGCCTTCCATCGCGTCCGGCAACCAGACGTGCAGCGGGAATTGCGCGCTCTTGCCCAGAGCGCCGATGAAGAGAAGGAACGCGATCGTGCTCGCGGCGGACAATCCCCACCAGCCAGCCAGGTGGGCCAGCGCGCCTGCCTGCTCCAGCGCGCCGGTATGGTCTGCGGTGTACAGGTTCAACGTGCCCGTCTTCCAATACAGCATCAAGATGCCGAGAAAGAAACCGACGTCGCCGATACGCGTCGTGATGAAGGCCTTTTTCATTGCCGCTGCCGCCGCCGGCTTGAAATACCAGAAGCCGATGAGCAGGTAGCTGCACAAACCGACCAGTTCCCAGCAGATGTACAACAGCAGCAGGTTGTTCGACACAACCAAGCCGAGCATCGACGCCGCGAACAACGACTGGAAGCAGAAAAAGCGTGTGAAATTATCGTCTTCCGCCATGTACCCGGTCGCATTCACGAAAATCCAGAACCCGACGAACGCGACCATCACGGCCATGCCCGCCGTCAGCGGGTCGAGGAGAAGGCCCATGTCGAGATGCGTATTGCCGAACTGAAACCACGTGAAGTTAAAGAAGGCCCGTTCGACTTCGTGATGTTCAGTGCCGAGGGTCGCCAGAAACGCGCGCACGGCCAGGATGCAGGACGCGCCCATCGCGACGATGCAGAGGCCCGCCGACAACTTGCGCTGGCCTCGGGGAAGCAACGACTGGATCGCCGCCGCCACGAGCGGGAACAGCGGAATCAACCACTGTTGTTGTGCCAGATGTTGTAGGGCCGCGTGATCCATCCTATCCCTTCAAACTCGCCATTTCATCGACGTCCACCGACTTGTAGTGCCGGTACACCGCGATCACCAACGCCAGGCCGATGGCCGACTCGGCCGCCGCGATGGAAATCGCGAAAATGGCAAACATCTGGGCGGTCACCGAGGTGAAATACTTGTAATGCCAGAACGCGATCAAGTTCAAAATACCCGCGTTGAACATGATCTCGATGCCGATCAACACGATGATCGCGTTCTTGCGCGACAGCGCGCCGCACAGGCCAATGGCGAACAGGAACGCGGACAGCATCAAATAATGATCGAGCGGAATGTTCATCGCTTGCGAATGACCTCCTCCAGCGCGATGACCACCGCGCCGATCAACGCCGCGGTCAGCAACACGGCCATTGCCTCAAACGGCACGACCCAGTCCGCAACGAGCGCCTTGCCGATTTCGACCACCGAGGTTTCTGCCGCGCCAACGGGCAACAGTTGCGCCAGCGCGTCCTTGCGAATGATGGCCCACAGCAAGCCCGCAATGATGACCGCCGTGCCCATGCCGGCCCACCATTTGCCGCCAAGCACCTCGCGCGGCCCTTCATCGCCCGTGACGTGCCGCGTCAGCATGATCGCAAACAGCATCAACACGGCCACCGCGCCGATGTAAATGAGGATTTGGACGGCGCCGATAAAGTCCGCGTGCATCAGGAAGTAGTGCCCGGCGATGCCGAGAAAGAACAGGATCAGCGACAAGACGCAGTGAATGAGATTGCGCAACGTGATCGCGAAGATGGCGCCGAGCACTGTGATTACGGAAAGAATCCAGAAGATGGTTTCCATGATGGGTCTCAGGAGGCGTAACGGTAGGTGCGCGGTTTGACGTTTTCGGTGGCCGCAAGCTTCGTGAGAACCATGAACCAAATGACGAGCCACAAGGTCGTCACGACCCACGCCAGCGGTCGAAAGGTCAGGTAATGCCAGAAGCCGACTGCGACGATGTTGACGATCGCCATCGGCAACAGGACTTTCCAGGCGAAGCCCATCAACTGGTCGACACGCACCCGCGGCCAGGTGCCGCGAATCCAGATGTTCAGCACAATCATGCACCCGAGTTTCAGGAAGAACCAAAACATCGAGAGCAACCCACCGAAGATACCGGGGCCACTGCCGGGGCCGTTGTAACCGCCGAGAAACATCGTGACGGTGATGCCCGCCATCGCGATGGAGGCGAGGTATTCGCCCATTTGAAAGAGCGCGAATTTGAACCCGCTGTATTCCGTGTGATAACCCGCGATGATCTCGGATTCGGCTTCGGGAATATCAAACGGCGTGCGGGCCGATTCCGCCATCGCGCCGATGGTGAAGAGGACGAAGCCGACAAATCCCCACGGTTGGAACACGAACCACCTCGTGACGTTGAGGATTCCCCCACTCTGCGCCTTCGCAATCGCCACGGTGGAGAGCGAGCCGACAGCCATCACCACGGCCACGGCCGCGAGCACCATCGGGACTTCGTAGGAAACGACCTGCGCCACCGCGCGCATCGCGCCGAGGAGCGAGAACTTGTTGCGGGACGCCCAACCGCCCATGAACAGCGCCAGCACGCTCGCCGTGCTGATGGCGAACGCGAACAAAATGCCGATGTTGAGATCCACCGGTATCAATCCCGCCCCAATCGGCACCACCGCGAACAGCAACACCGACGGGATCACAGCGATGACCGGCGCGAGGAAATGGACGAATTTATCGGCGCGCCGCGGCACGATGTCCTCTTTAATGAGCAGTTTTAAGCCGTCGGCAATTGGTTGCAGGATGCCCCAGCGGCCAACGCGATTCGGGCCGAAGCGGTTTTGGATGCGACCGAGCGCCTTGCGTTCGACCAGCGTCGTGTAGGCGAAAATGCCGGGGAACACGCTGAGAATGAAAAGAATGGGGATGGCGATGGACA
Organism: Verrucomicrobiia bacterium; assembly: GCA_049511095.1. Taxonomy (GTDB): domain Bacteria; phylum Verrucomicrobiota; class Verrucomicrobiia; order Palsa-1439; family Palsa-1439; genus Palsa-1439. The sequence continues at coordinate 13,094 of JBEKYJ010000040.1, forward strand.
CCCACAGCAGCACGCTGTCAGGCGCATTCGCGAACCAGATACGCAATTGTTGATGAATTGTTTCCAACTAGTGAATCCCCCCACCCCCAAAGCCCGCTCGTTATAGAAAAACACCGAACGGCTGTCAAACTCCCCACCCTGTCTACACCTTCCCTGACCCTTCCATCAGCCTCTTCAGCATGTTTTCCGTTTCTGCTTCTCCTGGCAGGCATAACGACAAATCAGTTTCAGTGCCGGCGGCGATGGCATCGGCGTAACCGCGGCAATCGTATCCGCACGCGTGGCAATCCGTCTGCGCCATCGCGGCCATCAGCAAGTCGGCCAGCGGCTTGTTCTTCGCCAGATCGAGGCGTTGTTGCATTCCCAGCGCTGGATCGTGCCATGGCCAATTGCCCGCAGGCGCTGAGCCGGCGACCGGTGCGGCTGGCTGCCCGGCGGCGGGCGTCGCCGCCGTGGACGCAACCCCCACGGGAGCCGTCACCAGGAATTTGCCAAGCCATTCCCGTTGCTCCGGTGTGAACGGGGCGTCTTCGGGAATCGTGATCTTCGCCGCCGCAGGCGCCGGCTTTGGCGCGGGCGCAGCCGCGGGCTTGGGCGCTGCCGGCGCGGCTTTCTTCGCCTTCTTTTCCTTGTCGGCTTTGAGCTTGGCGTCGACCCTGGACGCCTCGGTGGGCTTGATCCGATTGTAATACTCGTTTGACTTCAGCAGATCGGGCAGATGCTCCACCAGTTCGTCAAAGCGCCCGTACTGCGACTTCTCGTAGTCGTTGTCCATCTTGATCGCGTCGAACGGGCAGACTTCCACGCAAATCTGGCACTGCATGCAGACGCTGATGTCGATGTCGAACACCTTCGGGCGCTGTTGCGGTTTGCCCTTCTCGTCGCGGTCCATGACGATGTAAATACATTGCGGCGGACACTCGACCTCGCAAATCTTGCAGGCCACGCAGCGCATCGTACCGACGGGGTCCTTGTCCTCGTCGAACACCAGGAACGGAAACGTGCGCGAGTTCTCGGGGACCTGAACGCGTTCCTCGGGGTACTGGACCGTCACGAGGCGTTCCCTGTCGAAATAACTGCCGACGAAGTTGCGGGCCGTGACGACCATGCCGTCGAACAAACCTTTACCGATAAAACCCATCAGCGGTCCACCTCTCCCAGTACGATGTCGATGCTGCCGAGGATGATCACCACGTCCGCCACCTTGTGTCCTAGGCACATGTCTTCGAGAGTGGTCAGGTTGATGAAGCTCGGCGGGCGCACATGATAGCGATACGGCTGCTTGCCGCCTTCATCCGAAACCAGATAAAACCCCAGTTCGCCTTTCGGCGCTTCGATGCGGCCGTAGCCGTCGCCGGGCGGGATTTTGAAGTTGCGCAGCTTCACTTCCGGGGCGATGTGTGGGCCTTGCGGGATGTCGCGCAACGCCTGCTGCAGGATCTTGATGCTCTCGCGCATCTCGAGCACCCGGACGTAATAGCGGTCATACACATCGCCGGCGTCGCCCACGGGGACGCGGAAATCGAAGCGGCCATAGACGCCGTAGTTGTCCACTTTGCGCACGTCATACTCGACACCGCTGGCACGGGCCATCGGACCGGTGATGCTGGCGTTGATGGCGAGTTCCTTGGGCAGAACGCCGATACGCTGGGTGCGCATGAGCAGGACTTCGTTGGTGGTGAGCAATTTCTCAAACTCATCGAGGAACCGCGGATAGCGCGCGACGATGTCCTTCGCAGCCGCGAGGTCGTTCTCCGTCATATTCACGCGGACGCCGCCGAACCGCATGTAATTGCACATCATGCGCGAGCCGCTCACGGCTTCAAACACGTCGAGAATCCGCTCCCGCTCGCGGAACGCGTACAGCAACGGCGTGCCCCACGCGCCGAGGTCCTGCAACATGAAACCGATGACGCACGTATGATTCTGCAGACGCGTCAACTCCGACATGATGACCCGGATGTAGTCCGCGCGCTCGGGGACCTTGATGCCCGTGAGCTTCTCGACGGCCAACGCGTACGCCCAGTTGTTGGTCATGGAGCAGAAATAGTCGAGGCGGTCGGTATAAGGCATCGAACCGAGCCAGACCATCCGCTCGGCGAGTTGTTCGTGATTGCGATGCAGGTAGCCCATGACCGGCTTGAGCGCGACGACCGTCTCGCCGTCCAGCGTGCAATCCATGCGAAACACCCCGTGCGTGCTCGGATGCTGCGGCCCGATGGAGACTTCCAGCGTCTGCGTCTCAATCAAACCTTCCGACCCCGGCGTCAGGGTGTAGCGCTTCTCTTCGGTGAGCGGCTGGATCATTTCTTCTTCGCCTTTTCCTTCTCCAGTTCTTCACGCGCGGTGGGCGGCGTGATTCCGCCCTCCTGGATGGCACGATCCAGCGTTTCGTCATGGGGCGTCGGTTCCCACTCGTAATCCGGGGGCGGGACGTAATCCTTGCGCATCGGATGGTCGGTAAACTCGTCCCACATCAGGATGCGCCGCAAATCGGGATGGCCGTCGAACTTCACGCCGAACAAATCGTACGCTTCGCGTTCCTGAAACTCGCAGCCGCGCCACAGCGGGGTGAGCGACGGTACGCGGCACAGGTCGATTTCACGCGGGGCGCGCACCTTGAGCACGAGCGGCCCGTGCTTTTGCGCGACGGAATACAAATGATAGACGACCTCGATGCAGCCGGGTTTGTCGGCTTTTGCCGGGTAATCGACGGCGGTCACGCACGAACAGAAATCCATCTGGAAACGGGGATCTTCCTTGAAAAACTTCGCGACCCCATAGATGTGCTCGCGATCCACCAGCAACGCGGGTTGTTGGGCGGCCGGCGTCGAGTTGATGATCTCAACTTTCGCACCGGACATGGCCTGCGCGGCGACCTCCTTGATTTTTTCGATGGCTTCCATCAGGCCTTTTTCACCTCGTCCAAGGTCACGTCGCGGTAATGGCGGGGCGGTTCCCACAGGTCACGGTTGGCCGGCGGCTGCAAATCGTGTTCGCCGAAGGCCGGGATCGGGTATTCAGAGGCGGCATTTTTATCATACCAGCGCGGCCGCTGTTCTTTGTCGAGATGCTGATTCGCGATCTTGCGCTGGAGCGTCATGATCGCATGAATCAAGGCCTCGGGACGCGGCGGGCAGCCGGGAATATGCACGTCCACGGGAACAAAGCGGTCGATGCCCTTGAGCACGTTGTAGCCGTCCTTGAACGGTCCGCCCGAAATGGCGCAGGCGCCCATGGCGATGCAGTACTTCGGTTCGGGCATCTGGTTGTAGAGGCGGGCGACCTGGGGGGCCATTTTCTTCGTGACGGTGCCGGCGACGATCATCAAATCGGCTTGGCGCGGGGTGGCCCGGAAGACTTCCGCGCCGAACCGCGCGAGGTCGTAGCGGGAGGCGGCGCTGGCGATCATTTCGATGGCGCAACAAGCCAGACCGAACTGCAGCGGCCAAATCGAGGATTTGCGGCCCCAATTGTACAACTGCTCGAACGGGAGAATGAACACCCCCTGCTTTTGTAGTTCGCTCTTTAAACCTTCGTCGACAGCCATCTTATTTCCAATCCAATGCGCCCTTGGCCCAGGCGTACACGAGGCCTTCCACCAGGAGCGCCACGAAAATCATCATCGCGAGAAACGCGCCGAAGCTCAGTCCCCCAAACGCCACGGCCCACGGGTACAGAAACACTGTTTCCACGGCAAAAATCACGTACATCAGCGCGTAGATGTAGTAGCCCACTCGGAACTGCACCCACGCATCGCCCTTGGAGGTCAGGCCGCACTCGTAGATGTCGTTTTTCGTCGGTGTCGGACGGCGCGGGGCGAGCAGACGCGCGAGGATCAGCGGCGCCAGTGGAAAGGCCACCGCGACCAGCAGGAACACGACGACAAACAAGTACTGAGTTATGTACGAATCTTTCATGCGATCGACCAAAAAAGCACCACCAGCTCCGCGACCTAGTTCCAAATTTCACAATGTACGTAACAGGATTGCCGAACCTTGTCAAGTGGGTGTCCGCCACTCACTTGCAGCTAGAACAGCACGCGTGTTTAAGGCTCGTTCCGGGCACAAGATTCGGCGCTGATAGAGCACCGCTACAGGGCAAACAGTTGGCCCAGACTGTGCTAAATTATCTCAAACAGATGAACCGATTGCGTACAACGATGATGGCGGTTGTCGCCTGCCTGTCAGCGGCGGGTTGCACGTCCTATCAGGCTTCCGGCTCACCGCGCGCGGCGCTGCCGTTGCCGCCCGAAATCCAGCAGTACTACGCGTATGGATCAAACGCGGTATCGGCGAGCGTGACGATGGTCGAGGAGCACCCGGCGTTTTCCGTCAAGGAGGTCACCCTTTCAGTCACCGGCAGTCGCTGGCCAATCCGCATCCTGTGGTTTGCGCCCAAGACTTCCGAACGGCGTCCGCTCATTTTGATCTCCCCCATCCGAGGCAGCGACACCGTCGTGGTGGACGGTTGCGCGAGGGCGTTTGCCGGCAGCGGTTATCACGCCGCCATCATCAAACGCGCCCGGTTCGATTTCGATCCCACCGGGCCGCTCACACAAGTCGAGGACTCACTGCGCACTGCGGTTATCCGCCACCGCGAAGCGTTGGATTGGCTGGTCAGGCAACCCGTCGTGGACCTCGACCGCGTCGCCGCGTTCGGGATCAGTTACGGTGCCATCGTTAGCAGCATCTTGGCCGCCGTGGAACCGCGCGTGAAGATTTGCGTCTTGGATCTGGCCGGCGGACCGCTCCCGGGCGTGATGGAGTCGTCCGAGGAACACAGTCTGCGCCGGAGTTGGGTGCGCAGCCGTGACAGCCACGACCTGACCAACAAGGAACTTTACCACGCCCTCGGTGACGTCATCCGCACGGACCCGGTCAAGCTGGCGCCGTATGTCGCGCGCGACAAGGTATTGATGCTGATCGCGCGGTTTGACAGTTCCGTCCCCACCCGCTACCAGATCAAACTCTGGCAGGCCTTGGGAAAACCGCGCGCGGACTTCGTCCCGCTCGGGCATTACACGTCCATTTTGGCACTCCCCGTCCATCGCCTCAGCGTCATGAGGTTCTTCGAGGACAATTTCGAGCGACCCGTGCTGAAGCCCGCCCAGACGGCGACCCAAGCTAGGAATTGACCCAATCTTCGGGTAGAAACCTTCCTCTTCTACTTGAGGCGGCGGAATTTGGTGACGGCTTGCTGGAATAGGTGGCTGTCGGACAGCGGGATGCTCAGGGCGCAATTCTGGAGCGTGTCCTTGCTGAGGATGAAGCATTTTTCCCGGCTGACCATGATACCGACGAGCTTGCCGTCGGGCGTCACGACGTAATCCCCGATATCGCCGCGAACGGCGGGATTCTCGAACCAGGCGGCGACACCGCGCAGGGCGCGTTGGACGACCAAGTAGCGCGGATCAGTCAAATCGGGGGACATATCGACCTCGAAACTGAGCCCGGCGGCGGTACTCTTAAAGATGTGGAGTTTGCGTTGGTCGGTTTGGAGGGGCGCGTCAGGCCCGGCCAATTCCAAGGTGGTCAAACCGGGAACCGGGCGAGTGATTTCAATGGCCACGACTTGTGGGTTGGCGCCCAAGGCGCAGGCGGGGGCCGTGAGCGCGGTGGATGACGGCATGTCCCCCACTTTGTCGGCGGTGTACTTCAGTTGAGTGATCTCGCCGCCATCGCCCAACCCCCACCAGGCAAAACCGAGGGTCTGGGAATTCGCGATGATAAACGAGCGTCCGTCCACATTCACTACAGGAGGATAGGCCGCCCGGTTGAAATGATAGGAGTTGAAGGCCCGAGACTCCCCGGTGTCGCGCGTGGTGATGGCGACCTGCAGTTCGAGCCGCGCGCCCTTGACGGCCTTGTAGGGGCCCGGCCCGCGAGCCTTGATGGATTCGATCTGGTCGCCGAGTTTCGCGGTTTGCCGGCGCAACGCTTCCTGGCCGGATTGAATGGCGCTCAAGCTTTGGTTAATTTGGTCGTTTGAGCCCCCTTTGATGAGCGTGTCGAGGCGCGACTGAAGGTCCTGCTGCCCCTTGGCGACATCATTGACCGCTTGCACAAGGCTGCCCTTCTCGTCGCCATTGAGGCCGGCCTGCAACCCTTTGACATCCCCCGCCATGGCGGCGAGGCTGTCCTGCATCACTTGTTGATCATCGTGGACGCCGGCCACGCTTTTTTGAATGGTTCCGGGCAGGGTGTGCGCGAACGTATCGAGTTGCGCCAGGGTCGAAGTCATTTCCTGTTGACCCTTGGCGACATCGGTGAGTTGTGATTCCACGCGGACCTGGGACGCGCGCACTTCCTGGCTGAGCGTGCTGATGGTCGCCTGCTGGCTGGTGACCGTCTGGCCCAACTGCTGGGCGTGCTGTTCGAGCTGGGCCTTTTCCTGTTGGAGTTTGCTCTGCTGGGACTGCAACCCGTTCATTTCGGTTTGAAGTTTGGCCACTCTCTCCTTGGCGGCTTCCCCTTCCTGTTGCAGCTTCTGTTTCTCGGCACTGGCGCGGGCGAGTTGCGTTTCCACGCTGGACAACGCCTGCTCGGTCTGCGCCTTGGCTTGTTCGACCCGCGCTTTTTCCTCCGATACGGCTTTCAGGTTGGCTTCCCGTTCGGCGAGGGTGGCGGTGGTCTCGGTGAGACGGCCACGGAGTTGCTCGTTTTCGGTGGTGGACGCATTGAGCTTGGTGAGGAGCGCCTGCTGCTCGTAATCGCGGTTCCATTCCTCCTGCTGGGCCTGCATGGACGCGGTGGAGAATGCTTCATGAACGCGGGCCTTGGAAGACGAGGAAGTGGCGAACTGCGTCTGCTTGCCGCCCGTGCCGATGACGAACATCAACAGCGAGCAGACCAGGAAATCCAGCATCACGATCAGGACCGACGTCTTCATGATCTTGGGTTCCTCACTTCATTTGAATGAGGCGCTCCTTCAAGGGGTACAGATACCGGATGCGCAGCGACACGGCCGACAGAATGCCCACGACGGTGGACGTGTAGGCAAACAGACGGCTCATCCCGGCGTTCAATGCGATGAGGATGAGCGCGATAACCGTCAACGCCAAGCCCATAAACAACGGTAGATCCAGAAACACGTCGAGATTCTCCAGCCTCTTCAGGCGCAGTTGAGCGGTCGCGTTCTCGTCGTCCTCGACCTGGCGAATCTTGCCTCTCACCAAGAACCAAACGACCGCATGCACCACCAGGGAGAACAGCACAACTATTCCCGACACGAATGCGCTGTCCGCCCCTTCCGCAACGGCGGAGGCCACGGATTCACCCGTTGCGGTCGCGGTCGCGGACGCTTCGACGGCGGGGCGCACGGCCAGCGAGAGTAGATAAACCAGAATGCTCAATATCAGGCCCACGGCCAGCGCGGAGAGCGCGAAATGGAACACCGTTGGGGCGGCAACGGGGCTGCCGGGCCGGGCGATGAGCTTTTCCAAATACCGGCCCGGCACGACCACCAAAACCAACATGCCGCAGAGAATGGCGATCAGCGCATACTTCACTGCCGACACGCCGGTGCCGTACTGATACCGCAGCGATTGATAGTTTTCCTGAAGCGAACTCAAGGCTGTGGGATGCGCCTTGGTGACTCTCGCCAGACTCTGGGGCGTCAAGTCCGGGTGTTCGGTCACGAATTTCAGCCCGGCGGCTCCCTTGCCGATGGCGGCGTACAGCAAGTCCAGCCCTTTGGGGCCCTGGCTCATGATGAGGTCGATGCAGGCGGAGGCAGCCGGTCGCCCTTCGCGAGCGGCGACGGCGAGGATCTGGCCAAAGCGTTTCGACGCGGCAGGCGTCAGCGACGCCATTTTGGTGAGCACCTTCAACTGGTCGGGGCTGTCGGCCTGGCGGAGAATCGTCTCAAACTCGCCCCACGTGCGGCAGTGCCGGGCCAGTTCGAACATCGGCATGAAATTGTCCTTGAATTTTTCCACGGCGAGCGCGGATTTCGGGTCGGCTTGCATGAGGCCCAGCATCTGGCGGAGTTGCTTGGTCAGCGAGTCGTTGATGGCGCCGGCGCGGCGCGCGGCCTTGGCGAGCATGATGGCGCCGTCGGCGGGCGGGAACACGTTGGCCATGACGAGGATGTTGTTGAGCGCCGCCGTGAAGTCGTCCTGATACCCTTCAAACCCGCCCTGTTTCGCCACGTCGGCAATCTCGCCGTACAAGGCCGCATCGGCCACGGTGGTGCCGGCGAGGTTCTCGAATGAATTTCCCCCGGCCAACGCGGCGGCCCAGCCGGTCGCTTTCAATCGGCTGGCGGGAGTGTTCTCGCTGGCGAGTTGCGTGAAGACCCTTTGGCGGCCTTCGACCGCCTTGGGTTTGTCCGGCAGATCGTTCTCGATGGGATAATCCAGCAGCAGCAACGCCGAGCCGCTGCGCCCGACCGCCCATTCCGCTTCGGCCAGGTGCATGACGCTGACATCGGGCAATCGCTGGAATTGCGCGATGGGCGTATCCAGAGGGGAATCGGCAAGCTGGACCACGGCGATGAGTGCCCCAAATAGCAGCACTCCCAAACAGAACTTTAGTGCTTTCATGCTCTACCTCGATTCACACTGCCTCCTTTTCCGAATCGTCCGCTGAAGCAACGATTATGGTCAACCCCACCAATATTCATTTCTCCGCGCCAAGAAGCAACCGTTATTTACGGGAATTTTTGGACTGGGCGGGAAATCATCCACGGGGTGGCTACGGCAGGTTGATATCGATGCGGTAGAACTTGGCTTGATTCGTCGCGCCGAGGTCGGTGACCGTCACCTCGTTGACGTTGGTTTGCGGGCCGCTGAAGCCGCTCAGGTTCGTGTACACAGTGCTGACAAGATTGGTCATGAATTGGACGGTATACGTCCGTCCGCCCGCTATCGGATGGAAGATCAGGTTCTTCTGGCTTGGTTGTCCGGCCACGCTGGCGATCTTCAACACAAAGATCGACGCCGGATTCGTTGGGTCGAGGCCGGCCACGTACTTGAACAGGTTGTTCTGTCCGGTGCCATCGACGTCGGCAGTCGGCGCGGCGTTGGGATTGTTCAAGCCGAAGTATTGCACCTGCCACCAATCCGGCAGCCCGTCGCCGGCGTAGCTGCCGTAATTGTCCGGGTCGCTATCGATGACCGCCACGAGGCCGGTGCCGGAGGCGCCCAAGTAGAAGCCGTTGAATGTGGCATTGGTCGTGGCGTACACCATCGAAGCTGTAGCGAGGCTGTTGCCATCGATCGAGGCCAGCGGGTAGATCGCGCTGGCCCACGCGATGTCACTGCCGACGAGAACGGACACGCTGCTGTCGTCCAAGATGGCCGTGGCGCTGAGTTGACCCGTGGCACCTTCATTGACCGTGTTCGGCGTGCTCGTCACGCTGACACTCACCACTTCTGCGAGTTGACCGATATAACCGTGCCTGGCTGTATCGCAAGCCGCGACGGAAATGCCGCCTATCCCTCCGACGCTGCCATCCATCGTATAGCTCGCGCTCGTTGTGCGTTTGCCGCCCGCGTCAAACGTGCGGTTGGCACTCGCACCCCCGGCCGCGCGGCTCGCGACCAGGACCATCACCATGGTGACGAACCGTCGAACATGTCTGTGCTCGCTCTTCATCTTCCGGCGCTCAGGGTTTTGCGTATAGATACGCAAAGGTCGTTGGCGGGTACGTATAGGTGTCGTTGAAAGCGGTGCTACCGACCGTGCCGCCAAACACGATCATTTCCTTGCCCGTCCACATTGCGGAGTGGCCTTGGCGGCCGGTTGGCACGGCGACAAGGGAAGTGGGCCGCCACGTGTCGGTCGCTACATCGTATTGTCCACCGTCGTTGAGGGAATTTCCTCCCCAGATGATCATTTTGTCGCCCGTCCACACCGCAGTGTGAAAGGAGCGTGCCGCCGGAGCCCCAACGGTTGACACAAGCATCCAAGCATTGGACGTCGGGTTGTAACTCGCTCCGGTATTCAGCGCCGTGCTGGCAGTCTGTCCTCCCCAAATCACCATGGCGCTGCCGGTCCAAACGGCAGTATGGCCAACTCGACCGGCAAACCCGGCGGGGACCGCAGGTAGCGCCGTCCAGGCATCTGATGAGGGGTTGTAGCGCGCCCCATCGGCCAGGTTGTTTCCTCCACCCCAAACGATCATGTCATTTCCCGTCCATACCGCCGCCTGGCCACCGCGGCTGGAAGGCGCGCCGCTGGTGGAGATACTTGTCCACGCGTCGGCTACTGGATCGTAAGATGCGCCATCGTTTGACGCGACGGAGTTGTGTCCGCCCCAGACGATCATATTCGTGCCCGTCCACACCGCGGTGTGATTGACACGAGCCCCCAAGGGACTCGCCGCCAAGACCGTCCAGGCATTACTTGCCGGGTTGTAGCGTGCCCCATCATTCAGGAGTGCGGTGCCATTGTTGGTTTGTCCTCCCCAAATAATCATCTCGGTGCCGGTCCACACGGCCGTATGGTTCATGCGACGGACCACCGGGGCGGCTGGTAATGGGGTCCAGGTGTTGGCCGCTGGATCATAGATCGCCCCATCGTTCCAGGTCACCGTTCCGCCGCTTTTGTCCAGTCCTCCGCCCCAGATGATCATTTTGTCGCCTGTCCACACGGCCGTATGGGAATAGCGGTTGGTCAGCGGGGTTTTGGCGTCGACTCGCCACACGTCGCCCACCGAGGTGATGCCAATCCTGACGTAGCCGGCGGAAACCAACGCGGAATTGTCATTGGTCGAGAACACGATCCCGCCACTGGCAACGCCGCTTAGGCCGCTCGCGTTGAGATTGGAGAGGGCCGCATCCGGGGCCAACTGCGCGCCGGTGATGGAGCCGGGCGCAATGTTGGCGGCGGTGAGTGCGTTGGAGGCGAGTTGCGTCGGGCCAATCGAACCATCCGGGACGCTGGCCGCCACCAT
>JBEKYJ010000041.1:0-25753 GCA_049511095.1 Verrucomicrobiia bacterium
CTCCGCGCTGACTTGGACAAGGCCCGAACTGAGGCCGATGCGGGAAAGAAGTCCGCCGCCCAAGCTGCCGACCTCCAGAAACAGAACAAGGATCTCAGTGCGCAACTAGCCGCGGCTGAGAAGAAAGCGGCAACGCCCCCATCCACCCAGGCTGAATCCGCCGAGTTGAAGAAGCTTCGCGCCGACCTCGCAGACGCCCGCTCGCAGGCGGAGAACAGCAAGAAAGTCGCCGCTCGTGTCACGGAACTGGAGAAGCAGAACAAGGATCTCAACGCGCAGGTTGCATCCGCCAGGAAGGAAGCTTCCGCCAAAGTCGCACCGGTGCCGGCGGGCGACTCGGCCGAATTGAAGAAACTGCGCACGGACTTGGATGCTGCGCGCGCCGATGCCGACAAGGACAAGAAGGCCACGGCCCGTGTCGCCGAGTTGGAAAAGCAAAATGCTGATCTCTCGTCGAAACTCGCCGCGGAGAAAAAAGCCGAAGCCGCCGCCACCTCGGCTGAACCGCCGGACGCGCGCGTCATGAAGCGGTTGCGGGATGAGAACTCGTATCTGCGCAACTTGCTGGACACGTACGCGGCCCAGAACCCGGAATTGAAGGGCCGACTGTTGCGGCACGATCAGAATCAGGGGAAGAGCGCCCAGTAGTCGCTCGTTTCACTTCCTCACGGAGCCTGTCCTTGATTCGTCGGGGACAGGCTCCGTCTTTCCACGCGGCGTAGCACCTGCAAATCAAGATGGAATCTGAAACCGAATCGCTGCATCTTAAGCCGAGGAACGAGTGGCGTGGGCAACAGACCTTGCCCTGTTGTTGATGATCGGACATGCGAGCGGAGGAACGGGTTGTGACGAAAGATAATGTCGCCTTGGTGACAGGCGCGAACAAGGGGATCGGATACGAGATTGCGCGGCAACTCGGTGAAAGAGGTTTCCATGTGTTTGTCGGCGCGCGAAACGCCGACGCGGGAGAGCAGGCAGCAGTTTCCCTAGGGAAAGGCGGCGCTTGGGCTGAGTTTGTCGAAATCGATGTGAGTGACCGTGCGAGCACCCAGGCGGCGGCGAAGGCCATGGCCGCCAGGACCGATCACCTTGACGTTCTCGTGAATAACGCAGGCGTCATGGAAGATGAGAGCAGTATCACCGAAGTGGATGACGGGACGTTGCTGCGCACGTTGACGACGAACACGCTCGGCCCGTTGCGGGTGACAGAGGCGTTTCTCCCGCTCCTTATGAAGAGCCCCCGTGCCAGCGTGGTCAATATGTCCAGCGGACTCGGTCAGTTGAGCGATATGGGCGATACGCATCCCGCGTACAGCATTTCCAAGACGGCGCTCAATGCGATCACGCGCCAGTTCGCCGCTGCCTTACGTGACAAGGGCGTCACGGTCAATTCCGTCTGCCCCGGCTGGGTCAAGACGGACATGGGCGGCCCCAACGCGCCGCGCACCGTCCAGCAGGGCGCGGACACGGTGACGTGGCTGGCGACGGAAGCGCCGCGCACTATCACCGGACAATTCCTGCGGGATAGACAGGTGATCCCTTGGTAAACAATCGACGTATAACACCGAGAGGACGAAAGTCATGAAACGAAAAGCATCAGCAGTCTGGAGAGGCGGACTGAAGGATGGCAAGGGCGGGATTTCAACCGAGAGCGGAGTACTGAAGGACACGCAATATTCATTCAGTACTCGCTTCGAGAACGGCATCGGGACGAATCCGGAGGAACTTATTGCCGCCGCACACGCGGGCTGTTTTTCGATGGCGCTCGCGGCCCAGCTCGGCAACGCGAATTTGAAGCCCGAGCGGGTGGCGACGACCGCAACAGTTACGATGGAAAAACTCGAGGCAGGCTGGGCGCTTACGGCGATGCATCTCGATGTCACGGCGGCGATTCCCAACGCAACCACGGCGGCATTTGAGGCCGCGGCGAACAATGCAAAGTCTGGTTGTCCGATTTCCCGTGTGCTAAACGCGAAGATCACAATGAATGCGAAGTTGGAACAGTAAATGTCCGGGACCACGTTGCGAGAGGCGGGTTTTCAATCAAGAAAGGCGGGGCCAATTATGATCACCATTCGCAAGGCCGAGGAGCGAGGACATACGGACATCGACTGGCTCGATAGCCGTCACTCGTTTTCGTTTGGCGAGTACTACGATCCACAGCACATGGGATTTCGCGCGTTGCGCGTGATCAACGATGACCGCGTGGCGCCGAGGGGCGGTTTTCCCCTGCACCCGCATCGTGACATGGAGATCATCACCCTCGTGCTGGAAGGCATGCTCGAACACAAAGACAGTCTCGGAACCGGCTCGGTGATCCGGCCCGGCGACGTCCAGCGGATGAGCGCGGGCGCGGGCATTCGCCACAGCGAGTTCAACCATTCGCAGACCGAGCCTGTGCATTTGCTGCAAATCTGGATCGAGCCCGGCCGCAAAGGACTCCAGCCGAGTTACGAGCAGCGTTCGTTCGCGCGGGAAGAGAAGCGCGGCAAACTAAGAGTGGTCGTCGCGCCGAAGAGCATTGACGGCGCGCTTACAATCCATCAAGACGCCAGCCTATACTTGACTTCGCTGTCGCCTGGCGAAGTGGTTAAGCATTCGCTGAAGCCCGGACGCCACGCCTGGGTACACGTCGCCAACGGAGCGGTGACTTTGAATGGCCACTCGCTGGCAACGGGCGACGGCGCAGCCGTCAGCGAGGAACCGAAACTCACGCTGGTCGCCGTGAAACCCTCGGAGGTTTTGCTGTTTGATTTGGCTTGAGGACCGTGCCAAACTACTACCCAAGCGAGTTGCCGAGTGTCGTAGGCAGCTGAACGGATGGCAATCACACAATCAGGAGATACGCACTCACTATGAGAATCATTCGTATCATTACCCTCGGGGTGGCCGCAGTATTGATAGGGACGACCGCGCAGGCGTTGGACACGTACAGGGTTGATCCCGCGCACACTTCCGTCAACTTTTCGATTGAACACATGGTCATCAACACGGTGCACGGACGCTTTCGCCAGTTTGAGGGCTCGATCACCGTCGATCCCGATAACGGCAACGCGCTGAAGGGAGCCAGCGGAACGATCCAGGCCAAGAGCATCGACACCGATATCGAGAGGCGTGACAACCATCTGCGCAGTTCTGACTTTTTTGACGTCGAAAAGTTCCCGACGATCACATTCGAGAGCACGGAGGTCAGGAAGGACGGGAGCGATCAGGTGCTTGTCGGCAAGTTCACCATGCACGGCGTGACGAAGGACGTCTCGCTGCCCTTCAAGCTCAAAGGCCCGATCAAGGGTCCGATGGGCAACATGATCGTGGGGCTCGAAGTGAATGCCAAACTCAACCGCAAGGATTATGGCCTGACCTGGAACAAAGCCATCGAAGCCGGCGGCTTGATGGTTGGCGAAGATGTCACGATCCAGATCAATGCCGAGTTGGTAAAGCAAGCCGTTGAAAAGAAGTAACACAAGTGACCGCGAGAGTCGATTTTGTCGAGAGATACGCCCGTGGGGAAACCCCATGGGATTCGGGGACGCCGAGCGAAGAGTTGCTACGCATCCTGGACGCGGGGAAATTGACGGGGAAAACCGTGCTGGAAATCGGTTGCGGTACGGGGACAAATGCCGTCGAGCTGGCGCGGCGCGGATTTCAAGTCACGGCGGTCGACCTCGTGGATCAGGCAATCAAGACCGCGCGCAACAGGGCGCGCGCCGCGAAGGTCACGGCGGATTTTCGCGTGGCCGACGTATTGCAGGACGATCTCGGTGGACCCTATGATGTTCTCTTCGATTGCGGAGTGTACCATTGTCTGCGGACGGAAAGCCTGGAACGATTGCAGGGGTTCCTTAGGAAAGCCACTCGCGCCGACAGTTGGTGGTTGAGCCTGGCGGGTAATGCCAAGGAGGACACTGATCCCGGCCCTCCTGTGGTCAGCGAAGACGAGATTCGCGCGGAGCTTGGATCGCTGTTCGACATCGTCGAACTGCGCGAGTTTCGCTTTACGACAAACAAGAGCGATTTCCGTCCGCTCGCGTGGTCCATCTTGATGCGGCGCAAGTGAGCTTGCCAGACTGTGTCTTGCCCCTCTCATTGCTTTGCCATGCGAACACTGCCACGCTCATTCTACGACCGTGACACGATTACGGTCGCCAAGGAATTGCTTGGGAAATATCTGGTTCATGCGAACCGCATCGGCAGGATTGTGGAAGTCGAGGCCTACCTCGGGCCACACGACCGGGCAGCTCACTCAGCCAAAGGATTGACTGAGCGGACACGGGTGATGTTCGGTCCTCCCGGTCACGCGTACGTGTACCTGATTTACGGGATGTACCACTGCATGAACGTCGTGACCGAGCGCGAAGGCCATGCCTCCGCCGTCCTGCTGCGCGCCATCGAACCGATCCAGAATATCGAGGAACGAACTCAGGGGCCGGGTCTTCTCTGCAAGGCCATGTGCATCGACAAGCGCCTTAACGCCCACGATTTGCTCAGCGGTGATTTCTACATCGCTGCGTCGCCCAAGACCGAAACCGTCACGATCGTCAGGAAGCCACGGATCGGTGTGGACTATGCCGGCCATTGGGCAAAGAAATTTCTGCGCTTCTACATCAAGGGCAATCCGTTCATCTCGCGGCCATAACCAGATCTCTACTGTAGCGTTGGCGGCGGCGCGGCTTGAGGACGGGCGCGACGAGGAATAACACATCACCGCTTATCGATGATGTGGGCCGCGGGTACATCCACCGCCGGGAGTCCGCTGTCAGTCAGCATAGTACGGTGAGGTACTCTTTCTAGGCCGCGGGAAACGACCCGGGCAGGAATGCTACTGCGAATTGGACTTCGCCATGACACAGCAGATGTACCCATTCGACCCACATCCATAGTGATCTCCATCACGTCGACAACATTCTCAGCAGAAGGACGACGGCGACCACAGTCAGCGCGAGTATGATCCAGAGCAGGTGCGAATCCTTGCCGGATATCATTGGTTCTTTCTCGTCTCGGGTCGTTTCCGTGTTCTGCATGGCTACCTCATTGTTGGCAGCGTACAGGAAAACGCGATAGCCCGACAATCAGGGTTTCCCTGATTTTGTTGTAAGGTTTTCCCTTACAAGCCGCAGGCCCGTAAAATGGGCCTTTTCTGCATGGTGGGCCGCTGCCGAGGGGCAGAATTGGGGGAAATTCCTGGTTTTCGCCGGCTAACTCGCCCCGGAGTTCTGCATCCATTGGACGGCGTACTGCATCAGCGCTGTGGCGCTGCCCAGTTGAAGTTTCTCCTTGATGCGGAGGCGGTACGTCTCAATGGTCTTGATATCAAGGTGCAGTTGCTCCGCGATCTGGCGCGTGGTCAAGCCATGTCCGATCAACTGGAACACTTGAAGTTCACGGTCCGTCAATTGGCTGAGTGAGGATCCGGGCTTTTCCTCATCCCCCTCCACGGCACGGTGCAGAATCCTCCCTGTCATTCGATCGCTCACGTAGATTCCACCTTCGAGCACCTTACGGATCGCCGTCATAATGCGCGACGTGGCCTCCTGTTTCGTGATGTACCCGCGCGCACCCGCCGCCAGCACGCGGTCGGCAAACAATAATTCATCGTGCATGGACAGGACCAGCACGGGCAACTGGGGATGGTTTGCCGCCATGTCCTTGATCAGGTCGAGGCCGTGGGTGCCTTTCAAGGACAGATCCACGATAGCCAGATCCGGCTGAAGAGCCGTAATGGCCTTCATCGCCTGGGCGGCATCGGGCACGCTGGCACAGACCTTGAGGTCTTTTTGCTGTTCGATGAGCGCCTTGAGATGTTCGCGAACAATCGGGTGATCATCCACGACCAGAATCCGGGCGCCTTTGCCTCTGTCTTCCGGGTGCTTACGATTCACCGTCATGACCGGTCGGCCCCCTTTCCACACGAAGGGGCGTATCTTCCACCGAACAGGTAACAATCGTGCCGCCCCCTTCCTGACGCTGCACGTCCAGCAGACCGCCCATCATTCTCGCGCGATAAGCCATGATATGAAGGCCCATGCCGTTGCTCTGCTCGCGCGTCTCCGTAATTCCCAAACCATCGTCTTCCACGGTCAGGTTCACGCGGCCATTCACCGAGGTGAGGGCGACCCAGATGTGTTTGGGCCGCCCGTGCTTGATGGCGTTGTTCACCGCCTCCTGTGCGATGCGATACAGGTGCACTGCCGCCGCATTGTCACGAAGGTGCACGGTTTGCTGGCAACTGAACGTGCAAGTCACGTCGAACAAGCTGCTGACATTCCCCGTGAGTTGCTCGAGCGCGGTCATCAACCCGTGCGGCTCGAGCTGGACGGGACTGAGCCCTTGGGCTATGTCATGCGCCTGAGTGATCGCCGCGTCAATCAACCGTGCAATTTCCCCGACATCGGCAGCTTGAGGCGAATCCGACGCCGCGAGTGTTCCCTCCAGCGTCTTCGCCGCGAATGCCGTGCCGGTGAGATGTTGACATAAACCGTCATGGATGTCTTGCCCAATGCGACGTCGTTCGCGGTCACTGATGTCGAGAATTTCCTCCTCCAGACATTTCAGCGTCGTAATATCCTCCGCGATGCCGACAATGCGATACACCGTTTCGCCAGCATCACGCACGGGGTAGGCGCGGTCACGAATCCAACGCACCTCTTGGTCCGGGCGGACAACGCGATACTCTTCGTCATAGTCACCGCTAGCTTGTTTCGTCAACGACGCTTGGCGGACGCGCTCGCGGTCGTCAGCATGAACGGCCTCGATCCACGACTGCGGCTCGGCGTACAAGCTCTCACGAGTGCGACCCCAAATGATTTCATAACCGGGGCTGACGTAAATCATCCGGCGCTTCTGAACGTCCGTCATCCAGAACACTTCATTGATGTTCTCCGCCAACTGGCGGAACCGTTCCTCGCTCGCCCGCAATTCTTCGTCCCGCGCCTGGACGTGCGTGAGCATCTGATTGAAGCCATCCACCAGCGCACCGATTTCATCCTTGCTTTGCTTCTCGGCCCGCAGCGAGTAGTCCTTGCGTTCCTGCACCGCCCGCGCCACGTCTGCCAAGGCCAGAATTGGTCTGGAAATGAAGCGCTGCAGGCCTGTTGACAGCGCCAAGGCCACAAGCCACGACGTGAGAATCAGCATCCCAACAATCGTCGCCAGCATTTTCAACCGCGCCGGATGTCGCTGCTCATCTGCCTGGAGGCGCACGCTGCCAATAACTTCACCTCTGAGCACAATCGGGCGGACGACCAGCAGATAACGCCCCGTTTCTGTCATCGCAGCCGTGCTTTCTCCCGTCTCCTTGACAGAATCTCCCCTCACACCGCGTTCGAACCTTGCCCGCACCTTCCCATCACGATCACAGATTTGAGCGGAGACAATCTCCGAACGGGTTTTCAGGGATGCGAGCGTTTCCTCCGCTGCCTGAGGGTCATTAAAGGCGATGGCCGCGGTCGAATTCGCGCCCACGATGTCGGCCATGGCTTCCAAATCGCTGGAGAGCACGCGACGAACCATCTCCCAACCCACCGTCACCACCGCCACCGTCTCCAACAGCAGCGCTGCCGTGCTGGTCAACATGATGACAAGCATCAGTTTGCGTTTGATCGGAATGTCGTGAAACCACAGCATGGTCGTCTTACTTACCATCACGGGGGCCTGACGGCACGACCGAAGTTGCCAGTCGGAGCAATTTGGAGCTGATTTTCAGACCCGTGCGCTCGGCCACGGCAGTATTGGCTTCAAACCGCACTCGCCCTTCATCACTCGCAAAACCGATGGTGCCACCCGCCGCCACAAACCCCGGCGACTCACCCACGAGCAACACCGGCGCATGGCCGACCGCAGCAAGAACCTGGGCGACTTGCTGTGTTTTCGATTGAGCGATGAAAAGGATCTGGCAGGGATTAATCCGTGTTGGGTCCGGAATCCGTCGCGTCTGGATCGCGCGGCTGCCAATGGACTTCCCTTTCACGGTTTGCTCCAGTGCTTGCGCCATGGATTCGTCGCCGAAAACGCCGATCACGAAGGGTGCATCCGCGTCCGCAAACGCGTTGGTGGGCCAATCGACGAACCTCGCAAAGTTGTACAGGAAGGCCGCTTTGACGCGATGCTCCAGCGCGGGATCCGGCTCCGCCTGCAGGGTCACGCCGGCGAGAACAGCGCCGACCACGCCCAGCAGGAAGCGCCGTGCGGCAAATCGTCTATGCGTCAGCATGTGCATGCAACACGTCTGTGCGCGCCACGATCAATGCTTTTCCTCGGCACCATCACCACAAAGGTTGGCGACATGCCCAGCCGCCGTGTATCTGCCAGCTTAACGCAATTGGCCGACAGTTACAATTTTCATCACGGCCCTTGCGGTTGCGAGCCAGCCCGTCCGCCAGGCACGACGGATGTTACGGATGATGATCTTCTGATCGGTTTCGTTGTTGTCGATTACCAATGATGCGGAACAACCGACTTTCGCGTTGCGGCCCGACTCGCGAGGTCTTTGACTGCTGTGCACTCATATGCCACCGCCCAACCGTGAACTTGCACCTCGTGAGGGATATTATCGAAAATGGCGGATAGTCCGCAATCAGGGTTTCCCTGATTTTCTTGTAGGGTTTTCCCTTACAAAACCGGAGGCAGGAAATGCAAGGCATTGAACGGCGCTCGTCCCTGCTCGGGAGGCTGAAACAATGAATTCGGTCGGGCGCGACCTTGTGCATTCGATCAGCACGCCGGGTTCGGAACGCACCCCGATGGCGCGCGCCTGTTACGAGGAAGAACTGCTACGCGATGGCTTCGGTCGATGATTGCTGAGACATCGCCGCGCGCTTGCGCTGTGTGGCGTTCAGGATTTTCTTGCGAAGCCTGAGATTCTTCGGTGTGGCCTCGACGTATTCGTCGGTGGCGATGTATTCGAGGGCGCGTTCGAGGCTCATTTTCAGCGGTGGTTCCAATTGGATGCCCTTGCCCTCGCCCTGGCTGCGCATGTTGGTGAGGTGTTTGGTCTTGGTCGGATTGACGGGCATGTCTTCGGCGCGGGGATTCTCGCCAACGATCATGCCGGCGTAAACCTCTTCCTGCGGGCCGACGAAGAGCCGACCGCGCTCCTGGATGTTGTTGAGCGCCCAGGCAGTGGCGATGCCGGTTTCCATCGAGACCAGCGTACCGGTGAGCCGCGTCGTGATTTCGCCGCTAAACAGTTCATAGCTCTTGAACATGTGGCTGATCACGCCGCGGCCATTGGTGAGGTTGACCAAGTCAGTCTCCAAGCCGATCAAGCCCCGCGTCGGGATGGTGCATTCCAGGCTGACGCCGTGCGGATGGTGTTGCATGTTGGTGATCTGGGCCTTGCGACCAGCCATGTTTTGCATCACGTCGCCGAGACATTCGTTGGGCACCTCCGCCCACAACGTCTCGAAGGGTTCCAGCGTGCGGCCTGAGGGATCTTTCTTCAGGATCACTTCAGGACGCGAGACAAGGACTTCGTACCCTTCACGACGCATCTGCTCGACGAGCACCGCGATCTGCATTTCGCCGCGGGCGCTGACGAGGAAAATATACGCCGCCTCGGTGTCCTGCACTTGCAGTGAAATGTTCGTGAGAATTTCCTTGTAGAGACGCTCCCGAATGTGACGAGCGGTGACGAATTTGCCGTCCTTGCCGGCCAGCGGGCCGTCGTTGACGGCAAACTGCATCTGGATTGTGGGCGGATCGAGTTCGGTCCACGGCACCGGCTCGCGGTCTTCGCTGTCACAGAGTGTCTCCCCGATGGAGAGTTCCTCGAAACCTGAAATGCCGACGATGTTGCCTGCCTCGCCGTTGACGATCTCGCCGGACTTGAGGCCGCTGAACTCCCAGACCTTCGTCACGGCGGCTCGCTCGCGCTTGCCGTCCTTGTGAATACACACGATGGAGTCGCCGACTCTGACATGTCCGCCAGTGATTTTACCGATGGCAATGCGGCCCACGTAATCGCTCCAGTCGAGGTTGCTGACGAGCATTTGGAACGGCGCGCTCAGATCCGCCGTGGGCGCCGGGATGTGCTGCAAAATGGTTTCAAACAGCGGTGTCATGCCGTTGGGTTTATCAGTGAGGGCTTTCAACGCATAGCCGTCACGCGCGCTGGCGTAAATGAACGGGGCGTTGAACTGTTCTTCACTTGCGTGGAGTTCCAGGAGCAATTCCAGAACCTTGTCGTGAACACCGTGGGGGTCAGCGTGTTCGCGGTCGATCTTGTTGATTACCACGATGACTTTCAAACCGTGACTGAGAGCCTTCTTCAATACGAAGCGCGTCTGCGCCTGTGGGCCGTCGAATGCGTCCACGAGCAACAGCACCCCGTCCACCATGCCGAGAATGCGTTCGACCTCGCCGCCGAAATCAGCATGCCCGGGCGTGTCGACAATGTTAATGGTGTGACCGCCCCAGTGGACGGAGGCGTTCTTGGCCTTGATGGTGATCCCCTTCTCCTTCTCAAGGTCCATCGAATCCATCGCGCGCTCTTCCATTGCCTGGTTGGCGCGATACACCCCACCTTCGCGCAGCAATTTGTCCACGAGCGTCGTCTTGCCGTGGTCAACGTGCGCAATGATGCCGATATTTCGAATTTTGCTGTTCATCACACGTCCGAGGAGAGCATGTACGCCTCAACAGGCGGGACAATGTAGTGGAATCGGCAAAAAAGCAAGGCTTTTGCCTCTCTGGCACCAGCAGCTAATTTGGCGGTGTCTTTTGAAGAAAGTTCGAACTCATTTCCATGAAATTGCGAGCTCATACGGTATCCCCAGGTCGGAAATGACGAGCGGCAACGAGCACAGAAGGCCGAAGTGTTGGCATGATGGTCGACGAGGTTGAAGAGCCGAGCGTGAACGACCCGGCTCTTAGGGGAACGCAAACACTTGGTATTGCGCGAAAGAATACTGGCCGCTGAACGGGATGGATTTTATTAGTTTGGCGTTGGGTGGTATCGGCATCTCGTCGGGCACTCCAAGGAATCCCGCACCTCCGTTTGGAAGTTTGAAATAATAATTGCTGCTCCGTAACAGCAAGCCCGGCTCGGGCACATGGCCGTCATACAATCGCACGTTGTACGTCGGAAAGCCCGTTCGCTGGTAGATGCGTGGATCGATCTTGCCGAAAAACAGCACGTCAGCATACATCTGTGGTTTAAGGTCTGTGCTGATGACCGCCCCATAGGGGGTATAGGTCGAGGCGGAGATGTACAAGACTTGATTGGTGTCGAGGTGCGCAAAGCAGTATTCCAGTGCGTCGGTCAATTCTGTTTGTAATGCTTGGGGATCTCGAGTTTGGTACGCGCCAAAATAATCATGCATATACAGGGCGATTTCCAATGCCCCCGCACACGCGGTGAAGAGAAGCAGCTTTCGCCATGGACCTCGGCGCTGCCAAAGCCATTGGACTCCGAGCATGGCCAGCAGCAACCAAAAGATCACGGCATACACGCAGCGTGAGCTGTGCATCTGATCCACCGTGAGCGCGGCGGATACTGGCGAAACCAAGATGCCGACCAGAACGATTCGGTGTGACGCGTGCTGTCGCCAGTAGCGAATTGCGACGTAGAGTCCGGTGAGAATCAGGGGCGCGAGGAACCAGTATAATTCTCCACCGTGCCCGGTATGATGGCGCGGTTGGTGGTCGCCCGAAATAAACAGAAACCGTGGGCTGAAGTAGTCAAGGTAATGGCTTGCAATACCCACCGCCAATTCTCCCGGCTGAGCCGTGGCTGTGAAGATTCCCACCTGCTGAAATCGCGCGGTCAACGCTCCGGGAAGTCGCATCGCTGTGACGATCATCGGCAGCAAAAAGACCAGCGCCGAGAGCGCGATCACCAAAACCACACGCCAGCGTCGAGCCAATGGACCCCACAGCACAACTCCGCTGCCAACCGCCAGCAATGCGAGAATAGGACGAACACTCTGATGTGTGTAGAAAGTGAATGCCCAAACGGCCCCGGCGCCTATGGCCAGCCAGTACGACCGCTTAGGTAACGCGGAATCGGTAAGAATAAGCCCTGTGATCAGTCCGAATAATCCGGCCATGTACCCCGCGAACGAGCAATTCCGACTCGGTGGAAAAACCCAGGGAACCACCGACAACGCGAAGCCTCCGGCCAAGGCAAACCATGCTCCAAACCCCCACTGGCGAAGCAGCAGGGAGAAGGCGACACAGGCCATCAAGCAATACAGACCCGAGGGTAAACGAGCCGTCCACTCTTGAAGACCGAATCCATCGACAAAAGGCGCCACTGAATACACGGCAACTGGATCCGTGTATGTGTCAAAACTCCGAAACAGAACCGGCCAACGAGTCCCGTACTCGTCAGCGCCCGTTCGCGCGATACAATAGGCGTTGTAGGCGATAGAACAATCGTCCGCAGAGAAACCGCGTGGCTCAGAGCCAATCCTCCAGAAATGCAGAAACAGAGCCATGCCGACGGCTATCACAAGCGTGAAAGCAAAAAGGTGCTTTCTAATCAGAGTCCGCAGCATTGCGCAGTTTTCTCAGGCCCACAGGCTACACGCCATCGGCGCAGCACTCAAGGTTCAAACCATCCGAAACTGCCTTTCTCCTCGCCGTCCAAGAGTCACGAGCTTGAGGCTCGATTCTCTCGAGCAACTCGCGCCTCTTAGCTTCCACCGTTTCTTACATATGTGGCACTTACCATCCGCCACGTGGATTTCCCATGGCAGGTATTTGGCCGTGTGGGAAACCTTGTCCTGATTGTGTTGGTGCAGCCGCGCTTGTAAGTCGGTGGTAGAGCCGACATAGCGCTGCTCAGGAGACGAGAGGCTCTTGAGCAAGTACGCGTATTTCATTGTGCTGGGGATGGCCTGCCATCCGTAGCTCGGCTGAGGCGATGTGCTGCCTTGCTTCGCCAAAGGCTTCGCAGGGCACCATCCTTCGCTCGCTATCGTCGTGGCGCCGAGCAAAGGATGGTGGAGACGAAGGGAGTTGAGTGCGCCTGCGGCGCACAACCCCTCTTGGGGCGCAGCTTTACCCGCCTGTGGCGGGCCTCGGATCCCGCACGTCCAGCCATTCCCTGCCCTTCCCTGACTTCAAAAACTTCTCGCGCGTACGCGCAGCAGTGTGGTCGGGAAACGATTCGGTATGAATCACGTCAAACTCACCAAGGAGTTGTCCAGCTTTGCTGGAACCACTGCGATGCTCATCAAGACGCCGCGAAAGATCATTCGTAATGCCCACGTACCGCTTGGCGCTTGTTCTACCACGGAGGACGTAAAGCGTAATCATAAGGCGAGACTGGTGGAGACGAAGGGAGTTGAACCCTCGACCTCCTGAATGCCATTCAGGCGCTCTCCCAGCTGAGCTACGTCCCCAACCAGTTCTTTGCGAGATGCGGGGTCATGCTACCGCCCGCTCCCGTGATTGTCAAATTCGGCGTGTGCCAGCCTTCCACCGCTGCAAAAGCAGTGGGCAAAAAACGGCTTTACAGCCCCCTGCGGCGTCGCTAGACTCACGGCTGTTTAACTGAGAAAGGCGTAACCAATTGGAAATGATCGCGACGGTCAAGAAAACGGAAGTCACCAAGCAATTTCAGCTTCACCCGAAGGACACGGGCTCGGCGGACGTGCAGATCGCGTTGCTGACCGCCCGCATCAACGAGTTGACCCAGCACCTGCAAGCGCACGTGAAGGACCACAGCTCACGGCGCGGGCTGCTCAAAATGGTAGGCCAGCGGCGGCGGTTGCTCGATTATTTGAGCCATACCGACACGAAGCGTTATCAAGAACTGATTAAGAAACTGAACCTGAGAAAGTAGAAAGGCGATTGCCCCGGCAAGCATTGGAGGATTGATGGATTGATGCCCGCCTACTCCGCGACACGGCGCGGGCGGACATCATTCCATTAATCCGGTACCTGCCGGGCGGTCGGGCGGAACCCACATGCAGCATACTGTAGTCCGTGCTCCCATCGGAGACAAAGAACTCGTCATCGAAACCGGCAAGCTGGCCAAACAGGCCGACGGCGCCGCGATTGTCACCTGCGGCGAAACCGTCGTCATTGTGACTGCGGTAGCCAGCAATTCCACCAGGGACGAACTTGATTTCTTCCCGCTCACCGTTGATTACCGCGAGAAGGCGGCGGCGGCGGGCAGATTCCCCGGCGGCTATTTCAAGCGCGAGGGACGCCCAACCGAAAAGGAAATCCTCACCGCGCGGATGATTGACCGGCCCTGTCGTCCCTTGTTCCCCGAAGGCTTTTACAACGACAGCCAGATCATCGCGATCCTCCTCAGCGCCGATGGCGAAAACGATCCCGACATGCTCGCGATCAACGGGGCCTCCGCCGCGCTGTCGGTCTCCGATATTCCGTGGAATGGCCCCATCGCCGCCGTGCGGGTAGCCCGAGTCGACGGCCAGTTCATCGCGAACCCGACGCACGCCCAGCGTAAAGAGAGCGATCTCGACCTCGTGTACGTCGGCCGCGAAAACGAACTTGTCATGATCGAAGGCGGCGGCCAAGAGATCTCCGAGGCGGACATGATGAAGGCCATTGAGTTCGCCCATGGCGAGTCCCGCAAGATCATTGCTGCCATCAAGGAACTCATGCAGAAGGCCGGCAAACCCAAGCGCGACGTCAAGCTCTACACGGTCTCCGCGGAGATTCTCGTCGCGGCCCGCGACCTCGTTGGCGGCCAGATTCTCGGCGCGATTCTCACCTCGGGCAAACTCGCCCGCGAGGCGGCGGTGCGCGCGTGCAAGGATAAGATGGCTGAGGGGCTGAAAGCGAAGTTCCCCGAAGTGACCGACTTTGAAATCAAGGAAGCGTTTCACAAAATCGAGTCCGAGGCCGTTCGCGGCTCCATCCTGAATAGCAACAAGCGTCCCGATGGCCGCGGCTCGCGCGATCTGCGCCCGATCTCCGGCGAAGTCGGCATCCTGCCGCGCACACATGGCTCGGCGATTTTCCAACGCGGCGAAACGCAGGCGCTGGTGATGACCACGCTCGGCTCGAAATCCGACACGCAGGACATGGACGCGTGGACGGGCGGTCCGACCGAGAAGAAGTTCATCCTCCACTACAATTTCCCGCCGTTCAGCGTCGGTGAAACGGGCCGCACGGGCGCGCCCGGGCGGCGCGAGATCGGTCACGGCGCACTCGCCGAGCGTTCCATCGAGCCAATGATTCCCGACGAGGTGGATTTTCCCTACACCATTCGCGTAACTTCCGAAATCATGGAGTCCAACGGCTCGACCTCGATGGCGACCGTTTGCGGCGCGACGCTGTCGTTGATGGATGCGGGCGTGCCGATGAAAGCGCCCGTCGCGGGCATCTCGATCGGTTTGATCACGGATGAGAAGACGGGCAAGTCGGTCTTGCTTACGGATATTCTCGGCTCCGAAGACCATTTCGGCGACATGGATTTCAAAGTTGCCGGCACCAGCAAGGGCATCACCGGTTTCCAAACCGACCTGAAGCTCCACGGCCTGAGCCTGGAGTTCACCAAACAGGCGTTTGATCAGGCCCGCGAAGCACGGCTGTTCATCCTTGGCAAGATGGCGGAAGCCATCAAGTCGCCCCGCGCCGAACTCTCGAAGTACGCGCCGCGCATCACGGCCATTCATATCAACCCCGAGAAGATCGGCGCCATCATCGGGCCGCAAGGCAAGGTCATCAAGGGAATCGTGGAAGCCACCGGCTGCCAGATCGACATCGAAGACGACGGGACAATCCACATTTTCTCGACGGACGGCGAAGCCGCGGAGCGCGCCATCGAGCAGATCAAGGCCATCACGGCGGAAGTCGAGGTTGGCAAGATCTATCGCGGGAAGGTCGTCGGCATCAAGGAATTCGGCGCGTTCGTGGAGATTCTCCCCGACAAAGACGGCTTGCTGCACATCAGCGAAATCGCCGACCATCGTGTCAACAAGGTGGAAGACGTATTAAAGCTCGGCGACGAAACCTGGGTCAAGGTGCTGGGGATTGACGACCGGGGCCGGGTCAAGCTCAGTCGCAAAGCGGCCATGGCGGAGAAGGACGCGGACGCGAAGCAGTAATAGCCTCTCTCGGTGAGCCCCCCGTCAGGTTGACGGGCCACGCAGTCAGGAATTCGGCGCTAGGGTTTGCGGGCGCCGGGCTGGCACTCGGGCTTGTCCTTGCCCAGCGGCTCTTTCTTGACCGTGATGTTGGTGGCGGACGAAACTTTGTCGCGGTTTTCCGCGATGTAGCTCTTCCACTTCTCGGGCGTGTCCCCCTCGGTAAAGATCGCCTCCACCGGGCACACTGGCACACACGCCGTGCAGTCGATGCATTCGTCCGGATGAATGTACAATCGGTCATCGACTTCGTAGAAACAGTTGACGGGGCACACCTCCACGCAATCGGTGTACTTGCAGCCTACGCAAGGTTCAGCCACAATGTGGGCCATATTCGATGTCTCCTCTTCTTCTATTGAAATAGCGGCGGTGAAACTGAGTGCGTCTTCGTGGCTATGCTATACTGCGAACCGTGAGCGTTGCCAAGAGCAAATTGCTGCCGCGCTGCCGCACGATCCTCCGCCGCTTGCGTGCCGCCTACCCCCGCCCGCGCTGCGCCCTGCACCACCACAACCCGCTGCAACTCCTCGTCGCGACCATCCTCAGCGCACAATGCACCGACGCGCGAGTCAACCTCGTCACACCGGCGCTGTTTCAGCGTTACCGCCGGGCTGCCGATTTCGCTGCCGCACCGCCCGCCGAACTCGAGGGCATGATTCGCAGCACCGGCTTCTTCCGCAATAAGGCCCGCTCCATCCGCAATTGCTGCCGGAGCCTGGTCGAGAAACACGGTGGGAAAGTCCCCGACACCCTAGACGAACTGATCCTGCTTGACGGCATCGGCCGCAAAACCGCCAATGTTGTTCTCGGAGTCGCCTATGGCAAGGCCGAAGGTATCGTCGTGGATACGCACGTCTCGCGCCTTTCCCGTCGGCTGGGGCTCACCCGCCAGACAACGCCCGAAAAGATCGAGCAAGCTTTGATGAAGATCGTGCCGCGCGAAGACTGGATTGACTTCTCCCACTTGCTCATCTGGCACGGGCGGAAACGCTGCAACGCCCGCAAACCCGATTGCCGCCATTGTGAAGTCGCAAATCTTTGTCCAAAAACAGGAGTCAGAACATGAAAGAACTCAACGAAGGCGACAAAGCCCCTGCATTCAAGGAACTCGCCGCGAACAAAGGCAGGATCGTCGTACTCTACTTCTATCCCAAGGACGATACACCGGGTTGCACGACCGAGGCGTGCGAACTGCGCGACGCACACAAGCAGATCGTCGCCAAACATGCTGTGGTGCTCGGCGTCAGCCGTGACTCCGCGAAATCCCATGAGAAGTTCGCCACGAAATTCAACCTCCCCTTCTCGCTCGTGCCCGATGAAGACCACAAACTCTGCGAGGCTTATGGCGTGTGGAAGGAGAAATCCATGTATGGCAGGAAATACATGGGTGTCGAACGTACGACCTTTGTCATCGGCCCCGACGGCATCATCAAGAAGATCTTTCGCAAAGTGAAGGCCGCCGGCCACGCCGAAGGAGTGCTGTCGGTCATCTGACTCGCCTTTATGGATCGCGCTGCGTAGCCTTCACCATGCGCTTGAACAACTGTGTCTTGCGAAGAAGCTGCCGGTCTTTGTCCAGCTCGGTCACGGTTTTCTCCAATCGCGCCGACCAATTACTTTCGCCGACGGAGCCGGGGACGTTGAACCGGGTTTCCTGAGCGAAGACGTCGGTAATCTGGAAGATGGCGAGCCACGAGTTGGATTCCATCACGCGCCGGCAATAGGCTTCGTGGAGTTGGGGCGTGAACTCGCGCGGGATCTTCTGGTCATCGATCCCGCACCATTTGCAGAACCGCTGGAGTTCGAGCCAGGTGACATGGGCGCGTTGGTGGTCTTGTTTGGCGATGGCCTCTTCGTGGTCGCGCCACATGCGACGCCACATCGCCGCCAGCGGATCGTGGTCGTGCGTGGCCGGCGTGCAAATGGACAAGCGTGGGTACGTCGCGCCATCCACGTAGGTATAGTCGGGATTGCGTTCCCAATGTGGAATCTTGAAGCCGGGAATGCCGAGCTTCAGCAAGTGCGGACGGACATACGGCGGCACAACGCCAAGGTCTTCCGCGACTACGACCGTGTCGCCCGCGGCAGCCTTGACCGCGCGGAGGAGTTCGTCGCCCTGACGCAGGTTGCGCTTTTGTTGCTGCTCGGTCGCGTCAGGGCCGGGGAAAAAACGCGGCAGCAAGCCGTCTGTCTTCTTCACTACTTCCGCTTCGGTTAAGTTCACAAACTCCCCGTTGCGTTGCGGCGGCCACGGAAACGCGTAGATGCGATAAAACCCCAGCACGTGGTCGATGCGGAACAGATGGAAGATGCGGCCGACCTGCGTGATCCGCTGCCGCCACCAGGCAAAGTCCGTCTTTCGGTGCTCGTTCCACTGGTAGAGCGGCATGCCCCAATTCTGTCCCCATTTCTCGGTGAACAAATCCGGCTTGAATGTTGGCTCGGGCGGCGCGCCGCCACTCCAATCAAGATCGAACAGGTCGCGATTGGCCCAGACGGCGGCGCTGGAAGAGTTCACCCCGAACGGAATATCGCCCATCAGGTAAACCTTCTTCTTCAAGGCATACTCCTTGACCTTCGACCACTGGTCGAGGGCGATCCACTGGACGTATTGGAAGAACTGTAGTTCTCGCGTCAACTCATTGCGGCGTTTCTCGGGTTGCGACGACAACCACGCCGACGCGAGCAGTGGGCTCTGCTGTTCCTGCGGCCACCGGTCCCATGCCGGCTTATTGTCATGCTGCTCCATCAAGACCCGGAACATCGTATAGTCAGAAAGCCAATCGGCGTTCTCCTTCAAGAACGCGCGGAACGCTTCGCCGCGCTCCGTCTTCTTGTTCCTGTGCTTCGCGAGGAACGAATCGAACGCCGCCCGCAGCAACGAGCGCTTCAGTTCCTTCACCTGCGCGTACTTCACCGCGCCCACGCGCAGTTCCTTGAGCAGTTCCGGTTTCGCAATCTCCTTGAACTTCGTCGCGGACAAATCGGGAATGAGCTCGGGCGAGATGGCAATCGTCGTCGGCTCCAATGCCATCGAGCTGATCGCGTTGTACGGCGAGTTGTCGCCGCTCGTCTCATTGATCGGCAGGAGCTGCAGGATGCCAAACCCATGCCGGTGGCACCAATCGATCATCTGTCGCACCCCCTCCGTGTCGCCAATGCCCAGATCGTCTTCCGTCCGCATGGCAAATACCGGGCACAGGATGCCGGCGAGTTTTGTATCAGGAGATAGTTTCATCGGCGTTCGCAGTGAATTACCGCAGGATTGGCCCCGGCTTGCTCCTCATCAGTACTCTTCCCCGTCTGACCATTTGATTCGCACGTACACCACTCCGCGCAGACCATGCCAATTGCGAGGGACAGGTCCGGTAACTCGAAATTGGACATTTCCATCCGCGTCGACTGGTCCCAATATCGTAGGAACGTCGTTCACAAACACTGCCACAACGTGCGCTTGATTTGCTGTTCCCGCATCGCGCAACGCGCCAACATAACCCTCGACTATTGCCGCAAACGGCGCCGAAGTAATTCGGAATCGATAGCGATTGGAACGGACCAGGATGAACTTGTAATCGTTCGCGTTGCCGGCCCCGTCAATGGCAGAGAGCACCAGCTTGTTCTCACCTTCCTCCAGCGGAAGGCCAAGCGCAAACATTGGTGCTTGATGACCAACGCCTTTCATAACCATATTCGTTTTGGCAGACTGCGGAAGACGGCTCATAAAGTTCGAAATTTGCTGACTGAAGTCATCCACGATCACATTCATTCGGACAGGCTGGCCGCCGTTGATTGATGCTGTCACAATCGCCTTTGGGTCGTCGATGTGACCCGCCACCAGGATTTTGGGATCGTCGGTGAGGATCACCTTTCCGGACTTGTCAGGATGGAGAGTGATATCCGTGAGAACGGGAGGTGTCTTATCGAGATCAAGGTTAACAGTCCATTGTACAACTGCTTCTGTGCGGTTGCTGGCTTCGTCTTCCGCCACAATGCTGAGTGTATTCAACCCATCGTTAACATCAAATCGCGGGATATCGATCGTCGTCCCCTGTCGGTCCCAAAAGCGTTTACCGTTGACCCATATCTGAAGGGGGCGAAATTGAAATTCATCGGGCTTTTGTCCCCTGGCGGTGGGATCATAAACAGAAGCCTGTACGTGAACAAATCCCTGGTCGGTCGTGGAATTGTTCTGGGGACTCGTGATCTTCACGACAGGTGGCAAGGTGTCGAGAGTGATGGTGCGGAGTAAGAGCGTTTCCTGAGGCTTTCCCTCGGAATCGAGAAATTGGAAGCCGAGAAAATACTCGCCGTCGCCCCGATCCGGCAAAGTGAAGGTAAACGGTTTGCCGGTGTTCTGCACAGCAACAGGCTTATCCTTCGGGTTATTCAAATCTTGTATCGCAATCGCCGGGAACTTGTCGTTAATCGGGTCGACCGTGATCACTCGAGAATTTGTGAACTTGGCCCCACGATTCACCAGGACGTCGGTGACCGGTTTCGACCCCATGGCTCCCTGTTTCCACAAAGCCTCCGCGATGTCCGGATGATTCACGGCCAGTTTCCATGGCGTGTTGCCATTCCTATCTTGCACGTTGATGTACGCCCCATGAGAGATAAGAAACTCGACCATTTCCTTAGCTCCGCTGGCCGCCGCTTCGTGTAGCGGTGTTTTGCCGGTGGAATCCTGGATATTAACGTCGGCCCCGGCGTTGAGAAGTAGCGTGGCGACCTCCTGGTTCCCCTTGCGCGCAACCCAGTGCAATGCCGCCATTCCGTTGGCGACATTATTGGGATTCGCCCCCTTTCCGAGCAGAATCCTGATGATTTCGGCGTGTCCTCCTTGCGCGGCAAGAATCAGCGGCGTCATCCCGTTTACAGCCCACTTGGGATCGACTGCGGCGCCTCGGGCGAGAAGAAGTTCGACAACTTCGCTTTGGCCTTGATGAGCGGCCACGTGCAACGGAGTCAGACCCACGGCATACTCTTGATCTTTCACGTTGACCAAGGCGGGATTCTTGTCAAGCAACCGCTTGATTGTTTCCAAGTCACCGGAACCAGCCGCGTTATGTATTTCTCCGGCGACAGCATTAGACAAAAGAACTGCCACACCCACACAAATCAGGGATGCCTGAAGCTTCGTTGCCCACTTCTTGATCGGAACCACCATCTTTACTGACTACAGCTTCGCCACCTTGACGTTGAAGATGTCCTTGTCGGCTTTGATCTCGGCGAGCAACGCGTCGCTGGGGGCGCTGTCGAGGTTGAGGACGGTGAGGGCCTGACCGCCCTCTTTGTCGCGGCCAAGGGACATGTTGGAGATGTTGACGCCGTGTTTGCCCATGATCGTGCCGATCCAGCCGACGATGCCCGGCCGGTCCTTGTTGCTCATCATGAAGAGCACGCCGTTCGGCACGGCCTCAATGGGCATGTCGTCGATGCGGACGATGCGCGGATTGTTCATCGAACCATAGAACGTTCCCGACAGGCTCGTGACCTGCCCATCCACAAACGCCCGCACATTGATCAACTCCGCGTAGTCAATCGGGTCGCTACTCTTCATTTCACTGACGCGGAGGCCGAGTGTCTGCGCGATCACGGGCGCATTGACGTAGTTCACATCGCCGCCCTGGGCGCTTTCGAGAAAGCCTTTCAACACCGCGCGACTGATCGGCCCGCTCTCCAATTCCCCGGCCTTGCCGCAAAACTCGATGACCAGCCGCTCGATGCGTCGGGGGGCAATCTGCGCCAACAGGCGGCCCATTTTTTCGCCAAAGGTCAGGTACGGCTGCAGTACCGCGAGGACTTTGGCGTCGATGGTCGGCATGTTGACCGCGTTGCGGATCGTCCCGCCCGCCAGCACGTCGCCAATCTGCTCGGCCACCTCGACGCCGACGGATTCCTGCGCTTCCTGCGTCGATGCGGCAAGATGGGGCGTCGTGACCACGGCGTTCAGTCCCACCAACGGTGAATCCTTTGGCGGTTCCTGCTCATACACATCGAGGGCCGCGCCGGCGACCTTGCCACCCTTGATCGCGTCGTGCAAATCCTTCTCATTGATGATGCCGCCGCGGGCGCAATTGATCAGCCGCACGCCGTCCCGCATCTTCGCGATGCTGTCCTTGTTGATCATCCCGCGCGTCTGGTCGGTCATCGGAACGTGAACGGTGATGAAATCGGAACGCGCGTAGATGTCGTCGAGTTCGACGACCTCAACCTGCAAGGACTTCGCGCGGCTGAGGCTCAGGAACGGGTCGTGCGCCAGCACGCGCATACCAAAGGCAATCGCGCGCCGCGCCACTTCCGTGCCGATGCGCCCCATGCCGATGATGCCCAGCGTCTTGTTGTACAGCTCGACGCCTTCAAAGGACTTGCGGTCCCACTTGCCCGCCTTCATCGACATGTGGGCCTGTGGGATGTTGCGGGCCAGCGCCATCATCATCGAAAACGTGTGTTCCGCGGTCGAGATCGTATTGCCGCCCGGCGTGTTCATCACGATGACGCCGCGGCGCGTGGCGGCGTCCACGTCAACGTTATCAACGCCAACCCCGGCGCGGCCGACGACGCGCAGTTTTTTGGCGACTTCGAGGACGCGCTTGGTTACTTTCGTCTGGCTGCGAACGATTAACGCGTCGTATTCGCCAATGATTTCGCACAATTGGTCCTCTTTGAGGCCGGTGTTTACGTCCACCTGGAATGATGGATTGCGGCGCAATATCTCCACGCCACGCTCGGAAATGGGGTCGGCGACAAGTATTTTCATCGTCATTTTTCGCGAAACGAACTGGTTGCTGTTCGCATCCAATTTGCGATGTTACGCCCCGTTGCACAAGGAAAAACCATGAGAGAGATCAAGCTTTACACCCGCAACCTGTGCGGCTGGTGCCATGATGCCAAGGAATATTTGAAGCAACACGGCCTCCCGTTCGAAGAAATCGACGTCGGCCGCGAAACATGTTCTCCTGCCTAACACGCATCCTCACGATACAACATCCTAGCCGCGTTACGAGAGGAAACGACCCTCTCGTGCTCTCCAAAGACACGACCACACACCCCCGCGTCGCGTAATGTTGGTTCATCTTCTAACTGGCTCCCACGAGACAAAGAAAGGAGCCAGCGAAGATGAACAGAGACCAAAAATGGGCAAGGGCAATCATGGAGCGAGACAGTTGGATGTGCCAGAACTGCGGAACGACAAAACATCTGGACGCCGCGCACATCATCAGCAAGCACGTCAATCCCGCCCTGCGGCATGAGCTTTCTAATGGAGTGACCCTGTGCCGAAAATGCCACCAGTTCTATCATTGTTTTCCGAGTGAGTTTGGATGTTTCACGGCGGCATTTCAGCAGGGTCACTCAATTAACGCCGCAGAGCACGATTGACGACCTGATACGCGGCATCCAGACGTTTTCCGCAAACCTGTCACACCAACTGCTGCGCTCCCACGGCCCTTGCCCAAGCGCGACGCGACGGCCCCAACGGCACCATTTACAACACCACCGCAGCAACACACCCAACTAGCTTGGCGAGGGGCGGCACCCCGTGAACGGGGGCCCCGCCGCCCTCCTCTGTTTCCACGCCTTCCATCCTGATTTTCTTTTGCCACCCCCACCATGACGCCGCCCGTGACACCGAGAACACAACACCACCAGATTTGACTCCGCATACCTCAACTCAGGCCGCTTTTTCCACGACTCGACATGATGGACATGCAGGTTATGATAGCTCCCCTCCGCCCCGCACTCCTGACACCGCATCCCCCGTGCAGTCTTGACCCTCACTGCCAACCACCGCCAATCTGCTCCCTCAGCCATTCTTCACCTGTTCCATAAGCCCAACCGACCCAAATCCTCCACACTTCTGACGAATCCACTCACACCCACCCATCCAGCACCCGCTTCCGATTCCAAATCGGCTTCCCACCCCATTCCCGATGCGCACTACAATACCTCCCCCATGTCGGCCTACCATCCCGCATCTTTCTCCTCACAGCACCCTTACTACAGCCCTTGTACGCACACTTCGGCCTCCCCCTCACATCTCTGCACACCTTTTTCCCATACCTCAACCATATCCCGTTCATTTCCCACCTCCAATCTTTCAACGCCAAACTCCGCTCTTCACCTCTTCCCTAACCCCAACCGCCCCAAATCCTCCACACTCGGATACAACGGATACACCTCCCCTTTCACGGGAACCAAAGGATACCCATTGATTTCAACCAACTTAAGCCACTCCCACGCATCGATGACCGTATCCCCGTCACAATCCGCATACGGACACATTTGCAAACCATTCTCAACACGAAACTCATCCGCCCGATACACCCGCTCGCAATGCAAACACCAAAACCAAATATCATGGTCACGCCCGAAAGCCTTCTCTCGATCAGTCTCCACTCGACGGTCCTGTTCCCTTTTCATTGCTCGAAATCCTCCATGTTAAAGCTCCCATCTACACCCTCATCCTCCCCCTCCCAAGCATCCCCAACCCTCTGCCGTTCAAACCCAGCCATCGTTTCCCGATAGTGGTCGTATTTCTCCCCCAACGAAAACTTCCCCGCAAGCCACAACTCAAAAAAATGCGCTGCCTTAGCCCACGTCACCCGATAACACTCCCGATGCCGCGAACCCTGCTCCCGCATTGCCCACGCCAACCGATTACATTCCGCCATCGGTGAATCAATTACAAAATCGATCATCGTACAGCGCCCCGCAAAATCCCCCATCGAACCCATCAACCTCAGCCCTGTGCCACGCCGCCCCACCCTCTTGCCCATCTCCTTCCACATGTAACTGCCCGACCCCAAGTCGCACATGTGACACCGACCCATCAGACTGTTGCGCCAGGCCTTCGCCTTCCGCTGTTGCTCCACCGACATCCAACGGTCAGAAACGAAATGACCGTGAAGGCGGCCCCCTTTCTTCCCAAACTCAATCACCCACGTTAAACATCCCCCCGTTATCTTCCGAACCCTACGGAGATAGACGTGCGCATTCTTCACCACTTCCTTACGCCGACGCTCCAACTCATCCGTCGGCAGGAAACTTGTCCACGAATTGAACGAGGCCCCAAAGTCGCCCCACATCTTCGCACGTTCCCTCAGGGCCTCCACATTTTGCGCCACCACCAACATCGACTGCATCGTGCGCTCCGACACCCGACCGACGTATTTATCCTCAAACTGCCCCAACAACCTCTCCGACAAAAAACATTGCTCCCCACGAAAATCCACATGGATACCCGCAGACAGAAACTCGAAAGAAGTCATACCCCTCCACGCTCAGCGAGGGAAAGAAATCACGCGACACGGACGGAGGTTCAACCGACCGCGCTTGACCAGAAGGCCATAATCGCGCTACAATATAACGTCTCACTGAACACCGTTAATGTACCTGATTCCCGAAAGGGCGTCAATACAAAAACGGGAGACAAGGGGGGCGCTAACGAGCGTTGGTTGTGTGTCCTCGCGACTACGCCACGCAAGTCAGAAATGAGCGCCCGCTGGTTGCCCCCTCAATTTTAACTCACTTTCGTGACTCTTCTACTTCCACTTATGCATCTTAGTAACAAGGAAAAACCATGAGAGAGATCAAGCTTTACACCCGCAACCTGTGCGGCTGGTGCCATGATGCCAAGGAATATTTGAAGCAACACGGCCTCCCGTTCGAAGAAATCGACGTCGGCCGCG
>JBEKYJ010000042.1:0-22508 GCA_049511095.1 Verrucomicrobiia bacterium
GTGCCGGACTCGACGCGGCCCGCGAGGATGCGGCGCTGGTCGAACCGGTAGACGTCCTGGATCGGGAAGCGCATCGGCAGATTCTGCGGCGGTTCGGCCATTTGGAATCGGTCGAGCGCCTCCAACACCGTCGGCCCGCTGTACCACGGCATGTGGGGTGATCTGGCGGCGACATTGTCGCCTTTGGCGGCGGCCATCGGGATGAATAATCTCGGCTCGACGCCGACTTGCTTGAGGAACGCGCGGTATTCATCTTCAATCGACTTGAACGTCTTGTCGCTGTAATTCTTCAAATCCATCTTGTTCACCAGCACCGCAATCTGGCGAATGCCCAGCAGCGAGAGCAGGAACCCATGACGACGCGATTGCTCCTGCACGCCTTCGCTCGCGTCGATCAACAACAACGCGGCCTCGGCGCTCGCCGCGCCCGTGACCATGTTCTTGAGAAACTCCTTGTGACCGGGCGCGTCGATGATCACGTACTGGCGCTTCGGCGTGCGAAACCAAATCTGCGCGGTGTCGATGGTAATGTTCTGGTCGCGCTCGGCCTGCAGGCCATCCATCAGGAACGCCCATTCGAACGGCATCCCGCGATGATCGCACGCCGCCTTGATCTTCTCATATTTACCCTCCGGCAGCGACCCCGTGTCGTAAAACAAGCGCCCCACCAGCGTGGACTTGCCATGGTCGACGTGCCCGACGATCACGATCTTGAGTTGTTCAGTCGGTTGCATCAATTCTCACTTACTCACATCACATGTATCCGTCGCGCCGGAGTTTTTCGAAGGCGTCTTCACTTTCCTGGTCCTGGGCACGGACGCTGCGTTCGCTCCGCTTGGTCGTGCGCAATTCCTCGCGGATCTTCTCGTAGGTGTCGGCGTTCGACTCGATGGCAAACGTGCACGGGACGCACCCGAGACTGCGGTAGCGTTTCCCGTTCTTGGCGAAATACAGCGGCACGCTCGGAATGTTTTCGCGCTCGGCGTATTCCCAAATGTTCGTCTCCGTCCAGTGCAGGAGCGGATGGACGCGCAGGTGCGTGCCACCCGCCAGATCCGTGTTGAACTGGTCCCACAGTTCGGGCGGCTGGTCTTCGACGTTCCATTCCATGTTCTTGTCGCGCGGGGAAAAATAACGCTCCTTCGCGCGGGTCGGGTCTTCATCGCGGCGCACGCCAACGATGAGGCCGCCGTATTTTTCGCGATCGACAATCTTCTTGAGATTCTCTTTCAGCAGCGCCGAGCAGCAATTGACGCGACCGCGCGCGTGGTTCATGCCCTGGGCCAGCGCTTCGTCGTTGCGGGCGATGACGAGATTCAGGTTCCACTCCTTCGTCAGTCGGTCGCGCAACTCCACCAACTCCGGCATGTCAAAACTGGTTTCCATGAACACACAGGGAAACGGCACGTGGCCGAAAAACGCCTTGCGCGTGAGCCACAGGATCGTCTGCGAGTCCTTGCCCACGCTCCACAGCATGGCCAGTCGTTCGATCTTGTTGAACGCCTCGCGAATGATGAAAATGCTTTGGTTCTCTAACTTATCGAGATGATCCATATTCAAAAGACCCGGCGTCGTGCCGTCAAATATTCGCGGCGAACGTGTGGAGGCCGCACTCCTTCTTCTCGGAGCCCGGCCAGCGGCCCGCCCGCTCGCTTTCGCCGTCCTGGACGGGGCGCGTGCAGCAGTCGGGCCAGCAGCCGATGCTCGGGTAACCCTGATCGTGAAGCGGGTTGTAATGAAGCTGATGGCTGATGATGTACCACCATACCTCTTCCTTGCTCCATACCGCCAGCGGATTGATCTTGAGATAACGATGACCTTCGGGCGTTTCCTGTAATTGCAGGATTTTCGCGCCCTGACGGCTCTCGCCCTGACTGCGACGCAGGCCGGTGACCAGCGCGTCGAGTTCGGGAAGTTTCTTCTGCAATGGAAGCACCTTGCGCATGTAGCAGCACTGGTCCGGCTCGCGACGGTACAACTCGGGGCCATGCGTCTCGGCCTGCTGCTCCGGCGTCAGCTCGGGGTGGAGCCGTTCGATGGTGACATCGTATTCCTGTTCGATCTTGCGAATCAGTTCGACCGTCTCCTTGAAAAAAAAGCCCGTGTCGATGGTGAAGATGGGAAGGCGCGGCGTGACTTGGCGCATCGCAATGTCGATCACCACCAGGCCCTCGGGGCCGAACGCGGAAGAAATGGCCACGCGCGGACTGAAATTGTCCGCCGCCCACTGAAGAATATCGCGCGGAGTCCCGCTTTCAAACTCCGACGCCAAATTCCGTATCTCGTCCGCTGTGAACTTCACGTTCGCCCATCCCTGGTCGTTGCCCTGCAAGAGCCTAGCCTTCGATGACGTTGATCTCGACCGGCTCGACCTTGATGCCAAGGCCTTCCAGCCATTTGATGGCTTTCTTAATCTCGTCCCGTCCCCCTTCCAATTCGAGCGAGACGATACCGACCTCCTCGGTCACGCTTGCCTGGCGAATGTTGGTCACCACCTTGAATTTGTGACCCAACTCATAAATCGCCGGCCGTTGGATGGCCTTTTTCGGATAGGTCAGCCAGAGGCGCTTGGTTTCTTTCGCGGCCTTCGTTGTCTTTGCCATGTTGTCCTTGATTGCGACCTGGGTTTAGCCACCTGCGATCGCTGGAATCACTGAAATCTCATCCCCGTCCTTGACGGGCGTGCCCTTGCCCTGGGCAAATCGAATGTCCTCGTCGTTCAGGTACACGTTGACGAACCGGCGCAATTCGCCCCGCTCGTCACACAGCCGCTCCTTCAGGCCCGGGTACTGCTTCTCCAGGCTGTCGATGATGTCCTGGATCGTCGCACCCGTGGCCTGCACGGTGTCCTTGTCCTTCGTCAACTTCCGCAATGGTGTCGGAATTCGCACGTTTAC
Organism: Verrucomicrobiia bacterium; assembly: GCA_049511095.1. Taxonomy (GTDB): domain Bacteria; phylum Verrucomicrobiota; class Verrucomicrobiia; order Palsa-1439; family Palsa-1439; genus Palsa-1439. The sequence continues at coordinate 2,898 of JBEKYJ010000042.1, forward strand.
CGGCATAATTGTTTCTCCTTCTTCTTTCAATTCTTTCTGTCCAACAACGCCAAAAACTCATGGAGATGCGGCCCGATGACACGGGGTTCGCCGCACTTGCCGCTCACCGCCTCCTGGGTTTTCAGCCCGTGGCCCGTGATGCACAACACCAGCGATTCCTGCGGCTTGATCCGCCCGCCTTCCACAAGGCGTTTGGTCGCTGCGACGGTCACGCCGCCCGCTGTCTCGGCGAAAATCCCTTCGGTCTCAGCCAGCAACTTAATGCCCGCGACCACCTCGTCGTCGTTCGGGTTCTCGGCCCAACCACTCGTCTGTTTCATCGTCTGGATCGAATAAAACCCGTCGGCTGGATTGCCGATGGCCAGCGATTTCACAATCGTCTGCGGCTTGCTCACCGGCTTGATGATGTCGGTGCCGGCCTTCATCGCATTCACAATGGGCGCGCAACCTTCCGCCTGCGCGCCGTGGATGTGATAGTCATGCTCCTCCACCAATCCCAGCTTCACAAATTCCTTGAACGACTTGTGGATTTTCGTGATGAGCGAGCCCCCGGCCATGGGTACCACCACATGGTCGGGCAACCGCCAGCCCAGTTGCTCGGCAATCTCGTAGCCCATCGCCTTCGAGCCTTCCGCGTAGTACGGTCGAATGTTCACATTCACGAATGCCCAACCGTACTTGCCCGCGATTTCGCTGCAAAGACGGTTCACTTCGTCATAGGTGCCGCGAATGCCGATGACGTTCGTCCCGTACACCAGCGACCCGAGCACCTTTCCCGTCTCGAGGTCCGCCGGGATGAACACGTAACTCTTCAGCCCTCCGCTCGCCGCATTCGCCGCCACGGAATTCGCCAAGTTGCCGGTCGACGCGCACGCGACAATCTCAAACCCCAACTCGCGCGCCCGTGATAACCCCACGCTGACCACGCGGTCCTTGAAGGACAACGTCGGGTAGTTGACCGTGTCGTTCTTGACCCAGACTTCGCGAAGGCCCAGGCGCTTCGCCAAACGATCCGCCTTGACCAACGGCGTGAAGCCGACCTGAAAGCCAATGGTCGGTTCCCCTTCCACCGGCAACAGCTCGCGATACCGCCACATCGTCGTGGGCCGCGACTCGATTTTGTCGCGCGTGAGCACGGTCTTGATCAAGTCGTAATCGTAATCGACTTCCAGCGGCCCGAAGCAGAATTCACAGACGTGCAACGCTTCCTTCGGGTAATGGCGCCCGCACTCGCGACACTTCAAACTGGTGAAGAATCCATGTTTTACCTTCATCCCCTCTCGCTTTCTCCACCAAGATGCGGCCACCACGCCAGGAGGCAAAAAAATTGCCTCTTCAGCGCCCCCCGATCCGCAGGGTCAACGATGAAGAGGCAAACAGACGATTCGTTTGCCCTCCCTCATCTTCCCCCGCTCCCGACTCGCGTCGGGCCTCGGAGCTGGAATTGGCACCTCGACTCCAGCCACTAACTGCATGGCTAAACGGTTGCCGCGGTTTCTACGGGCCAGTCCCTCGACCGCTCTTGATGAGTTTGCCGCTCCGCCTATCGCGAAACAGCGCGAGGGAATATATCAAAGAACAAACGCCTGTCAACGCCCTAGATGTAGTACATCTCCGGCCGACTCTTTGCTTCCGCGCAAATCTCCTCGAAGGTGACGCCGTCCGCCGCTTGTTCGGCGGCCTCCTTGATCCGCCGCCAGGCGCGCTTAATCTCCTCAGGGCATCGTGATTCCAGAAGCAACGGCATCTCCAGCACGTCTCCTTGGACCGCCCTCAGAACGTCGCCAACGGTGATCTCTCGGGGAGTCTTGGCGAGGGCATACCCACCGGCCTTGCCGCGCCGACTCTGGATGAGGCCATTGCTTTTCAGCTCGATCAAGATCTGCACGAGGTAATTCGCTGGAATCGCCTCTCTTGTCGCAATCTCCTCTATGCGCAACGGTCGCGTATTGGGATGGTGTAGCGCCAAAGCTTCCACCGCGCGACATGCATAATCACTCTTTACAGATGCCTTCATTGAAACATTAGTATCTTGCCAAAGTTGCTTTATTTTAGCACGAAAATGTACCCTGTCAATCCCCCATTTCAGCGTCGTAACATTCCAGTAGAACTTTCTCGCCCATCGCTACTTATGCATGAGAAAAAAGTACAGAATTCTGATTGCAGATCAGGTTGAACTTCAGGTATAATTTTCGCATCAAAGGAGGAGGAGCTGTTGATGGCCAGCAAGCTTCTGGAAAAAACACGGATTGTGGGAAAGTCGTCTACAAAACAGCAGCAACGCCCAGTCGGAGCCCTCGGTGCCGGCGATTATACCGCCGATAAAATCCAAAAACTTGAGGGTGTTGAGGCGGTCCGCAAGCGCCCCGCGATGTACATCGGCGACACGGGTGAGCGCGGCCTGCATCACCTGGTTTACGAAGTCGTCGACAATTCGATTGACGAGGCGCTTGTGGGTTTCTGCAAGCACATTGAGGTCGATATCCACGTCGACAACTCGATCACCGTTACCGACGATGGCCGTGGCATCCCCGTCGACATGCACAAGACGGAGAAGAAGCCTGCCGTCGAAGTCGTGCTGACCCTTCTCCACGCGGGCGGCAAGTTCGACAAGAAGTCGTATACGGTTTCGGGCGGCCTGCACGGTGTCGGCGTGACCTGTGTGAACGCCTTGAGCGAATGGCTCGAAGTCGAGGTGAAGCGCGACGGCAAGGTCCATCACATGCGCTTCAAGCGCGGCAAGACCGCGTCCAAGCTCGAAGTCATCGGCAAGGCGAAGGGCACCGGCACACAGATCACATTCAAAGCCGACCATGAAATCTTTCCGCTCATCGAATACAAGTATGACATTCTGGCCAATCGGTTGCGCGAACTGGCGTTCCTGAATCGCGGCCTGGAAATCACGCTCAAGGACGAGCGCAATAACAAACAGGATCTGTTCAAGTTCAATGGTGGCATCGAAGAATTCGTCAAGCATATCAACCGTGCCAAAGAGCCGCTCCATCCAAAGGTCATTTACGTCTCGAAGGAGAAGGATGGCATCGCCGCGGAAGTTGCCCTGCAATACAACGAGGGTTACAACGAGTCCGTGTACGCCTACGCCAACAACATCAACACCATCGAAGGCGGTACGCACCTCAGCGGCTTCCGCTCGGCGTTGACGAAGGCCGTCAACCAATACTCCCGGTCCAATAACCTGCTGAAGGAAAAGGACCCGTCACTGACGGGCGACGACTTGCGCGAAGGTCTCACCGCCGTCATCAGCGTGAAGGTCCCGAATCCGCAGTTCGAAGGCCAGACCAAGACCAAACTCGGCAACGGCGAGGTCGACGGCATCGTCTCCTCCATCGTGTACGAAGGTCTGATGACCTTTATGGAGCAGAACCCGCCCATCGCCCGCCGCATCGTGGACAAGTCGCTCACGGCCGCGCGCGCGCGCGAAGCCGCCCGCAAAGCTCGCGAAGCCGTGCGTAAAGGCGCGCTCACGGGCGGAGGGTTGCCCGGCAAGTTGGCCGATTGTTCCGAGCGCAATCCCGAATTGTGCGAGCTGTACATCGTCGAGGGTGATTCCGCCGGCGGCTCCGCCAAACAGGGCCGCAATCGTCAGTATCAGGCCGTATTGCCGATCCGCGGCAAGCTGCTCAACGTAGAGAAAGCGCGCGATGACCAGATGTTCAACAACAATGAGATTCGTTCAATGATCACCGCCATAGGCACCGGCATAGGTGACGGCGAGGGTGAAGGAAAGTTTGACATCACGAAGCTGCGGTATAATCGGATCGTGATTATGACCGATGCTGATGTGGACGGCTCGCACATCCGCACATTGCTGCTGACGTTCTTCTACCGCAAGATGCCAAAGCTCATTGAAGAGCGTCACATCTACATTGCGCAGCCGCCGCTCTACAAAGTCAAACGCAAGAAGCGTGAAGAATACATCGAGAACGACGACCAGATGAGCCGTATCTTGATCGAACTCGGCTCCGAGGATTCGCGCCTCCTTCGGCTCAAGGACAAGAAGGAGTTTTCGGGTCAGCCACTGGTTTCGGTTCTCGAATCGCTGCAGGAATTGGAAAAACTTGTCGATACGATTGAGCGGCGCGGGATCAAGTTCGAAGACTATCTCGCCGCGCGGGACGAGAAGTCCGGCGAGTTCCCGTCATATGCGATGCGCATCAAGGAAAACGGTGTCGTCCGTTTTGAATTCGCGCGCACCGACAGGGAATGGGCCAGACTCTGCGACAAGTATGACATCAGCCCTGACGAGGAAGTCGCCGCTGAACCGAAGAACGGCGACAACCCGAAGGCTGTGCTCGCCAAGCCGCTTGAGCTTCGCGAGTCCAACAGCATCCAGTCCGCCATCGAAACCCTCGAGAAGAAGGGCTTTAATCTCGACCACTACTCCGCACAGGAAAAGCCGCTCTTTGAACTGGTCGAGGGCAGCACTTCCGCCGCCGAGGCCGTGGAGGGCGGGAGCCCTGCTGAACCGCCAGGCAAGGCGGCACCCGCCACCGCTTCCGCGAAAGCGGGCGCCAAGGCCGATGCGAAGAAGCCGAAGGCGAAAGCCGAGGAACGGCGCTCTGACATCCACTCGATCCCGCAAATCCTGGAGCAGATCAAGGAGACAGGAAAACGCGGCCTCACCATCCAACGCTATAAAGGCTTGGGTGAAATGAATCCCGAGCAGCTTTGGGAAACGACGATGGATCCCGATCGCCGCAAGATGTTGGAAGTCGTTATCGAAGACGATGCCAAAGCTACCGTCATGTTTTCCACCCTTATGGGAGAGGATGTGCCGCGGCGTCGAGAGTTCATTGAAGATAACGCGCTGAACGTCCGCAACCTTGACGTCTGATTCGCGCCGTGACGCCCGAGGCCCAGGATTTGATCGATCTGCGGCTCGCCCAGGCCACCGAAAGCCTGGGGGAAGCGCGGGTGTTGATTGATCGTAAGATGTGCCGCGGCGCAATGGATCGCGTGTACTTCACGATGTTCTACTGCGCGTGCGCGATGCTGGCGACCAAGGAGTTCGGCCCGTCCCGCGACGGCAACGTGGCCACGAAGTTCTACCGCGAATTTGTCAAGACCGGCATGATTCCGGTAGAGTTCGGTGAACGGTTCAAGCAAGCAACGCAGTTGCATCAGGATGCCGACCTTGGCTCGCACGCGCCGCCCGATTGCGACCGGCTGAAAGAATTGCTGGCCGATGCCGAGAGCTTTTTGACAACAACGAAGCTGTTCTTGGGGAAACGATAGGACTCAACCATGTACACGCAATACGAAAAAAAACCGACGCCAATCGACATCAGCGAGCAGATGAAGCAGGCTTACATCGATTATTCGATGTCGGTCATTGTCGGGCGCGCGCTGCCTGACGCGCGCGACGGCCTGAAGCCATCGAACCGCCGTGTGCTCTACGCCATGCGCGAGATCGGCCTGCTCCACAACCGCTCCTATTCCAAATGCGCCAAGGTCGTCGGCGAAGTGCTCGGCAAATACCATCCGCACGGCGATGCCAGCGTGTACGACACGCTCGTGCGCATGGCGCAGGATTTCGCGATGCGCTATCCGCTCGTCGACGGCCAGGGCAACTTCGGATCGATCGACGGCGATCCGGCGGCGGCCTATCGTTACACGGAATGCCGCCTCCAGGAAATCGCCGAAGAGTTGCTCGCCGACCTCGACAAGGACACGGTCGATTTCCAACCTAATTTCGACGAGAAGGAACGCGAGCCTGTCGTACTGCCCGCGCGCATCCCAAACCTGCTCGTCAACGGCAGCACGGGCATTGCGGTGGGCATGGCCACCAATATTCCGCCGCACAACCTCACCGAGATCGTCGACGCGTGTTGCGCAGTCATCGACGAACCGGAGATTGAGCTCGAGAAAGTTTTCAAAATGATCAAGGGCGCCGATTTCCCGACGGGCGGCCTGATCTGCGGCAAGCAAGGCATCAAGGATTACCTGCTCACCGGCCGCGGCAGCCTCAAGATTCGCGGCCGCATCGGCGTCGAGGAGGTCAAGGGCGGCAAGGAACGCCTCATCATCTCCGAGGTCCCGTACAACGTCAACAAGGCGTCCCTCATCGAGCGTATCGCGCAACTGGTCAACGACAAGAAACTCGACGACATCAGCGATATCCGCGATGAATCGAACAAGGACGGTATCCGCGTCGTCATCGAATTGAAACGCGACGCCCTCCCGAAGGTGGTCATCAACAATCTCTACAAGCACACGCAACTCGAAGACACGTTTGGCGTCATCATGCTCGCCATCGACCACGGTCGCCCGCGCGTGATGAACATCAAGCAGATGATCGAATGTTACATCGCGCACCGCAAGGAAGTCATCACGCGGCGCACGAAGTTTGAACTGCAAAAGGCCGAGGAACGCGCCCACATCCTCGAGGGGTTCCGCATCGCCCTCGACAACATCGATGCCATCGTCAAGCTCATCAAGGGCGCCGATGACCGCGAGGATGCGAAAAAGAAGTTGATGGCCAGGTTCAAGCTGTCGGAACTCCAGTGCAACGCCATCCTCGAGATGCGCCTCTACCAGCTTACCGGTCTCGAACGCGACAAGATCGAGGAGGAATACCTCGAGCTCATCAAGCGCATCGAATACCTCAAGGGCCTGCTCGCCAGCGAGAAGAAGCTTATGGGCGTCGTGAAGACCGAGCTGCTCGAAGTGAAAGAGAAGTATGGCGACACGCGCCGCACCGACATCGTGGCCGACGAAGGCGAGATCAACATCGAAGACCTCATCGCCAACGAAGCCTGCATCGTCACCATCTCGCACCAGGGCTACATCAAGCGCACGGCGGTCAGCGCCTACCGCTCGCAACGCCGCGGCGGCAAGGGCGTCATCGGTATGGAACAGCGCGAAGAGGACTTCATCGAGCATCTCTTCACCTGCTCGACCCACGATTACATCATGTTCTTCACCGAACAAGGCCGGGCGTACGTCGAGAAAGTGTATGAACTTCCCGAGATGGGCCGCGCCGCGAAGGGCAAGAGCCTCGCGAACTTTCTCCAACTTCGTCCCGAGGAAAAAGTCTCCGCGCTCATCCGCGTCAAGGAATTCACCGACAAACAATATCTCTTCATGGCGACCAAGGTCGGCATTGTGAAGAAAACCAACCTCAGCGAATACGCCAACCCGCGCAAAGGCGGCGTCATCGGCATCAAGATCGAGCAGGGTGACCGCCTCATCGGCGTGAAACTCACGAACGGCAACAACGAAATCGTGCTTGTCACCAAGGACGGCATGAGCATCCGGTTCCACGAAGAACAAGCGCGTGACATGGGCCGCGCCTCTGTCGGCAACTGGGGCATCCGCCCGTCCAAAGGCGACTACGTTATCGGCGTCGAAATCGTCGACGTCAACGCCACGCTGCTCGTCGCCGGCGAACACGGCATCGGGAAACGCACCCCCTTCGACGAATACCGCGTCCAGTCCCGCGGCGGTAAGGGCATCATCACCATGAAGACCACCGACAAGGTCGGCAGCGTTGTCGGCGCCCTCAGCGTCACCGACACTGATGAAATCATGCTCACCACTTCCCAGGGCCAGACCGTCCGCACCAACTGCAAGGACATCCGCGTCGCCGGCCGCAACACCCAGGGCGTCAAACTCATCGACCTGAACAAAGGCGACAAACTCGTCGCCCTCGCCCGCGTCATCAGCGAACAGCAGGAAGCAGCAGCGGAAGCCACGGAATCCGCCGAGAGCGAAAAGGGCGGCAAGAAGTGACGCCGTTTGTACCGGTGTCACCCTGAGCCTGTCGAAGGGTCTCTGTCGTTGACGTTCGTAGGATTGGCCGTCGCGGCTCACGGCCACCTTCCGCGCTTGCCATGCGCCAAACGTCTGCCTATCATCTGTGTCTGCAATGAACGCCGGCCGCAACGTCCCGCGACAGCCAGACAACAAACTCGTCGCCATCGCCCGCGTCATCAGCGAACAGCAGGAAGAAGCGACGGTGTCGAGTGAGACGTATGTCGAATTGTCAAAAGCCAAATCTTGACTCACCGTTATGCTGGAAGACATAGACTTGGGAACGATTGTCGGCTTTCTGCTGCTTGTTGCGCTGGCTTATTTACCTGTGCAGTGGTTATGGATGAACTGGCCCCGGTGGTTGGGGATAGACTGGCCGTTAGATTACACCGTGGAGCTGAAGGAGAGCAGAAAGCAAGCCCTAGAACAGGGCCTGTGTCCCTTTTGCTTCAAGAAGGAACTTATTCATAACGAGCTTCAAACTGGATATCGACGCCGATCGTACTCTCTTGGAAGTCGCGGAATTTTCGCTCTTATTAAGATCACGACGCACGAGCAGGAGATCTATCTGCCGATTTGTGAGCCGTGTAAGAAGAAGTTCTTGAATTGTAGCAAGCACTTGTTTTTTATGCGACCGATCTGGCATCCCGGCCGCGTGCTAAAGAGAAAAACTGGATGGCTTCGCGGTGTTAGCATGCAATTCCTTGCATCGAACATGCGTCCCCTACCATACAGTGAACGATAGTCATCGGTTGGAGGAAGTGCGGAAATGAAATTCAAAAGTTTCTTGGAAAACCTCAACGGCAATCTCCGCGAGTACGCAAGTCTTTTGGGGTCGGGAGCGGTGACGGTTACCATTACCGTGTACGGAAAGGATTATAACATCTACAGAATCATGAAATGCGGTGAATCGGAGGTGTCATTCGCATTCTATGACGAAAACAAATCGAGAAAGGCTCACGGTGAAGTGTTGGGCGGAATCGCATGGCCGGCACTGACCATACCCTACGAAGAGATTCAAGCCATAGAGTTTAACCCGGGCGAGATGGCCGACGGGAATCCCATTGGCTTTGCCGGGAATGCCGCCAAATAAGAGAGTGCGGCTGTGGTCACATCTCTTCCTTCTGCGTTCTGATTCGCAGCCAGTCCACGCATGCTACCTTCCAGTGGAAGGTATCATTGCTTTGGCCGGCGGAGATTGTGTGGCATCGTAAACTGGGAGCTGATTTTGGCTCTGGCGGGGTTGCCTGTCCGCGAAGTTCCGAAGCTCAGAAACCCAGCAAGGCGTTGACGGCGGTGCTGAAGGCGCGCCATTGGGTGCGCTGCTGTTGGTAAACACGGCGACCGTGGGCGGTAATCGTGTAATACCTGCGCTGGCGACCGCTCTTTGGTCCGCGCCAATGGCTCGTCGCGAGTCTCTGGCGTTCGAGGTCATACAGGACCCGGTACGCCGTGCCTTGGTGCCAGCGAATGGTGTGGCGGGAACGCTCACTAATCTCACGCACGATCTCGTACACGTATGACGGATGATCATTCAACATCTTCAACACAAGCAGATCATACGAACCCGTCGCCAAGTCTTTGCCAAACTGATTCACTTTCATAGCCTGATGCCTTCCAGTGGAAGGCATCAGGGCATCACCTTGCCGTGGTAGGAAGCGAAATCACAGGCTGGTTCGGAGTTTACAGATGGCGGGGACCGTGAGGCTCACAATGCCACGAGTATGGCACGGAGAGGTCGCGCGCAGTCCAAATCCGCAAGAACACCTGCGGCGGCGAGAGGCGGGCGCGTCACTTGCCGTTCACCTTCCAGAGAAGGCGAAGGATCTGAAAGCGGTTGGCGCGTTGGGCGAGTGTCGCGGCGGTTTGGCCGTCCTCGCGCCGGGCTTCGAGATTCGCGCCCCGTGAGATCAACGTCTGGACGCAGTCCTCACTCCCCTGCTGCACGGCGAACATCAAAGCCGTCATGCCGTCGGAATTCGCCGCATTAGCGTCAGCGCCCCGCGCGAGCGCGTTGTTGAGCGCGGCCAAGTCGCCTTTTTGCGCCGCGAGAAGCAACGATTCGTCAGGGGTTTCCCGTTGCTCCCCCTCGACGGACGGAGGTGGCCTAGGTGGGACGATTACGCTCGCGTGGCACTGCGGACATTCCACAGTCATTCCCGTGGCGGACTCGTCGATCACCATGCTCTTGTCGCAATTGGGACATTCAAACAAGATGTCACTAAGAGTGACGATGACTTCTGGTGCGGTTTGCTCGCTCTCCCGTGTCTCCATACCAAACCTCGCAGCCTTGATTATGCAGGGGGAGCGGACGTTTTGCAAGCCACCGGTTGCCGCAGACGACAGCGGCGTCTCGCGGACTCGGCTCCAGACGGCTAGTGCCGCTTTCGGCTCCGTCCGACTCGGTTGCACCCCGCCATCACGGGGTTCGGCTCCCCAAAGTGCGCAACAAGAATGGATTAGGAATACGAAAGAAAAGCTTCCAAACCTTCCAAACCTTCCAAAGTACACTAACGGGTTTTCGGGGAATGTGAGAGAATCCGAGTGTGAGCATGGACCATAGAGACATGCAGATGGAGACCGGGGAAGCGACGGCTGTCAGGGAAACTTCTATAAGGAAAGAGTGTTTTTACCAAACGAACCCAACTGAAAAATACGTATCTATCTTGTCATGAATTGGTTAGGAAAAATGCGAGTTGGGTTCGTTTTGCAAAAAAGCACAAAAAAACAGGATATAAATGGCTGAAAGGAGCGCGAAAAGCGTGATTTTACGTACAAACGAACCCAAATTGCGGCACCGGATCGCTTCAAAGCGGGCCGGAACCGGGGTCGTGGTACAGTTTGGTGGCCACGGGGCGACACGCTGGCATTGCGTGGGCATCCCCGTTACGGCACTATTGTTCCAGTTCATCGGGTGGCGGGCCACAGTGAAAACACTCTGGAACGATGGCATCGATTGGCGCAGCACGCATTACCCGCTGCAGGAACTCAAGGCCAACAAAGTATGACTGCCAAGCAGGACATCAAATCGCTCTCCCACGAGGAACTGGCCTCGCGCCTGGGTGACCTTGCCGAACCGGCCTACCGCGCCGACCAGGTGTTGCAGTGGATTTACGAAAAGCAGGCCGACTCGTTCGACCAGATGAGCAACCTGTCCGCGGCGTTGCGCCAGAAGCTCGCCGCGAGTTTTGAGTTGCATGCGGTCCACGCCCTCAAGACACGGAACGCCACGGATACCACGGAGAAGTTTCTCTTCCAACTCCGCGACCATTCGCTCATTGAAACGGTGCTGATTCCCGCCACGCCCGGCCTCACGAGCAGCAGTGACCGGCACACGGTTTGCGTTTCGACACAGGTCGGCTGCGCCTACGGCTGCAAGTTCTGTGCAAGCGGCCTGGAGGGCGTGAAACGCAACCTCACGCCGGCGGAAATTGTGGATCAGGTGTTGCAAGTCCAAAAGCTCAGCCGCGAGAAGGTCAGCAATATCGTCGTCATGGGCATGGGCGAACCACTGGCCAATTACGAAAACCTCATGCGCGCGCTGAAGATCGTCAATGCGCCATGGGGCATCGGCATCGGCGCGCGGAAGATCACAGTGTCCACCGTGGGCCTGGTTCCACGCATCCGTCAACTCGCCGACGAACCGATGCAGATTCGCCTCGCGGTTTCGCTGCACGGCGCAACCGACGAGGTGCGCGAGAAGATCATGCCTGTTAACAAAAAGTTTCCACTGAAGGAACTGCTTGCCGCGTGCGACTATTACGTGAACACCAAGAAGCGCATGATGACGTTCGAGTATATTCTCATGGACGGCATCAATGACTCGCTCGAACAGGCGCACAAACTCGGCGCGATTGCCAGACGCCTCCACGCCAAGGTGAACCTCATTCCCTACAACCCCGTCGAGGGTTTGCCGTGGAAACGTCCCGACCGCGACCGCTGCAAGATGTTCCAGCATACACTCCAATCGCACGACGTCACCGGCACGTTGCGCATGGAAAAAGGCACTGACATCAATGCCGCCTGTGGGCAGCTTCGCCTGCAGCACGAAGGCGACACCAACCCTGCACGTCGCAACCATTCGACGCTATAAAAGATCCAGTTCATTGTAATGGTCGGGCGCGAAGCGCGCTGCCAACCGACGCTCTCGATTTCTACGGCACATGGAAACTCTTCGATGGCCTCAGCGATGCAGCGTTCCACGGCACGAACCGCGAATACGAGCTGGGCAACACCCCACCGCAGCGGTTCATGGGGAAGTGGAGCGATGGCACGCCGGTGAAGGAACTGCAGGTCACGGTCGCGCCGTGAGGCGATACAGGACTGTCACAGCGGCACGACGTGTCCGTCAGCGAAGAGCGTGTTCTTGGTGCCGCTCCCGTCCCCGCCGATGTGGACGTTCTCGTAATCGTACATCAACGGGGCTTTCTCGGGAGGAAGATTCAGCAAGGAGAATCCGGGCTTGTCGATCATCGTACCGTTGAGCGCGTAATTCCACTCGTAGCTGGAACCCTCTTTGCTGAACCAGTCCGTCTGGTCGTTCGGGCATTTGAACAGGTTTGCGCTGTCCCCAGCATACGAGCTCAACAACTCGCGAATCCGCGGCAGCGGATTCGCCGGGTCCGCCGGCAGGGTCGGCAACCCCTCGGCCACCGGCAGGTGCGACTCGTAATCCTGCACGTACGCGACCACGGCGATGCCCAATTGCCGCAGATTGTTCAGGCAATACGTATCGCGCGCTCTGGCTTTCGATTTTTCGAGCACCGGCAGCAGCAGGGCGGCCACCACGCAAATAATGGCGATCACGATCAGCAATTCCAACACCGTGAAGCCGCACGGGGACCGTTTACGAATGTAAACGGACTTTGTCATCGCGCAACTCCTGTCGCCACTGCGGCTCGACGCGCCGCCATGCGCCGGTAGCGCTCGGCCCGTTCCTCAGGAGTCGAATCCCTGAGCCGCTGCAACATCCGCGCCTGCATCTGTTGTTGGACCTGGGGATTCGACATCATTTCTTGAAATCGTTTTCGCCGTTCCTCCGGAGGGAGACTGCGCAGCTCTTGCCAGCGCTGTCGCGCCTCCAAGGCCTGTTTCTGCTCCTCGGCAGTCATCGTTTCCAATTGTGCCTCGAACTCTTTCTCCGTGCGTTCGACAGGTTCCACTAGCGGGTTCAGCAGTTGGCCATCTCCTGTGATGGCGGTTGTGGACGGGGAATCTCGACTGGTGGTGTCGTTCCTGAATCCGGGCTGCAGTGTGTAAAGCCTTGTCCAGTTGCGGTTGACCTGCCGCGCGAGCTTGGAGACCACCTCGGGCATGGTCACTTGCGCAACCTGCAGGTACACGGTCCCCTTCGTTCCATCTTCCGGGACGACCTGCGCCTGCGCAAAGCGATCCAGTCCGAGCGCGGCGACGCTGACATCCTTGCCGGGAATCTTTATCGTCACCAAGATGTTTTCGGCACGGAGATTCGCCCCAAACGCTCCGCCATCGCCCCGGAATGGTCTGGTCTCATACGCCGACCAGCGGTTGTCCCCCGCCTTGGCTTCGCCCAGAACCACCTTCTCCAACGCGAGCCTTGATTCGCGACTTGAATACAACGGGTAAACCGCCTGCCAGCGCCCCGAGAGTTGTTCGCTCATGATCGCCAGCACCCGTTCCAGCGGCATCCGGGACACGTTTAAGGTTACCCTGCCCGACACCCCGCGATGGACAATGATCGTCTCCCAGGTCTGCCACTCGACGCTGCGCACGACCGCGCGCACGTCGGCATTGCGCACGTTCAACGTGACCAGCTTGCCCTGGGCGCGGAATGCGGCATAGGCCCCCCAGCCAGCGCCCAGCAGCAGCACGATTCCCACCGCCCACAAGATGAGTTTCTTCATGTGCTGATCTGTAGACTAAGGCCATCGTCCGTTAGTTACAATTTTTTTTGCGGACGACCGCGTAACCTTCCCGGCTCGGCATGCGTCTTGTGTTGGTGAAAGGGGTACATCGGAAAATGAGAACACATACAAAGGCATTGATCGGCGCGGGCATCATCGCGGCATTGACGGTGGGCGGGTTTTTCACCTTCCTGGCCCACGCGGATACGAAAGCGACTGTTCCTGCGAAAGGCCGTTTCAAGAAACAACTGGCGCAACTCGGCGCAACGGACGAGCAGAAGGCGCAAGTGAAGGCCATTCTGCGAAAATATCAGCCGACCGCTGGGCCATTGATTCAACAGGTCGTGACCGAGCGGCGAGCATTGCGTGACGCCATCCACGCCGAAACCATCGACGAGACCGCGATCCGTGCCCAAGCGGCCAAGGTCGCCTCGCTGGAAGCCGACTTGGCCGTGCAACGCGCTCACGTGGCCCATGACATTCGCACCGTGCTCACACCCGAGCAACTCCAGAAGTTGAAGGACATGCAAATCAATGTCGACGCGCGTGTTGACGGCGTTCTGCATCGCATTGCCAACCGCATCGCCGAAGATTAATACTTGCGGCGCGATGAGCGCGCACATCGATGAACCGACGGACGAACGCCTCATTCAATCCACCCTCGCGGGTGACGATGAGGCGTTCGCCGAATTGGTGCGACGGCACAAGCGCAAGGTGTTCGGCATCGCGGCCCGTTTCGCGCGCAATGACGCTGAGCTCAGCGATATTTGCCAGGAGATTTTTGTGAAAGCGTATCAGAACTTGAAGAGTTTTCGCGGGGAGGCGCTGTTCGAGCATTGGGTCTCGCGCATCGCCGTGCGCGCCTGTTACGACTTTCTGCGGGCGACGCGGCGCGACCGTGAACATGTGGCCCTCGACGGAATCGAGACTGGTGTGCAACCGGATGGCAACGTCGAGCATGCCCGTGAACTGCTGCGATGGGCGATGGCCAAACTCTCCGCGGACGAGCGGCTGGTGATTACGCAGCTCGAACTGGAAGAGCGGTCCGTGCGCGAAACGGCGGAACTGACGGGCTGGAGCGAGTCGAACGTGAAAGTGCGCGCGTTTCGAGCACGACAGGCGCTCAAGAAAATTCTGGAGGCCAACCATGAACGATGAACATCTGAATAAACTGTTCCAAGCCGCCCGCGCGGGTCGACCCGACACGGCGCGAGCCGAGTACGGCTTTGAAACCCGGCTGCTGGCGCGCCTGCGCGCGAACCGGGAGCAACTGGCGCCCTGGCACGCCTTCACGTGGAAGTTGATGCCCGCGTTTGCCGCAGTGGTGGTGGCGATCGGGGTGTGGACGGTCACGGAGTGGGGCGCGGGTTCGAACGACCTGCAAACCGCAATTGCCGGCGATCACGAAGAGAATACGTTGGTGAACTACTTGACGGGAGACTCCTTATGAAGAATTCGAAAGCCGTCGTCGGCGCATTGCTGGTCTTTCTGCTGGGCATGGCGGCTGGCGTGTTGGGGACTGTTGGCATGGCCAGGCATCGATGGATGCACCGCGGCCCACGAGTCATGGCGGACTTTGTCGTGCGACGACTGAGCTGGGAACTGCGGCTCGACCGGGCCCAGCGCAGCCAATTGCGCGTCATTGTCAACGACGGATGGGAGGAGATGAAAGCGGTGCACGAGCAAGTGCGACCGCAGGTGGAAGGAATCCTGAGCAATTCCGAGGCGAAAGTGCGCGTGATTCTGCGGCCCGACCAACAGGGAAAATTCGACAAACTGATTGCCGAGCGCAAGGCGAAGCAGGCACAATCGAAGGATGGCTGAGCGATTTGAGTTTTTCGACCATACGGCGGACATCGGCGCGCATATTTACGGCAGGACACTGGAGGAATTATTTCGCCACGCGGCGGCTGCCCTCTTTGAGGCACTCGGGCAATTCCAGAAATCAGGTATCAGGAGCCAAAGGTCGGTAACCCTCGAAGCTCCCTCGCTCGAAGATCTGCTGCATGATTGGCTGACGGAGTTGCTCTACGAAGTGGAAGCCAACCACATTCTCTACGATGAACTGGAGATCCAGCGGGTTGATTCGCACGGCATGGCGGCCTTGGTGCGGGGTGGAACCATCGACTTCACGCGTTCGCAGACCAACGAAGAAATCAAGGCGATCACCTACCATCAACTGCGCGTCGAACCGCTGCCGGACGGCACCTGGCGCGCAACGGTAATTTTCGACGTCTGAGCATCTTGGTTTTTCACTTGCGACGCGTCTGGCGTCTGTTAGTACTCTTTGCCAAGTGTTGGTTTTCCGTCCCAGATTATTCGAAGCGTTGCGCCAGTGTGATCGCGCCACGTTTCTCTCTGATTTGGCCGCCGGGATCATGGTCGGCGCGGTCGCGCTGCCGCTGGCCATCACCTCGGGCGTGGAACCATCGCGAGGCTTGTGGACGGCGATTATCGCCGGCGTGATGTTGGTGGTCATGGGCGTACCGCGAAGCATGGAGAATGGCGTGTGAACCGCAGAGAACTGATTGGGGTCGCGACGTTCGCGCTAACCTATGCGTTGATCAGCGGGCGGCAATTGAAGGTGTTGCCGCTGAACCGGCCGGCCGCGGCCTTGCTGGGTGCGGTGCTGATGGTTACGCTCGGCGTGATGACGCCTGACCAGGCGTACCACGCGGTCGATTACAACACGCTCGTACTGCTGTTGGGGATGATGCTGATTTCCGCATATCTGTATCTGGCCGGTTTCTTCGAGTGGGCTGCCGACAATGTCCTCCGTTTCGCCGCGACGCCGCAGCAGTTGCTGCTGTGCCTGATCCTAACGTCAGGAACTCTTTCAGCACTACTCGTCAACGACACCGTTTGTCTGATGCTCACGCCGTTGGTGGTTGCGGTAATCGCGCGCGCACGGTTGCCATTGCTGCCCTACCTGCTCGCCTTGGCGACAAGCGCCAACATTGGCAGCGTGGCCACGCTCGTCGGCAATCCGCAGAACATGATCATCGGTCACATGTCGCACATCCCTTTTATGCGCTTCTCAGCCGCACTGTTGCCCGCGGCAGCCGTTGGACTGGCCATCAACCATGCAATTTTAAGCTTCGGTTTCCGCAAGGTGTTGCGCGCCGCAGTAATCCACCGTGACGCCGCACCGTCGCGTCCACTCGACCGCAAATTAGTGGCCGTCACGATCGCAGTGGTGGCGCTCGTGTTCATCGGCTTCATGTCCGGACTCAATCTCGCCTGGACCGCGCTGGCGGGCGCCGCCTTGGTCATGGTGCTGGCACGACGCGACACGCATGAGACACTCAAGCTCGTTGATTGGCATTTGCTGCTGTTCTTTGCAGCATTGTTTGTCGTTGTGGAAGGGCTCAACAGCACGGGCCTGCCCGATCAGATTCACGAACAGCTGTGCCAGTTGTTCGGCGCGGGCGCAACAGCGCAGGCGTGGAACCTGACGTGGTTGTCCGTGGCTGGGTCAAACGTGTTTTCGAACGTCCCGTTTGTGCTCGTAGCTGGAAAATGGATTGCACACCTCGCGCAACCGGAGCTGATGTGGAAGGTGCTCGCCCTGGCCACGACGCTGTCGGGTAATCTGACGATCCTCGGTTCCGTCGCCAACATCATTGTCGTCGAGTCCGCTCGCAAACACATCCAGGTCGGGTTCTGGGACTATGCGAAGTACGGCATTCCGATTACGATTCTGACAACATCCGTGGGAACCGCACTGTTGCTGCTATTCGCGTGAGACGATTGATCACTTCCCCGGCACAAAGATCCAGTCCCCGTCTCGCACCTCAACGTCTAATCCGGCCCCCCGGGTGATCTGGTCCACGTTGACGTAGGCAACGTGTTTCTTGCCCATCGTATCGTAGCGAACCAGTTGCACCTTGCCGCCATTGGCGGATGCCGTGAAGGCACCGGCGGCGCCGATTGCCTGGATCACGGTATAGCGTTCTCCCCGTGGCAACACCACCGGCCCGGGCCGGCTCACGTTTCCCATCACATAGACCACCCCGCCACCACCTCCCGGAAGCGCCGACTCGATGGCGACCGCCACCGTGACTTTGCGCGAATAATGTTTTTCCAAGCCCTCCCGTATCTTCTGCGCCGCTTCATCCGTGGTGAGATTCTCAAGCGCAATCCGCCCCAGCGGCGGATAGTCAATCGTCCCGTTGGCCGGAACCACATAGGCGCGATTCAGGGTTCGATCCTCCTGCACCGTGATGCTGATCGTGATCCCGGGCACGATCCCTCGCGGCGTGGCGCTCGTTCCGAGCGTTGCATTCGCATCAGCGGTGTTGTACGCTGCCTCGCTGGTTGCAGCGGCAACCTTCTCAGGAGACAACACCTGTGCGGATTGATTAGACTGACACCCGGCAAGCAGTAACCAAACGGCGGCCAACGTAAAAATCCATCTCATGCGCAACCAATCATATTCATGGCTTTTACCGGGGTCAAGCTGGCCTGCCAACCGCTTTTCGTCGGCAACGGTGATCCCATTACGAAACCAAACTCTTCCTGCCATCAAATGAGTTCGACACAAATCCATCATCAACAAATCAAAGACCTCCTGTCACAGCACGACTGGGACAATGCCCAGGCCCTGTGGTTGGAACTGGCCGAACAGTTGCCCGATCAACCCGAGTTTCTGCTCCTGCTGGCAAAAGAATTCGCGGATGCCGGTCAATCCGCGCTGGCCGCCGAACTAGCCTCCCTGATTGCCGAGAACATCAAGGCTGCCGGCAAACACCACGAATGGCTCTATGCCCTCAAGCTGCAAGCTGATGCGAATCCCACCGACAAGCATCTCCGCGCCGAACTCCTGGAAGCGTTCAACCAAATCCATGAATCTGACCCGCGCCTCAAGACCATCCTCGCCGTCGCCGAGTTTGATCACCATCGCACACCTCTCCCCAGCGCAATCGCCCGGACGGGAACCCTGTTGGCACTTCAACCCGGCGCCTTCTGCCAGCACAAAAGCTGGGGCTTCGGCCGCGTGAAATCCTTCGACACCACGCTCGGCCAAATCGTCGTCAGCTTCGCCCACAATCCATCCCATACGATGCAGCTCGCTTACGCCGCCGAGAGCCTCGTCCCCGTCGGCAACGACCACGTTGAAGTCCGCAAGATCACCGACCTCGATGGCTTGAAACGGTTGGCCGACGACGACCCCGTCGCGTTGCTCCGCCTGGTGCTTCTCAGCCTCAATCGCGCCGCCACGGCCGACCGCATCGAGGCCACGCTCTCCGGCTCGGTCATCCCCACCGATCAGTGGAAGAAATGGTGGGAGAACGCCCGCAAACTCGTGAAGAAAGACCCGCATTTCGATCTTCCCACCAAGAAAACCGACCCGATTGTCCTGCGCACCGCGCCGGTGTCGCAGCAAGACGAAATGCTCGAAGCATTCCGCAACGCGAAAGGCCTTGTCCAGCAGACCCAAGTGGCCCGCCAGTTCCTCAAACTCATGGACGAACTCGAGAATGCCGACCTGCTCGTTCAGGAATTTCAGGACACATTGCTGGACACACTCAAGAAGACGCCCGCCAGCCGACCCACCGAGCGCCTCGAAGCCGCGGTCGCCCTCGAACAATTGCGCCAACACCAGAAGACGCCCGCCGAAGATTCCGCGACCCTCATCACCAGCCTGCTCTCGGGAACCACCAACTTGCACGAAGTGCTCGACGAGTTGGGCACGCCCGCCCTGAAGCGTGTCCTCGCCATCCTCAAAACCTCCGCCCCCGACCGTCTGGTGCGGGAACTCAGCCGACTTTCCACCAGAGTTCTCGATGAGATCCCCGACGTCCTGGCCCAAAAGGCCGACACGATCGAGCAATGGATCCACAACCAAACCGCCGGCCTGGAGTTGTTGTGTTGGATTTGCCGGAATGTCTCCTCACCCGCTTCCCGCCAATCGTATCCCTGTCTCGATGCGTTCCAAACCCCTTCGCTGCTTCTC
>JBEKYJ010000043.1:0-22488 GCA_049511095.1 Verrucomicrobiia bacterium
TGGATGAGCAGTGCCACGCTGAACGAGCCAACGGAATGAACAATGGATCGAAGTACAAGGGCGTGATAGTCCCCATGGTTACGCCCGTCACCGCCGCGGGCGATCTGGACAAACCTGCCGTCGACCGGTTGGTGGATTTTCTTCTGGCGGGCGGCATCAGGACCATTTTCGTCGCGGGGACCACGGGCGAGAGCGTGTCCGTTCCGCACTCCATGCGGCTTCGGTTGGTCGAGCGGACCCGGGCCAGGGTCCAACGCCGCGCCACGGTTTACGCGGGCTTGGGTGACATTCATCCAGGCGAAGTCTCCGCAGGCAATGATTACTTGCGTGCCGGGGCGGATGCGATTGTGGTGCGTCCGCCGGTTTCATTTCCTTTGGCGGAATTGCTGCCGTGGTTCCGATCGATCTTGGATGGTGTCGAAGGCCCCGTGATTCTCTACAACATCCCTTCGGCAACGAACGTTTCCATTCCGCTGGACGTGGTCGCGCAACTGATGGGGCACCCAAAGCTGATGGGTATCAAGGATTCGGAGAACAATGCAAAGCGGCTGGAAGAATTGCTCCGCCTTTTCGGCGGCCAGCCGACATTTTCCATTTTCATCGGCGTCGGCGCGCTGATGGTTCAAGGATTGAGACTCGGCGCGGAAGGCATCGTGCCCAGCGCAGGCAACCTGATTCCAGGCGTTTGCCAGCGCGTGTATGAAGCTGCGCGGCGCGGCGATTGGGCGGAAGTCGACGATCAGTTCGCGCGCATGAGCGACGTGCATGCAATTTACCAGAAGGGCCGCACTCTGGGTCAATCGATTGCGGCCCTCAAAGCCGCGCTCACCTGTCGCGGACTATGCGCGCCCCATGTCCTGTCGCCGCTGCATCCACTCACGGAAGCAGAACTTGAAGTGCTTCGCGGCCAAATGGCCGCTCTGGGGGTATTAGAATGAGCGCGACGAGAATGCGACGGGCCTTGTTGGCCGGGACGCTTTTTCTTGCAGCGTCATGGGGCTCGTTTGCGGCCACCGAAGAAACAGAACGCCTGTATCTTTCCGGCCGCGGAAAGGACGATGCCGTGCCATGGAAATTCATGTGCACGTCCGGCGCACAGTCCGGCTATTGGACAAACCTGCCCGTACCTTCGAATTGGGAACTCCACGGTTTCGGGACGCTCAGCTATTCCAGGGATGCGAAAAATGCTTGGGGTGAAACGGGGCTCTACGCACGGAATTTCACTGTGCCCCGAAGCTGGTCGAGTCGGCGTGTTTTTCTCGTCTTTGAAGGTGTGATGACGGACACGAGCGCTTCGCTCAACGGTGAACCTGTCGGCGCCATGCACCAAGGTGGATTCTACCGGTTCAAATACGAGGTGACGAAGCTTGTCCGCTTTGGCGCGGTCAATCATCTCGACGTCACGGTGGCAAAGCATTCGGCCAACGAATCGGTGAACAATGCCGAGCGCAAAGGGGATTATTGGGAGTTCGGCGGGATTTATCGGCCGGTATATCTCGAAGCCATGCCGCCTCGGTTTATTGAACGCGTGGCCGTCGACGCACGGGCTGACGGGGCGTTTGCGATGGACGTGTTCGTAAATGGCGGGACGAACGGCGGCACAATCGAGGCGCAAATCAAGTCACTTGATGGCGGAGCCGTCGGCAAGAAGTTTTCTGGAACGATCGTGGATACCGAGGCGACGCTGACAGCGCAAATCGCATCGCCACGTCAATGGACGGCCGAGACACCAAATCTTTATCTGGTTGAGGTTCGGCTCAAGCGGGGCAACCGCGTGCTCCATCGCTATCGTCAACGGTTCGGGTTCCGCACGATGGAAGTGCGCGAGGGCGATGGTCTTTACGTTAACGAACATCGAGTGGTCCTGAAAGGCACGAACCGGCATTCCTTCTGGCCGGAGTCGGGACGTTGCCTGAGCGAAGCGGTCCATCGGTTGGACATCGAGACGATGAAGGACATGAACATGAATGCCGTGCGCATGTCGCATTATCCACCAGATGCCGAATTTCTCGATCTGTGTGACGAACTTGGCCTCTACGTGCTCGATGAACTCGCGGGCTGGCATTGGGCCTACAACACGAATACGGGCCGCAAACTCGTTGAGGAAATGGTCACGCGCGACGTGAACCATCCCTGCGTACTGTTCTGGGACAACGGCGACGAGGGCGGAGGGAACACAAATCTCGACAATGTTTTTCTCCAATTCGACCCGCAACGGCGCCGCGTACTGCATCCGTGGGCGGCATTCAATGGTCTCTGTACCGCGCATTATCTCGCCTACGACAAGGCGCAAATTGCCTGCACGGGGCAGGCGGTCTATTACCACGCCGGCCAGGAACTCGTCGCCACGAACGACGCGAACAAATACATCTACATGCCGACGGAATTTCTGCATGGCCTCTACGATGGGGGTTCGGGCGCTGGCCTGAAGGATTATTGGGAAATGATGTTGCGCAGCAAGCTGCTCGGCGGCGCGTTCATGTGGGCGTTCCTCGATGAAGGAGTGAAACGCCCCGACACCGGGGAAATCGATGTCTGTTCAAATGCAGCACCCGACGGCATTGTCGGCCCGTATCGCCAGCGCGAAGGCAGCTTTTATGCGATAAAGGACATCTGGTCGCCCATTCAGGTCACGCGCGAGACGAACGGCTCGTTCACCGTGGAAAACCGCTACAGTTTCACAGATGCCAGCCAGTGCAAGTTCACCTGGCAACTGCGCCGTTTTCGAGATCCGAACGACCGCAGGGCCGGTCACCTGGTCGTTTCGGAATGGATCGGTGCCGCGCCCTCGATCCCGGCCGGGGCTAGTGGTGTTTTGCGTTTGAAATTGCCACGCACAAGAGGAACGGTGGATGCTTTGGCTTTGCGCGTGGACGATCCTGGCGGGCGTGAATTGTGGACCTGGGTCTGGCCGCTGTTGAGATCGTCCGATTCGCCAGCGCTCTTCGATGTGCCGCCGCCCCGAGGTATTTCGGTCACGACAGCCGAAACGACCAACACGCTTGTCGCGGTGGCTGGTGATTTGAGGGCGACGTTCAACAAGCAAAGCGGCTTCTTGGATGGCGTACAGCGCGGCAGGCAGAAGTTTTCGCTCGGCAACGGACCGCGCCCGGCGGAAGGCGCCGCGCAACTCATTCGACTCGATCACGCGATGGAAGACGGAGACTCCGTTATCAGGGCCACATACAGCGGCGACTTGAAAAGCGTCCGCTGGCGGGTGCGGTCCAATGGTTGGGTGAATTGTGATTACACCTACGCGGCCGACGGGGCAAAAGACTTTTTCGGGGTTGCGTTTGATTATCCGGAAAGCCAGGTGAAAGGGAAGAAGTGGCTCGGGGACGGCCCCTATCGCGTGTGGAAAAACCGCTTGCGCGGGGTGATGCTGAATGTCTGGGAAAACAAATACAACAACACCATCACCGGCTGGCGCGATTGGATTTATCCGGAGTTTAAGGGTTGTTTTGCCAACGTGCGCTGGCTGCGATTGGAAACAACGGAAGGCCCGATCACCGCAGTGGTCGGCGATGAAGTTCCCTTCACGCAGGTTCTCACACCCGAATTTCCGCCTGCGGACCTCGTGCGCAAGACGGCTGTGTCGCTACCACAAGCCGGGCTGGCTTTCCTGCACGGCATCCCGCCGATGGGCAGCAAGGGCAAAGCCCCGAACACCATGGGCCCGGAAGGTCAGCCGAACATCGCCAACGGCGAATACCACGGTTCCGTCAACTTCTATTTCGGCAAACCGCATTGAGCCCGGACATCATGTTCACAAGAACGCAGGCAACCCATGGACGAGTGAAGCCGCGACTCCACGTTGTGGGCGTCTGCAGCATCGCGTTCCTCGCAGTTTGTTCTTCGCAACGGACTTGCGCCTCGGAAGAGTTCCATATTTTGAAGCCCGATGGATTCGCTCACTTTATCGAGGGCTTCAACTCCATGGAGGACGAAAACTGGACGAATTTCATTTCCAACGCCGAGTCGTGGACGTGGTTGCGCGCCAACATTCCATTCTTTGAATGTCCCGACCATGATGTGGAGGAGACGTATTATTTCCGGTGGTGGACGTTCCGCAAGCACCTCAAACAGACGGCCAACGGCTACGTGGTCACGGAATTCCTGCTCCCGGTACGCCATGCCGGGGTTGATAACACCATCAGTTGCGCCGTGGGGCATCATCTTATGGAGGGCCGGTGGCTTCGCGATCAGCGTTACCTCAATGACTACACGTTGTTCTGGCTGCGGGGCAACGGAGGCCAGCCTCAACCGCATTTTCACAAGTTCAGCAGTTGGTTTGCGGCAGCCGTGTACGACCGATACCTGGTGGATCAGGACCGTCATTTCCTGGCGGGCCTGCTCGATGACCTAGTGGCCGATTACCGAAGCTGGGAAGGCGAACGTCAGCTCGCCAACGGACTTTTCTGGCAGTACGACGTGCGCGACGGCATGGAGGAGTCCATCAGCGGTTCGCGTACGAACCGGAACATCCGCCCCACCATTAACAGCTACATGTTCGCCAACGCGCAAGCCATCGCCGCCATCGCGCGCTTGGCGAACAAGGACGACGTGGCCAGGGAATACGAGCGAAAAGCCGCGGAACTGAAACGGCTCACGCAAGCCACACTCTGGGATGCGTCCGCCAGGTTTTTCAAGGTGCGACTTGACAATGGCTTTCTTTCCGATGCCCGCGAGGAGATTGGTTTCATCCCGTGGTATTTCGAATTGCCCGACCGCGACCACGGCTACGAGGCTGCGTGGGCGCAGTTGAACAATTCCGGCGGCTTCCGCGCGCCGTACGGCATCACGACGGCGGAGCGGCGTCACCCTCGATTTCGCACGCACGGCTGCTGCCATTGCGAATGGGACGGCGCGGTGTGGCCGTTTGCCACGTCGCAAACCTTGGTGGCACTGGCGAACGTGGTGCGTGATTACCGACAGTCCGTCGTAACCCCCCGGGACTACTTCGACGCGTTCCTCACCTATGTCCGCTGCCAACGCCGCAACACCCGGCCTTACATTGGCGAGTACCTCGATGAAATGACCGGCCGATGGCTCAAAGGCGAGGAACGCAGTCGCTATTACAATCACTCAACCTTTGCCGATCTGTTGATCACCGGCGTCGTCGGCCTGCGGCCTCGTGCGGATGACACCGTGGAGGTTTATCCACTGCTGCCGAACGGCACCTGGGATTGGTTTTGTCTCGACGGCGTCAGATATCATGGCCACACCCTGACGATTCTGTGGGACAGACAGGGTAACCACTACGGGCGCGGCAAAGGATTGAGCGTCCTCGCTGACGGAAAGGTGGTTGCCCGAAGCAACAAGCTCGGTCGACTTACCGGCAAACTCCCCTGAGACTTCGCGGGAAAAGAGGCCGTCACTTCTTCTGTTCGTGGGCGCCGAGTTGTTTCATGCCGTCGAAGATATACCAGATGCCGGACACAAGCGTGAAAAAGCCGGCGGCATAGAGTGGCCATTCGTAAGACGGGCGTTCGACCTTCAGCAGCACCCAGCCGAGCACAATCATCTGGAAGAACGTCGCACACTTGCCGACGATGCGTGGCCGGGCCGTAACGCGTCCGGCAAGCATGTGAATCAGCACCGTGCCGCCGAGCAGCATCAGGTCGCGGCTGACCACCAGCACGGGAAACCACAGCGGTAACTGGTAGAAAGGCGTGCCGTCCTTGAACCGTATGCTTAGGAGAATCAGCTCGGAGACCAGCAGCGCCTTGTCGTCCAGCGGGTCGAGGAACGTGCCCAACTCACTCTTCTGGTGGTACCGGCGCGCGATATAACCGTCCACGGCATCGGAGATGGCAGCAATGGCGAAGACTGCGCAGGCCAGCACCCGCTGCCCTTCCAGCTCCTGTTCCTTTTGGTAATCGCGGATGTAGTCCAGCGTCAACCACACGAAGACCGGGATCAGCAGAATGCGGGCAATCGTGATTTTGTTCGGCAACGTCATGTGTGAAATCTCCTCGCGGCACGCCGCAATCGCGCCAGCACGCGGTCGCGACCCAGCACTTCCAGCATATGATACAAGGACGGGCCCGTCGATTTGCCGCTGACCGCCACACGGCACGGATGAATGAGTTCGCCCATCTTGATACTCATCTCCGCGGCGAGCGCTTTCAACGCCGTTTCGAGACCGGCCGCGTCCCACGGACTGAGCGCGGTGAACTTTTCCGCGAGCTTCACGAGCCGCTCGCTTGTCTGTGGTGCGCTGCATGACTTCTTCACCGCCTCGGGATCGAACGGGTAATCCTCAGTGAAAAAGTAGTTGATCCAGTCGGGCAACTTCTTCAGCAGCTTGACCTTTTCTTTGACAAGGGCAAACACTCTCGGGTCGTTGTGACCACCGGTAAACGGACGCGCCAGTTCGATGAAGCGGTCGAGTGACATCGCGCGGAGATATTCGCCGTTCATCCACGTCAACTTCGTGGAGTCGAAACGCGCGTTGTTCCGCAGGATTTGCGGCAGGTCGAAAAGTTTGACGATGTCATCGATAGGCATGACCTCACGATTGTCCTTCGGCGACCAGCCGAGCAGGCAGAGATAATTGCGCACGGCTTCGGGCGCGTAGCCATCCTCGACGTATGTTTGCAGCGAGGCGAGCCGCGCTTTCGCGGCGTCGGGATCGCTTTTGCTCATCTTCGTGCCGTCAGGGTTGAGGATCATCGGGATGTGCGCGCACTTCGGCGGCTCGACGCCGAACGCGCGGAACAACGCAATGTGCTTCGGCGTGTTCGAGAGATGATCCTCGCCACGGATGACATGCGTGATCTTCATCTCGATATCGTCCACAACGTTGACGAGGTGGAACACCGGATTGCCGTCGCCGCGGACGATCACAAAATCAGGGTCGAGTATTTCCGTCTCGTTCAATGGACGCACCACGTTGCCGGCGATGAGGTCGGGCACTTCGATCGGCTGACGCGTCATCTTGAAGCGGATCGCGCCCTCGCGCTCGTACGCCACGCCCTTGTCCTTCAATTCCTGAATCCGCCGCTGGTAAATGTCGGCGCGTTGCGACTGGAAATACGGGCCGAACGCGCCGCCTTTTTCAGGGCCTTCGTCCCAATCCAGCCCCAGCCAGCGCAGTCCATCCAGGATGGTGCGCAGCGATTGTTCCGTGTTGCGCGCCGTGTCAGTATCCTCGATGCGCAGCACGAACGTGCCGCCCGTGTGCCGGGCGTACAGCCAGTTGAACAACGCTGCGCGCACGCTCCCAATGTGCAGGAAACCCGTGGGACTGGGCGCGAATCTGACGCGGACGCTCATGGTGTGTACGCGGAAAATAGCAGACGAGGCGCATGAGCGGCAAGACCCAATCCCCGCAGGTCACGGGAAAGCTAATAATCAATCGGATGCGACTGGTACCAGAGCATGCGCAACGCGATGGCGAAGGCGAGCAGCAGATTGAACCACGTCAGGATGAAGGCAAAGTAGTAGAGCGAAAGTGGTTTTCCCACACGGCTGGTGAGGCTTCTGTATTTGCGCAGCTCGCGAAACATGCGCCAAAAAAGCAGTCCGGTCGGGAGGCGCGCGCCGTGGCGGTAGAGGCAAGTGCAGATGACCAGCCAATGCATAAGGATGTTGCTTAGCAGCGTGATCCCCAGCAGAACAAACAAGGAGAGGATCTCCTTGTTCTCAGTAATCAATTTGATCAATACACGCACGGTGCTATCCTATTCTAACTGCAGGAAGTTTGCCAGTTCCTTGACTCCCGGGCTCTTGGCGGTGCGCACGTAATAGCCGGACGTGCCCACTCCAAGCTGAAGCGAGATTTCATCGTCCGCCTCGATCAGCTTGCCGAGGCAGAAACCGGCGTTGAAATGGTCACCCGCACCCGTGCTGATAAGTGGTTTTGCGGCAGACGCGCCGTTGGCTCTGACGACGCCGTCTGCCGAGGCGGCGATCGCATAAGTGCGCGGGTGAACCACCACGCCCGAAGTCTTGATCTTGTCGTGGATAAACGTCGCGACTGTCCTGATCGCCTTGTCGCCTTTATGCGCGCCTCGGTAGCCCAGAACGTCCCCGATCTCAAACGCTTCCTTCTCGTTGAGGCCGAGGTAGACGTCGAAATACTTCTGGAATTTACCAATCAGCCTGATCGCGTGCCGGATGTCGTTACGGTCGCGCTTTTCGGGATCGGCGAGGTCAAAAAAAAATGTGTGCCGTGGTTGCGCCGGCATTTTCGGACAGATGTCCGCAAGTACATGCTCCCAAATATCGCTCATGTGCGGCAGCATCGTCCAATTCTCCAATCCCACCAGGTTCACATCGGCGAAGCAGCCTTCCAGCGTCTTGCGCCCGACGCGCTCGACGAGGCGTTTCCAGCTCACGTCGCGCAGCGAGGCGTGTTTGCCCATCATGATCTTGCCGTCATCAAATTCCAGCGCGTCCGTACGCCCCGGCTCCGCAATGCTATACACGGTGGCGTGCTCGGCCAATCCAGCAAAGACCGGATGGAGCTTCGGATATCCGAGATTGCCGATGCAGGTTATTTGGACACCGAAAGCGGCCAAAGCGTTCGCCATGATCGGGCCGTTGCCGCCGAGCTTCACGCGCTCGATGACCAATTCAGCATTCAGGCTCTTGCCCGCGGCGGCGCGGATACGCGTCCCGAAGGCCGCGAGCGTGGGCACGCGCGTGTATCTTTCCGCGGACCCGCGCCTGTCAACGACCCGGACAATTTCGTCGACGAAACCGTCAAGACCCACCGTGGCGCGGCACATGGCTATGCGGTGGGACTGACCGCGCAGGAGGCGCGCAGCGCGGTGCGGCAACGGTTCCGTGTTCAATCAGAATCCCTTACGAAATGAGCGGCAAACTTGGCGTTGAAGCTGCAGTAGGTTCACCCATGCACTGTGTGTCTAACAAAAAAGAATGTTCCGCTCAACCTCTTTCGTGGTTTCGTGAACAAGGCCTTGACCTTTGCGGGCCCGCTGCATACGCTTTGCAGGGTCATCGCTGCATGGCGATGGAACAGCGGGTTGGAGACTGCGGATTGGTAAGACGATGAAGAAACTCGAAATCGGTCAGCGCGCGCCGGATTTCTCTCTGCCGGGAGTGGACGGGAAGGATTACTCCCTGAATTCGTTCAAGGACAAGCGGGTGGTGGTCGTGATGTTCACCTGCAACCACTGTCCGTACGTGCAGGCCTACGAGGACCGCTTGATCAGTATCCAGCGCGAATATGCCGCCAAACGCGTGCAACTCGTGGCCATCAACGCCAATGACGAGGCTGGCTACCCCGAGGACGGTTTCGAGAACATGGTCAGGCGCTCGGAGAAAAAGCAGTTTAATTTTCCCTACCTGCGCGACGAGTCGCAGCGCGTGGCGCGTGCTTACGGCGCCGAATACACCCCCGAGGTTTTTGTCCTCAATTCCAAACAGGAAGTGCGCTATATCGGCCGCGTCGACGACAACTGGCAACATCCCGACAAGGTTCACTCGCGCGATCTGCACGACGCCATCGACGCCGTGCTCGCCCGCAAAAAAGTCGCCAATCCCGTCACGCACGCCATCGGCTGCACGATCAAGTGGAAGATGTAACTTACGGCCATGCTGTACCGGTTTCTCATCCTGATTACCAAGCTCGCGGTCAACGCGATCGCGCTCCTCGTCGTGACCTCCATGTTCAAGGGGATTCGACTGGATAACGATCAGGCCACCATTGTCGCGGCCGTCGTGCTGGTGTTGGTCAACACCTGCCTGCGTCCGCTGGTCGTCCTGCTCACGTTGCCGATCAATGTCCTCACACTCGGTCTCTTTACGCTGGTCATCAATGCCCTGATGCTGGAACTCGTCAGTTGGATCATCCCGGCCTTCCATATCGATTCGTTCTGGACGGCTGTCGGTGCCGCGCTCGTTATCAGCATCATCAGTTTCCTCCTGAACTGGTTTCTGCGTCCGGACAAGGTTCAAGTGCGCGTGCAGCGCTTCTGACGCCGGTCGACTTTGGCGAAGGTTCACGCTGTGCCGCGATTATGCTGCCGCAAGAAGTCGCGTAAAACCGTTCCCGTATGCGATCTCGTCCGCGCGACCTGTTCCGGCGATCCTTCCGCCACGAGGCGGCCGCCGCCTTCGCCGCCTTCCGGGCCGAGGTCGATGATCCAATCGGCTTCCGCGATGATGTCGAGATTGTGTTCGATGATCACTACCGCGTTGCCGGCGTCAACCAGGCGGTGCAACACACGAATCAACTTTTCCACGTCCGCCATGTGCAATCCGATGGTCGGTTCGTCCAGCACATACAGTGCTCCCAGCCTTTGGCTGGTGACATCCGGCTCGTGTCCCTTCGCCTTCGCCAACTCCGTCACCAGCTTGATCCGTTGCGCCTCGCCGCCACTGAGCGTCGGGCTTTGCTGGCCGAGCGTCAGATAACCCAGCCCGACCTCCTGCAGCAGCTTCAAACTGTGGTGAATGTGACGGTGCGCGCCGAAGAACTCGACCGCTTCATCGACGCTCATTGCCAGCACGTCGCCGATGGACTTGTCCTTGTACCGCACCACCAGCGTTTCGGGTGTGAAACGCTTCCCCCGGCAGGCGTCGCACGTGACCGATACATCGGGCAGAAAACTCATTTCGATTCTCTTCACTCCCTGGCCCTCGCATTCCGCACAACGGCCGCTGGCGACGTTGAATGAAAACCGCGACGGCCCATACCCACGCATCTTCGCCTCCGGCGTGCCGGCAAACAGCTCGCGAACGTCGTCCCAGAAACCCACATACGTCGCGGGGCACGAGCGCGGGGTTTTGCCGATCGGCGCCTGGTCAACCTCCAGCACGCGGGCCACGTTTTCCACGCCGTGAATCTTCTCGCAACCGATGTGCCGTGATCGATCCTTCAAGTTTTTGTAGAGCACGTCGCGCACGAGCGTGCTCTTGCCGCTGCCGCTCACGCCCGTCACACAGACCAGCCGCCCCAGCGGAACCTTCACGCGGACGTCTTTCAGGTTATGCAACCGCGCACCGACGATCTCCACGCTCTGGGTCGTGCCGGTGCGCGGGTTTCTGTTCAACGGATGCCGGAGTGGTTCGCGCAACAATCTTCCCGTCAGCGACTCTTCGCAACGGATGATGTCCTGGATCGTCCCCTCGGCCACCAATCGCCCGCCGTTTGACCCTGCGCCGGGCCCGAGGTCGATGATATGCCCGGCGCGGCGAATCGTCTCCTCGTCGTGCTCCACCACCACCACGGTGTTGCCCTTCGCTTCGAGTTGGTGCAACGTGTCGAGCAGCATCAAGTTGTCGCGCGGATGCAGGCCAATGGTCGGCTCGTCGAGGATGTAACAGACGCCGCGCAAATTCGAACCGAGCTGCGATGCGAGCCGGATTCGCTGCGCCTCGCCGCCGCTCAACGTCGGCACCGCGCGGTCGAGCGACAGGTACGACAGCCCGACTTGTTCGAGAAAACGCAGGCGCGACTGCAATTCCGCCACGATATCGCGCGCGATTTCCGCTTCGCGTCCGCGCAACTTCGACGCGCGAAAATATCGCTCCGCCTCGGTGACCGACCACGCTGTCATCGCCGCGATATTCATGTCGTGGAACCTCACCGCCAGGGCCTCGGGCCGCAGTCGGTGCCCGTGGCACCCGGGGCAGGGGTGTTCCTGGCCCTCGAACCATTCGTTCCACCAGACCTCCTCGCCGGTGTGCTCTTCGTTGAACCCGTGGAACTGCAGTCCCGTGCCGTAACACCGCGGACACCACCCGTGCTTCGAGTTGAATGAGAACAACCGCGGATCGAGTTCTTCAAAACTGCGACTGCACTTCGGGCACGCGCGGCGGGTGGAAAACAACTTTTCACCCTGACCCTTTCCCGGCAAACGCGGGGACAACACCGGGTGAGGGGAAGAGACAATCACCAGTCCTTTTCCGAACTCCAGCGCCTCGTCGAGCAACTCCAGTAACTGCTGCTCGCGTTTCGGCGTTGCCTCGCAACCGCCGACGGGCAGTTCGAGGTTGTGCTCCTTGAAGCGATCGAACCGGGGCCACCGGGCCGTCGGCAGCAGTTCGCTATCAACGCGCAGATGTGAAAAACCTTTGCGCGCCGCCCATTGGGCCAGGTCGGTGTAATACCCTTTGCGCGCGACGATCAGCGGCGCGAGTAGTTCCACGCGACAGCCCCGATACTCCTTCATCAGCGTTGCGAGAATTGCCTCGCGCGTTTGCGGCTGGATCGGAATGTTGCAATCGGGACAGTACTGTATGCCGAGTTTCACGAACAGCAGCCGCAGAAAATGATAAATCTCGGTAACGGTGGCCACCGTGCTCTTGCGTCCGCCGCGACTGGTGCGCTGTTCGATGGCGACCGTGGGCGGGATGCCAAAGATCGCATCCACATCCGGACGGGACGCGGGCTGGACGAATTGCCGGGCGTACGCGTTGAGCGATTCGAGATAGCGGCGCTGGCCTTCGGCGAAGAGGATGTCGAACGCGAGGGTCGATTTGCCGCTACCGCTGATGCCGGTGATGACGGTAAACTTGTCGCGTGGGACGGACACGTCGATGCTCTTGAGGTTGTGCTCGCGCGCGTTGTGAATGCGAATCGAATGGTCGGGACCGGCCGCGTAGGGTGCGGCGGGTGACTCCGCCACCGTTCGGGGTGTGGACAATCGCCGCAACGCCGCGCTCGTATGACTCCGCTCACACTGGGCCACACCTTGGGGGGAGCCGACGCAGACGATTTCGCCGCCCGCCTCGCCGCCTTCCGGCCCGAGATCGATGATCCAATCGGCGGCGCGGATGACATCGAGGTTGTGTTCGATGACGACGACCGAATGACCGCGCTCGATGAGCCGGTGAAACGCCTGCAACAGCGTCGCGATATCGTCGAAATGCAGCCCCGTGGTCGGTTCGTCGAAGAGAAAAAGCGTCCGTTGATTCGTCGTCTGCGCCAGATGGGCCGCGAGTTTCAGGCGTTGGGCTTCGCCCCCGCTCAACGTGGGCACGGGCTGGCCGAGCTTGATGTAGCCCAGCCCCACCGCGCGCAATGGCTCGAGCCCGCGCAATACTTCGGTGTGCGATCCGAAAAACTTGCAGGCTTCGTTGACAGTGATCTCAAGCATGTCCGCGATGGATTTGCCGTCGATTCTGACCTCCAGCACCTCCGGACGGTAGCGCTTGCCGTCGCAGTCGGGACACCGCAGATACACGTCGCTGAGGAACTGCATTTCCACGTGCTCGAACCCATTGCCGCCGCAGGTGGGGCAACGGCCTTCGCCCGAATTGAAACTGAACGTACCCGCGGTGTAGCTGCGCTCTTGCGCGAGCGGTGTGGCAGCGAAGAGTTTTCGGATCGTATCGAACGCCCCGACATAACTTGCGGGGTTCGACCGCGTGGTTCGGCCGACGGGCGATTGGTCCACCATCACCACGTCTTCGATTTTTTGGTGACCGACAAGGGCGCGATGACGGCCGGCCGGTTCCTCGGGTTTGTGCTTCAGCTTGCACAACGCGTTGTACAGCACGTCTTGGATGAGCGTCGATTTTCCCGAGCCGCTCACGCCCGTGACGCAGACGAATCGATTCAACGGGATCTCGACATCGATGTTCTTCAAGTTGTGCTCGCGCGCACCGAGAATCTTGAGTGACGCGCTGTTGCGCGATGGGAGGGCGCGACCGCCGGGCCCACCGACATCTTTGCGGGCGGCTCGGAGAGCCGTCCCTGTCACGGATTTGTCGCCACGGAGATACTGCGCGGTGAGCGAACGCTTGCATTTTCCCATCTCCGATTGCGTCCCGAAAAACACAATCTCACCGCCGCGTTCGCCGGGGCCGGGGCCGAGATCGAGAATGCGGTCAGCCGCGCGGATGACATCGGGGTCGTGCTCGACCACGAGCAACGTGTTTCCCGCGTTGCGGAGCCGATGCAGGATGCCAATGAGACGGTTGATATCGCGCGGGTGCAGGCCGATGCTCGGTTCGTCGAGGACGTAAAGCGTGTTGACCAGCGAAGTGCCGAGGGCCGTGGTGAGATTGACGCGCTGGACTTCGCCGCCGCTGAGCGTGCGCGATTGGCGGTCGAGCGTAAGATAACCGAGCCCGACGTCCACGAGATAACGCAGGCGCGTGCGGACTTCGGCGAGCAACAGATCGTCCGCTTCGTCGAGGGGCGCGGGTAGTTTGAGTTCGTTGAAGAATTCGTGGCAGCGGTCGATGGGCAACAGCATCACGTCGTGGATGGTTCGGTCGTTGACGCGCCACAGCAGCGCGTCCGGCTTGAGCCGCGCGCCCCGGCACGCTTTGCACGGAACGTACGTGCGATACTTCGAGAGCAGCACGCGGATGTGCATCTTGTAGCTCTTCGTCTCCAGCCAGTCAAAGAACCGCTTCACGCCGTACCACACACGGTCTTCCCAACTGCCCTCGCCGCCGATGACCCATTGGCGCTGGGCGTCGGTGAGTTCGCGCCACGGCACTTTTGTGGGGATGTCGCTCTGGCGCGCGAACTTCATCAAATCGTCCTGGCATTCGCTGTAGCTTTCGGTCTGCCAGGGCTTGACTGCGCCCCCGGCCAGCGTCTTCGTGTCGTCGGGTATCACGAGATCGTAGTCGATGCCGATAGTGCGACCAAACCCGCGGCAAGTTTCGCACGCGCCGATGGGGGAATTGAACGAAAACAGGCTCGGCACCGGGTCGCGGTAGTGAATATCACACTCCGCGCAGTGAAGATCGGAAGAAAACTTGCGACCGTTGACCGCGACCCGTCCGTTGCCGACTTTCAGCGCGGCTTCGAGCGCCTCGATGATGCGCGCGCGATTCTTGTTGGTAAACGGCACGGAATCCTGGATGACTTCGAGAAAGTCGTCATGCTTCTCGACTTTGTGGTAACCCTGCTTGGTGAGCAGTTCGCGGACTTCCGCCTCCGTGAAATTCTTCGGGATCGGCACCGGAAAGGCAATGAGCAACTCACCGCTGGCTGTGGGAAGTTGGCCGTAGATTGAATCCGCCGTGTCGCGCCGCACCGGCTTTCCACAGCCGCGGCAGAACAACTGCGCCGCCCGCGCGAAAAGGAGCTTCAAGTGGTCGTTCAACTCCGTCATCGTGCCGACGGTCGAGCGCGAGGTCTTGACGGAATTGGTCTGGTCGATGGCAATGGCGGGCGGGATGCCGTCGATGCGGTCGACCTTCGGTTTGTCCATGCGGTCGAGGAACTGCCGCGCGTACGGCGAAAACGTCTCGACGTAGCGCCGCTGTCCCTCGGCATAAATCGTGTCGAACGCCAGCGACGATTTCCCCGACCCGCTGACCCCTGTGACGACGATCAACTCACCCAACGGCAACTTGAGATCGATGCCCTTGAGATTGTTCTGCCGCGCACCTTCGACCAGAATGAAATTACCTGTATTCGCCCCCATACTCGCGGCACTAGTGTAGCCCAAGATGGGGAGTTGGCAAGGTACAGCGTCTTGGTCGACCGTTTCTGCGTTGTCGATGACAGTGCGAAGGCTCGTTCAATTATCCGAGCCGGCTTCACCACTGCAGGAGTTGGCGTCGCTGTCGCAGATCGGGCAGGGAGCAACCAGGATGTCGCTACGCCAGCCGATCAACTGAAGTTCCACGGCCTCGACTCGGCTGATATCGACCACGTCCATGCCGCTCCCAAAGGCAAACGGCGGGTGCGGGTGTCCAAGGTCGCTGATGTTCAGCCACACAGGATGATTCTTGAGGGCGATCATCCGGCCGTCGTACAGCTGTCCGCCCGATTCAGCCCAGCGGATTTTCCAGTCGTACGGCTCCTCTCCGTTTTTGGCTTTGACGAGTTCTCGCGCGGGATATGCCTCCAGCATTTCCGGGTCCATGCCCTGGACGAAACTCCGATAACCACACACAATGTCGGTGTTGGTTTTGATCACCACGTCCAGCCATTCGCTGTCGAGTTCCTGCCGGACCCCGTCGATTTCAAAATAGGGCAGCTTCCCGTTGCCGGTGAGCGCGGCCTTGATACTCAATCGCGTGGTGGCTTGATCAGCTCTTCCCATCGCATGTTCGGCGATGATGGGCTCCATGATGTTGCTGAGGTTTTTCAGACGATAGCCAACAGCCAGCTCAGCGCCCTGCAACTCGGCTGCGTAGCCGGATGGCGCAACGGGTATCCAGTACGGGCCGGATTTGATTGGAAGAATCACCATCATAAGTTGTTAAAGCATCGTTTACTTAAACTTACCCCTCTCTTGGGGACAAGCAAGTAACCCAGCACAAACCGTGCGCAACGAGTGGATAAATTCGCCAATACCAGCAGTTTATGACGCGAGGAGGTATTGGGGGGGCGGAGCGGCGCGTTTTGCTCGATTTTCCCGAACCAAATATGCAGTTTCTACGAAAGTCTATCCATCCATTTGTCGTCGATCAACACATCGAGGTCGAGGAAAATTCTTTTGTTCATCGCGACTTCGAGGTCCTTGCGGGCGGCGGAGCCGATTTCTTTGATCTTCTTGGCGCCCTGACCGATGAGCATGCGTTGGTGGCGGTCATCGGTCGTCAGGATCGCCGCTTTGATGTAGAGAAGGAGTTTGCCTTGTTTGTCTTTGCGGTCTTCGACTTGTTCCACCTGCACGGTGGCGGTGTAGGGAACCTCCTGGTTGGTTTGCAGGTAAAGCTTCTCACGGATGAGTTCGGCGATCCAGAATTCAGTGGTGACATTGGTGACCTGACCCACGGGATACTGCGCCGGGCCGACGGGCAGGTGGCGGAAGATGGCCTGGATGATGAGGTCGACGTGCTTGTTCTTCAACGCGGAGACTTCGACAACGGCGGCGTATTTCGGGCCGCGTTCGAGCCACGTGTCGCGGTAGTAGCGCTCGGGCAGGTCGAGCTTGTTGAGGACGAGAATCTTGGGTTGCACGACGCGGTCGACGAGGTCGTTGACGCGCCGGTCTTCCTCGCCGATGGAGCGGGTGGGATCGACGACGTGGACGATGACATCGATGCCTTCGAGCGCGTCACGGAGTTTGTGATGAAGATTCTGCACGAGCCGGCTCGGTTGCGTCTTGAAGATGCCGGGTGTGTCCACGAACACGATCTGGCCTTCGGGACGATGGACAATGCCGTGGTAGGTGTCGCGCGTGGTCTGCGGCTTGGGCGTGACGATGGCGATCTTGGTGCCGACCAGCGCGTTGAGCAGCGTGGATTTGCCGACATTGGTGCGACCGACAAGCACGGCGAAGCCGGATTTTAAGTTCGATGCGGGTTCCATCAGGGGCATTGTAACCGCGAACAGGCGTGAATGAACATGAATCTTTGGCGGCGAAGTAAGGTAACGCGCGCGCGATCTGGTCTTTTCTTGTTGCGTTATGGTGGAATTGATACAAATTCGCACTGCCATGATGTGGAAAGAAAAACTGGCGGACAATATGCCGCGCGAACTGGCCGACGAAATCGATGTGTACGAGACGCAGCTCGAACTTCGCAAACGGGGCAAGATCGACGAAAAGCTCTTCGCGGAGACGCGTCTGCGCCGTGGCGCGTACGGCCAGCGCTACGATAACGGCCAGCGCCACGACGGCATCAAGACGCAGCATCTGCAGTTCCCCGCAACCTCGCTGACCAAAGGTCCCGACACGATGTGGGACGCGCCGGGCATGCAGCGCATCAAGATTCCGTTCGGCGGGTTGACATCGTCCCAGATCGAAACCCTTGCCGACTGCGCCGAGGAGTATTCCGACGGCATCCTGCACGTGACGACCCGGCAGGATTTTCAGCTTCATTTCGTACACATCGAGGACACGCCGTCGCTGATGCGCCGGCTCGCGGCGGCGGGGATCACCACGCGCGAAGCGTGCGGCAACGCTGTCCGCAACGTCACCGCCTGCCCGTTGGCAGGCGTCTGCCGCACCGAGGCATTCGACGTGACGCCCTACGCGAAGGCGATCGCGTGGTTTTTGCTGGGCCATCCCGACACGCAGGACTTCGGGCGCAAGTTCAAAATCACGTTCTCCGGCTGCGAACACGAAGCCTGCGGGCTTGTCAATATGCACGACATGGGCGCGCTCGCGTTGACACGCGACGGCAAGCGCGGGTTCAAACTGTACGTCGGAGGCGGCCTCGGTCCGGTGCCGTATCAGGCGAAAGTATTTGCGGAATTCGTGCCCGAGGAGGAATTGCTGCCGATCGCGCAGGCCATCGCACGCGTGTTCGCCCGGCTCGGTGAAAAACAGAATCGCGCGCGCGCGCGCATCAAATTCCTCGTGGCCAAGCTCGGTGTCGACGAGTTCAAGCGGTTGGTGATGGAGGAACGCGAAATCCTTCCGCCCGACCCGCGTTGGACGGCATTCATACCCGAAGCGCATGGGTTCAAGGAAACGCCGCTCAAGTCGCCGTCGTCGTTGAACGGCCGGTCAAAACCCGAAGGCTTCAACGCATGGGCGGAAACGAACGTGTACCACCAACTCCAGCCCGGCTACGCGGTAGTGACGATCTCGCTGCCCCTCGGCGATTTGACATCGTCGCAGGCACGTCACGTTGCTGTCCTGGCGCGCAAGTATTGCGGCGACAACATCCGCACAAC
Source organism: Verrucomicrobiia bacterium (assembly GCA_049511095.1). Taxonomy (GTDB): domain Bacteria; phylum Verrucomicrobiota; class Verrucomicrobiia; order Palsa-1439; family Palsa-1439; genus Palsa-1439. Next base: position 18,515 of record JBEKYJ010000043.1, read on the forward strand.
CGTCGAGCAGAACCTTGTGTTCCGCTGGGTGAGCGAGGCGGATTTGCCGGAGTTGTATCGCGAATCAAAAGAGATCGGCCTTGGCGATTTCGGGGCGGGAACGATCCTCGACGTGGTCGCGTGTCCCGGCACCGACACGTGCAAACTGGGCATCGCCTCATCGCGCGGACTCGCGCGCGAGTTGCGCCAGCGGCTGGCGGACCAGTATTTTACGATGGATGCGGCGGTGAAAGGGTTGCACATCAAGATGAGCGGGTGCTTCAACTCCTGCGGCCAGCACCATCTGGCCGACATCGGTTTTTATGGGAACAGCCGCACGCTCGGTAATCGCAAGGTACCGCACTTCCAGGTGCTGCTCGGCGGCAAGTGGCGCGACAACGCCGGCTCCTACGGCCTCGCCATCGGCTCGGTTCCGTCAAGGAACGTGCCCGCCGTGGTCGAGCGCATCACGCAGCGCTTTGTGAAGGAACGCCAGGGCAACGAGAGCTTTCAGGATTTCATCGCCCGCATTGGCAAGGCCGAGAGCCGCAAGATGCTCGAGGACTTGATGGAAGTGCCCGCGTACGAGAAGAACACCGCGTTTTACTCCGATTGGGGCGATCCGCGCGAGTTCACGATGGGCGACATGGGCATGGGTGAATGCGCGGGGGAAATCGTGTCGCGTCTCGATTTCGAGTTGCAGGCCGCCGAGCGCCTGTGCTTCGAGGCGCAACTCAAGCTGGAGGCGAAAGATTTGGCCAAGGCCGATGAACTGGCGTACGCCTCCATGCTTCAGGCGGCGCACGGGCTGGTCAAGGAATTGTGGTACGACGTTCCGAACCAGCCCCAGGTAATCGCGAGAGAGTTTCGCGCACGCCTGTTCGAGCCGAAGCTGTTCTGGGACAGGTTCACCGGCGGGAAGTTCGCCCAGGATTTTTTCCGTCGGCACGAGAATCCGCCGTCGCGATACGATCCCGATGAAGTCCACCGCCTCATCGAGGAATCGCAGCTGTTCATCGAGGCTGCGCACGCCTGCGCCGACAAGTTGCGCGAGCAAAAGGCCGCGCAGATGAGCCGGGTTCTCCAGTAACGGAAGCCGATTCGATATGGACCTCTACAAGATCGGCGTCAAAATCTTCGTCGCCAACCCGCAGGTGGTGGACCTTCGCGATTTCATTCCTGTGTTTCACGGCTGGATCCAGAAACAGAAGCTCGAGGGTCATCAGTTGATCGATGTGCACGACTACTCGCACGTCCACCACGGACCGGGTATCCTGCTCGTCGCGCACGAAGGAAACTTCAGCATGGATCAGGAAGGCGGACGGCTGGGTCTCTTGTACTACCGCAAGCGTCCTCTCGAAGGCGGTCTCGAAGCGAATCTGAAGAGCGTTTTGCAGGCGGCTCTCCAAGCCTCGAAGATCCTGGAGTCGGAGCCCGGTTTGAACGGCATCAAGTTCAAGACCGATGAGGTGTTGGTGGTGACGAACGATCGTCTTCTGGCGCCGAACGACGCTACGGCCCGTGCGAAGATCGAGCCCGTCATCGCCCGCGCGCTCGGCAAAGCGACACTCGCGCCCCAGGCCGCCGACCCGCGTGAACGGCTCGCTTTCCTCGTCACGCGCGGCTAAAATGGTGACGTGACTATTCTCGCGGCACACCGCCAGCATTCGCGACGTTTCGAGGACTTCAAGTACGTCTATCCCGTACTCTCGCGGCGCAGTCATGGCATTTCCATCGGCCTCAACGTCAATCCCGACAAGGTTTGCAACTTCGACTGTATCTATTGCCAGGTGGATCGCGCGACCGAGGCGGCGGTGAAGAAATTCGATCTGGCGATTGCGGAAGAGGAGTTGCGCGAGATGCTGGAAGTGGTGCGTTCCGGACGGATCGCGCAACATCCCTCGTTCCATTCCGTCCCGCGCGAGCTTCTGCGTCTGAATGACATCGCACTGAGCGGCGACGCCGAACCGACCACGTTGCCGAATTTTTCCGGGACGATCCAAATGATCGCGCGCGTCAAACCGCCGAACGCAAAGATCGTGTTGATCACCGATGCGGGAGGTTTGGATCGCGCGGATGTGCGTCGCGGGCTGGAAATCATGGACGCCAACAATGGCGAGGTGTGGGCCAAACTCGACGCCGGCACGGAAGATTACTTCAGGCTCATCAACCGCACGAAGATTCCGTTTGCGCGCATCCTGAAGAACATCTCCGAGGCGGCGAAAACGCGGCCGATGGTCATTCAAAGCCTGTTTCTAAAGATTCGCGGTGTCGGCCCCGGCGATGATGAGATCACGGCCTACTGCCACCGCCTCCGCGACATAGGCAACATCAAGCTCGTCCAGGTCTACACGGTCGCCCGCAAGGCGATGACCATCGTCGACGGCATCCCCGCGTGGCAATTCGTTTCAGCATTGTCAAATGTCGAAGTGGATGCGATCACCGAGCACGTACGCAAGGAGGCGGGCGTCGAGGCGGAGAGCTTCTACGGTAGCTAGGATTTGTTCGCGGCAACGATGAGATTGTCCCACCGGCACGACCCCGGTCAGCAGGTTTTTTATTGCGCTTCGGCGGAAAACTCAGTAAATCCGTGCGGGCGCAGATGCGCTGGTTTTGGCGAGGAAACACATCATATGAGTCATTGCGGTCTTGAAAATCACGGTATTACGGGCGCGGGCGAGGTGCACTGGAACCTGCCGGTGGCGCGTTTGGTGGAGGAGGCGATCAGACGCGGCGAGGGCATGCTGACAAGCAATGGGGCCCTGAACGCAATGACGGGCAAACGGACGGGACGTTCGCCCCGCGACAAGTGGACGGTGGAGGAGATGTCGACCCGCGACAAGATTTGGTGGGGCAAGGTCAATCAACCAATTTCTGAACGGGATTATCTGGGGCTGCGGCAAGAAGTTTTGGCGTACCTGCAGGGGCGCGAGTTGTTCGTGATGGACGGTTTCGCCGGCGCGGATCCACGGTACTCGATGCCGATCCGCATTGTGACCGAGTTTGCATGGCACAGTCTGTTCGTCAAACAGCTCTTCCGCCGGGCCACACCCGAGCAACTCCAGTCGCATGTGCCGGAGTGGACGGTCATCAACGCGTGCAAATTCCTCGCCGACCCGAAGAAGCACAAGCTCAACAGCGAAGCGTTCATCATCGTGGATTTCTCCCGGAAGACCGTGCTCATCGGTGGAACGCAGTACGCGGGCGAGATGAAAAAGAGCATTTTCTCCGTGCTGAACTTCGTCCTGCCCCAAAAGGGCGTGTTTCCGATGCATTGTTCGGCCAACGTGGGCAAGGACGGCGACGTGGCAATCTTCTTCGGACTGAGCGGCACGGGCAAGACGACATTGTCCGCCGACCCCAATCGCGGGCTGATTGGCGACGACGAGCATGGTTGGAGCGATCACGGCGTGTTTAATTTTGAAGGGGGCTGTTACGCCAAGTGCATCAAGCTCACGAAGGAGCGCGAACCGTTGATCTGGGAGGCCATCCGCTTCGGCTCCGTGATCGAGAACGTCGTAGTGGACCCGGCCACGCGAGTGCCGAATTACTTTGACGAATCGATCACCGAGAACACGCGGTGCGCGTACCCGTTGGACTACATCCCCAACGCGGTTGCCGGCGGGTTGGGCGGCCACCCGCGAGCGATCGTGTTTCTGGCCTGCGACGCCTTCGGCGTCCTGCCGCCGGTGGCGCGGTTGAGTCCCGCTCAGGCGATGTACCATTTCATGTCCGGCTATACGGCGTCGCTGGCCGGCACGGAAACGAATCTCGGCAAGGATCCCGTGCCGACCTTCTCGGCGTGTTTCGGCGCGCCGTTCCTGCCGCTGCCGCCGCAAACGTATGCCCAGATGCTGGCCGAGAAGATGCGCGAACACAACGTGCGGTGCTATCTGCTCAACACCGGCTGGGTCGGCAACGCGTTTGGGCAGGGCCCGCGAATTCCACTGTGGAACAACCGCCACATTGTGGCCCATGCGTTGAACAACCAGTTG
>JBEKYJ010000044.1:0-22224 GCA_049511095.1 Verrucomicrobiia bacterium
GGTGAAAAAAAGAGGAGAGTCGAGGCTCAACTCTCGAATTACGACCCCCGAGCCGCTCCCAAGGGGTGGGCTTCAAACCCTTCGTGTTACCTTACTTGATGAGAGGGTTGCTCGACTCTCAACTAAAACATACGCCTTACGGTGGGGAATGCAAGGGCGGTCGCTGGTATGTGTGCGCCGCAATTCAAAGGGTTTTGGAGCAGCATACCCGGGGAAGGGACGTGATTAAGGTGGCTTTCCGTGCGCACGGGGTGAAGGAATAACGGCACTTGTCACGGGTGCGGAAGGGGCGCACTATTTCACCCATGAGGACTACGGCACTGTCTCTGGTGTTGGGTGCGATGGCTCTGAGTCTTAGCACCAGCGCCTCCTGCGGCGAGATTCATGACGCGGCAAAGAAGGGCGATGTGGAGAATATCAGGGCGCTGCTCAAAGCAAATCCTGAGTTGGTTGACAACAGGGACAACCCAGTCGGTTGGACGCCGCTGCATGTGGCGGCGCAGGCCGGCCACAAGGAAGTGGTGGAATTGCTTCTGGCCAACAAGGCCTACGTCAACGCCGTGGTCAGCGGCGGCTGGACGCCGTTGCATCTGGCGACGGACAGAGACCACAAGGACGTGGTGAAATTGCTTCTGGCCAGCAAGGCCGACGTTAACGCCACGGACAACCGCGGCATGACGCCGTTACACTGGGCGGCGGACGAAGACCACAGGGAAGTGGTGAAATTGCTTCTGGCCAGCAAGGCCGACGTCAACGCCAAGGACAACCGCGGCATGACACCGTTGCACTGGGCGGCGGAAAATGGCCACAAGGAAGTGGCGGAGTTGCTTCTGGCCAACAGGGCCGATGTCAACGCCAAGACCAAAGTCGGCTGGACGCCGTTGCACTGGGCGGCGGAAAGTGGCCACAAGGAAGTGGTGGAATTGCTTCTGGCCAGCAAGGCCGTGGTTGACCTCAAAGACTACATCGGCATGACGCCGCTGCGCTTGGCATTGGACCAAGGACACATTGGCATCGCCGACCTTCTTCGTGCGCATGGGGCCAAGGAGTGATTGAACCATGGCCGCAAGCGTGTGCCCAAGCCATCACTGACCCTATTTGGTCTTCCGGAATTCGCCGCCCTTGAGAATGGCGAATACTCGGGCATTACATTCAAAAGACACATACTTCTTGCAGGCCAGCCGAGCCAAGTGTGCCAACCGAGGAACGGCTGTCCGCTCTCTGATTGACGTATTGAGGAACGACCACGCCCGGCTCTCGCGGGACTCGGTGGTATGATGTACCCGTATGAATCGATCATTTCTGACAATTCTGTTCGCTTTGGGGCTTGGGCTTGTCGGCAACGGTTGCAATACGGCTTCGCCTGCTGGTGATTACAGCAGCCGGAAGGCGGTACTGGGCCGGCGGTCGGAAACGAACAACCTGCCGATCTCTGTCGGTGAACGGTTGTCAGGCTCCCATCCAGCACCGGCAAAGCCGGGCACACCCCAGTAACGGAACGACGCGCACGGAAGTCGCGACGGACAGCAGACTGACCCGACGTGAAACAGCGCGGACCTCAACAACCCCGGTAAGAAGCGCGAAGCTTGTTCTGCCAAGAGAAAATCTGGCTGATTGTTTCTTGGGCTCGACGCGGGGACTGGTAGGTTGCGGAAGATGTCCGCCGTGGTATCGGATACAGGTTAGCGCTGCAATTTGCGTTTGATTTATGCTGTAATAGGGATGGTGTTTCTCGACCTGCATATTGGAGACTTGGTGGAGCCGTTGACGGGCCGAAGGTGGGATCGGCCAACGATCACCCGCGAGATTTCCCGGCGCCGGGCTTATTACCAGACCTGTGGAATGCAGTCGCAGGATCGCGTCTTCCTGCTCTACGGCAACCGACTGGAGTTTTTTGTCGACCTGATGGCGGTGTGGATACTCGGCGGGTGCGCCATTCCGATCGACGCCCGGCTGACTCCGTTTGAAGTGGGAACGCTGGCGCAAGCGGCCAGTCCGCGCTTCGCGATCGACTGCGATTCGCTGGACAAGGCGCTGGCCGCAACGCTGGAGCAGCAAAAGGTCAAGGTGTTGTCCACCTCCGAAGCCTCCGCGCATTCGGCGTCGTCCCGTCCCGCCTCCGGTAACGCATTCGCGTTGGATCAGGACGCGTTGGTGTTGTTCACCTCGGGAACAACCGGACAACCGAAGGGCGTGGTGCACACGCATCGTTCCTTGCGCGCGCGCTGGATGGGGTTGCGGCAGAATCTGGATTTGCGGAATTTCCGCCGCACCCTCTGCCTGCTGCCGACCCACTTCGGGCACGGGTTGATCTGCAACTGTCTGTTCCCGTGGCTCTCGGGGCAGGATTTGTTCGTCGTCCCGCCGTTCAAAACCGGCCTGATAATGCAGCTCGGCGCGCTGCTCGACGAACACGAGATCACGTTCATGTCTTCCGTGCCGACCGTCTGGCGCGTGGCGCTCAAGACGGCCAAGCCGCCCGTCAAACAGACGTTGGAGCGCGTGTTTTGCGGTTCGGCGCCGTTGACGATGTTTCTCTGGAAGGAAATACAGCACTGGACCGGCACCAGCGACGTATGCAATGCGTACGGCATCACCGAGACGGGGAGTTGGGTCGCGGGCACGACCGTGCCCGACCTCGTTCCCGAGGACGGCTTGATCGGTGTCGGCTGGGGAGCGGTGATCAAGATCCTCAAGACGTCGAGCGCCGAGCACGCGCCGAGCGCGGCCGCGGAATGCGCCGCGGACGAATCGGGCTACGTCTGGCTCAACACGCCCGCATTGATGAAAGGCTACCTCGGCCGGGACGATCTGACGAACGCGGTGGTCAGCCAGGGCTGGTTCATGACGGGCGACATCGGTCTGCTCGATGAGCGCGGTTACCTCTACCTGCGCGGACGCGAGCGCGAAGAGATCAACAAAGGCGGCATGAAGATTTACCCCGGTGACCTCGACGCGGTTGTCGAGCGGTTCGAAGGCGCGGTAGATGCCTGCACCTTCGCGTACGACGATTCCTTGTACGGGCAGAACGTCGGACTCGCTGTCGTGTTGAAAGATCCGGGCGACGAAAGCATCCGCGCGTTGCACGACTGGCTGATGCGCCACATCGCCAAACATAAAATGCCCGCGCGCTGGTATCTGCTTGACGAAATGCCGCGGACCTCCCGCGGCAAAATTAACCGGTCTCAAGTGGCCCAGAACTGCGACGGGCTCCAGCCCGTGGACTTGCGTCGGGTCTTGGGAACTCAAAAACCATCCGAATAGATCATCCGCAAGTCCCACGAGCCCAGATCCAGCAAACGCTTGCCACCCACGAGCCATTCCTGGTCCAACATCTCATCCCGAATGGGTCGCACCAGCACAGTCGCGGGATGTTGAGTGATGGTTTGAACGACTCGCGTGAAGCCGGCTGCGTTGAGGATTAGCAGTTCGCTTTCTCCGAGTGTCGCCGACCACGTAAACAGGGTCTCGCGACCCACGAGCTCAATCGCTGCCTGCAGCAGGTCGGCACAGGCGCGCTCCGTTGTCGCTTCCCAGGCGACCAGGTTAATATGGGGCATCCACGGCAGTGGTGTCGCTTGCAGCACGAGGTAACCCTCCAGCCAGCCGTCGTCCCAGAAGAGAAAGCGGTAGCGGCTGCGCGGGTTTTGAAAGCGCCACGCGAAGTACGGTTCATCCTCGACGTGACGGATGCGGCCGTCGTTTTCGAGTCTGGCAACCAGTTCCGCCATGTCTGCCGGCCGCGGGGCTTTCTGGATCGACACGTGCGTGCCGACTCGGTGGCTGCGCTGATTGCTGCGCGAGTCGAAAACATCGAAGTGGTTCGCGGGTGACTGGCGGGCTGCGTCAGACGCTGCGGTCTGACCGGGACGGCGCAACCATCGGTAAACGGAGACGACCTTGGGCGACTTCCTGAGGAGCGTACGCACGCCGGGGAACGATTGCCTTGCCGGAACGATGCGTTGCTTGGGCTGCAACAATCCCGTGCTGCGCCAGCCCATCGCCATCTGGCTCACGAGGGTCATCGACCCTGCACTCATGCTGAAGGCGTAGGTGTGGCCTCTCTGCGCCAGGTCCTTCAGCGCAGCCTTCATGATCAGCGTCATCAGACTGCGGTTCCGGTGGTCGGGAGCGATGAGCATGTCGGCCGCGCACGGGATTACCAGCGTCTCCCGTGGCGACCCGAACTGCCATTTTGTCCCGAAAAACCCACGCATGCCGACGACCTCCTTCCCGCACAAGGCGAGGTAAATGAGCGGCTCGCTCACATACGGATTGCGCAGGTGTTTCCAGTCGAGGTACGCCTCGTTCAGTTCCGCGCTGGGGCTCCAGAGATCTTTTTGGAATTCGATGACTTGGGCCTTGTACTCGGGGCGATACGGGACGATGCGGTAATCAGCGGCTGGCATGATCGCCTGATTCAACCCGTCTGGTTGTGCCGACATCGCTGGATGAAACCTTCGATGTCGACGATCGTGTCCCATTCTTTGGAGAGATCGAACTGGAGTAGGTCGACATCCGCACCCACCTCGCGCTGAATCCATTCGGCCAGTTGGAGCATGGCTGCGGAATCGAGCAAGCCCGACTGCAGCAGCGAGGTACACTCGTTCAGTTCCAGGCGAGGGTCGGCGTTCAATCCGCGGATGAATGAGAGCAGCCGCGGGCGCAATGAAGTATCAGGTGCGGGATCCACCTAATTCACCCGCTTCCTGTCCCGGCGAAAGAGGGCGCGCAGGATTCCCTTGAACTGGAACCCGATTCGATGCGGGCTCTGTTTCCGTCGATGTCGCCAGACGGTTTGAATGTGAAGCCAAAACCGCTGCCAGCGGGTCGGGGGTAGACTCGCCTCCAACCGTTTGAGCACGCTCACTTGCAGCCGATTCCGTCTTGGTTTCATTTCAACTGCGACAGGGTTGACTCCTTTTGCAGTTTGCAATACGCGGACACCGCGGAAAAGTCGAGTCAGTCTTGACGAACGTGACACCCGAGCTTGGCCATCGGGCCCTTGAAGTCCGTAATGGCGGGAGGATTGAGCCTGACGTTGCCCCCTACAAACGGATCGGCGAACCGGAGGACATCGGCCAGGCCGCCGTGTGGCCGGCCAGTGACTACGCCGACTACATCACCGGCACGAATCTCTACGTCGACGGCGGCATGACCCTTTACCCCGGCTTTGAGGCGGGTGGGTAAATCGCAAATGAAAGCGAACTGACGCGCATTGACGCGAATTTGTCCCGAATAGGAGCACATCTTCCTGTTCACACCCAGCTTCATGAAGTAACGGCGTGCGCAAATCCTGCTCGACCGCAGGGGCAACGCGCAGGATTTGCACAGCAGCATTCTCTTGTTCTACAGGTTTTGTGGGGTTTTTGCGTTGGCACATTCCGTGCAATGACGTAAGTCGCGATTTGCGGTCGGCACATACACGTCGACCCATAATCGACGGGACGTCAGACAAAACAACGTTAGCTGCAGGAGGAGATCTTGAGAATGAAGGCGAATCAAGTGTTGGGTATTTGCGGGGTTGCCGTGGCTCTTTGCTTGGGGGCGGGTACGCTCTCGGCGCAAGACAACAATACAAACGGCGGAGGCCAGGGCGGTCGAGGCAACTTCGACCCGGCCCAGTTCCAACAGCGCATGATGGACAATATCCGGGAGCGACTGGCGTTCACGAACGACACCGATTGGGCGGCGGTCCAGCCGTTGATTCAAAAAGAGCTTGACGCCCGGCGTGACGTGGGATTCGGAGGCCGGGGCTTCGGTGGGGTTGGTCGCCGTGGTGGAACCAACACCAATGCGCAGGGCGGACGCGGCGGCGGGTTCGGCGGTCAATCCAGTCCGGAAGCGGACGCGCTGCAGAAGACCCTTGACGAGAACGCGCCCACTGCGCAAGTGAAAGTTGCGCTCGAGAAATACCATGCCGCACGCAAAGCCAAGGAAGCCAAGCTCGCGCAAGCACAGGAAGACCTTCGCAAGGTGCTGACCCCACGTCAGGAAGCGCAAGCCGCCTTGCTGGGATTGCTCAACTAGGCCAATAGCCCCAAAGAGAAGCAGGCGATTCGAGACATGAGCGAAACTCCCGCCCAGGAAGCATCTTCGAAGCAGTTGCTGGAGCGGATGGTATCGGAAAAGCAACTGTCCTCGACCGATGCGGAATCTTTGACTCGCGCGAAGTTCGCCGGGCAAAGCGAGGAAGCTGTCCTGCAATGGCTCGCGAAAGAATACGGCTTGGCGTACACGACGCTGGAAGATATCGAACCCGATCGCCAGCTTCTCTCTCTGTTCCCCGCGCGCATTCTGCTGAAAGAGCAACTCCTCCCACTCCGCCGCTTGAACGGGACCGCCGAAGTCGCCACCAGCCGCCTGTTCGCCACCCAGGGGCTCGACGCGCTCCAGACCCTGACCGGCTTGACTCTCAAGCCGATCCTCGCCTCGAGAGAAGCGATCCAGCGCGAAATCAAGAAGCACCTCGGCGTCGGCGCGGACACGATTGACACGTTGCATGAAGAGAACTCCCTCCAGGTCGTTGACGACCACGTCGACGACACGAACCTCGACGCCCCAGCTGAGGACGAGGCGTCCATCATTCGCTTCGTCAATCAGGTCTTGCGCGACGCGATCGATTTGCGCGCGTCGGATATTCATCTCGAGCCGTTCGAAGACGAATTCCGCATTCGCTACCGTATCGACGGGGTGTTGCAGGACACCGCCGTGCCCGCACAACTCAAGCGCTTTCAGCCCGCGATCGTTTCTCGCATCAAAATCCTGAGCCACCTCAACATCGCGGAAAAGCGGCTGCCGCAGGACGGCCGCATCAAGATCCGCGTGGATGAAAGCGAAGTGGACATCCGCGTTTCGGTGATCCCGATGTTGCACGGCGAAGCGGTCGTCATGCGGTTGCTTCGGCAAAACGCGACGCTGCGCGGCATGGGCGAGCTGGACATGGACAAGCGCGAACTGGAAGGGTTTCGACGCGTCCTTCAATTGCCGCACGGAATCATCCTGGTCACCGGACCGACCGGCAGCGGCAAGACATCGACGCTCTACACGGCGTTGAACGAAATCAATGATTCCCTCCGCAAGATCATCACGATCGAAGACCCGATCGAGTATCAACTCAAGGGCGTCAATCAAATCCAGGTTTTGGAGAAAGCCGGGCTGACGTTTGCGCGCGGGTTGCGCTCGATCTTGCGGCACGACCCCGACGTGATTCTCATCGGTGAAATCCGCGACCAGGAAACGGCACAGATCGCCGTCCAAGCGTCACTCACCGGCCATCTGGTGTTTTCGACGCTGCACACCAACGACGCACCCGGCGCATTGACCCGGCTCGTGGACATGGGCGTCGAGCCGTATCTGGTCGCTTCCTCCTTGGAAGCCGTGCTCGCCCAGCGCCTTGTGCGCGTGCTCTGTCAACACTGCAAACAGGAAGACCATGCGCCGACGGCGCAGGCTTTCAAGGCGAGCCTGGGGATCCCCGCGAACGCCACGATTTATCGTTCAGTTGGCTGCCGCGAATGCCGTCACACGGGTTTTTACGGTCGGCACGCAATTTTCGAATGGATGGATGCCGACAGCGAAATCCGCCAATTGATCCTGAAAAATGCCTCGACGGATCAAATACGTGACGCAGCGCGCCGCGCGGGAATGCGCACGCTGGCGGAAGACGGCTGGCGTCTGGTGCAACTCGGCATCACGACGGTTGAGGAGGTATTGAGCGTGACGACTGCCAAGGAAGTGGCTGCTGCCACCAAGAATGAATCGATGGACGGCACGGCGACCGGAACGCCCGCCGGCGCCGCGGCGGGCCGCTCCTGAGGAATTTACGCAAAACATGCCCACGTTTCATTACAAAGCACTGCAGACCGACGGCGCCATCGCCGAAGGCCGGTTGGAAGCCGCGGGACGGCCCGACGCGTTTCGCCAGATGGAGGGACTCGGCCTGCGTCCGGTCAGCCTTTCGGAAGGCACGGGCGCCGACACACCCAGCAAGCCCGGACCGCCTGCGCTCGGAAACCTTTCGCTCAAGTTCCAATCGCAACGGGTTTCCGCAAAGGCGCTGGAAAACTTCACGCGTCTGCTGTCGAGCCTGCTCGCGGCCGGCGTGTCGTTAAGCCGGGCGCTCGTCATCCTGTACACCGAAGCCTCCACGCCGGCCGCCAAGACGAAGTGGAAGGAAGTCCACGACCTCGTCATCGACGGCGTGGCGCTGGCGGATGCAATGGCGAAATCGCCGGAGGTTTTCCCGCGCGTGTACGTCGCCATGGTGCAGGCGGGCGAGGCGGGCGGATTCCTGGACGTGGTGCTGGCGCAGATCGCCGATTTCCAATCGCGCGAAAAAGAACTGCGCTCGAAAGTGACCAGCGCGATGTTGTATCCGACCATCCTGCTCGTGCTCGCGCTCAGTGTGCTGACATTTCTGCTCGCGTTTTTCATCCCCAACTTCCAGAAACTCTTTCAGGGATTCGGCGGGTCCCTGCCGGTGCTGACACAGATTATCATTGCCGCGAGCCATGTCGTGCGTTCGTACGGGTTGTTCGTCGCGGTGGGATTGATCACGGCTGGGTTTCTGGTGCGCGGCTGGTTCGCCTCGGAAAAGGGACGGCGTGTCTGGGAGGGGATCGTCCTGCGCGCGCCGGTGGTGGGGCCGCTGGTTTCGCAGTTCGCGATGGCGCGCTTTTGCCGGATGCTCGGCACGTTGCTCGGCGCCGGCGTGCCGCTCGTGCAGGCCTTGAACGTCGCACGGAAGTCCATCGGCAACCAGATCCTTGTCGATGCCGTGTCCACGTCCATCGAACGCGTGCAGGAAGGGGGGCGACTGGGTCAAAGCCTGGCGGCGTGCCGCGGTTTGTTTCCCGGTTCGATACTGGAAATGGTCTCGGTGGCCGAGGAAAGCGGACGGCTGGACGTCGAATTGGTGCGCATCGCCAATGTTACCGAGGGCGATTTGGATCGGCAACTGAAGACGGCGGTGGCGTTCGCGGAACCGCTGATGCTGTTTTTCATCGCCGGGTTCATCGGCTTGATTTTCATCGGCATGCTGCTGCCGATCTTCACCCTGCAACAATACATCAAATAAACCCCGGAACTCTTATGAAAAATCGCCTCCTCAAGTTCGCCGTCGCTCGTCGGGAACAACGCGCCTTTACGCTGGTCGAACTGCTGCTCGTGCTGGTCATTCTCGGCACGCTGGCGGCCATCGTTCTGCCGAAATTCTCCGGCGTGTCCCAGCGCGGCCGGGTGACTGCGGCGGAGACGCAGATTTCCACGTTCAAGACGGCACTCGACGCCTTTGAAGTGGACATGGGGTATTATCCGAAGGGCCGAAACGGGTTGGCGGATTTGATTCAACAGCCACGCGAGGCTCCGAATTGGCACGGGCCGTATCTCCAAAGCGACGCGGTTCCGAAAGACCCGTGGGGGAACGATTATGTTTACGAGTGTCCCGGGCGACACAATCCCAGCTTTTACGATGTGTCGTCAGCGGGACCGGATGGCCGCCTGGGAACCGACGATGACGTTTGCAATTGGACGCTGAGGAAATGAATCTGCGGATCAAAAAGCGAACGGCCGGGGATTGCGAACTTGCATTCACCTTGATCGAGTTGGTTCTCGTCATGGCGTTGCTGGTCGCGGCGGTTTCCGTCTCGGCGCCGATGCTATCCAGCTTTTTCCGCGGACGGACTCTGGATTCGGAGGCGCGACGGCTCTTGTCCCTCACGCACGCGGGTCAGAGCCGCGCGGTTTCCGAGGGAATGCCCATGCTGCTGTGGGTGGATGCGTCGCAGCAAGCCTACGGCTTGGAGCAGGAAACCGCGGCTCGCACTGGCGACCCCAAAGCGGAGAATTTCTCCCTGGCGGAGTATTTGCAACTGGATGTGGTCAACGGACTGCCCGTTTCGGTTGGTGGCCGTAGTTTGCCGGCGATCCGTTTCCTGCCGGACGGTTCCATTGATGAATCCAGTCCGTCCTCACTGCGTCTCGTAGGCGCAGACGGCTCCACACTCTGGCTGGTGGAAGCGGCCAATCACCTGAGCTATGCGATTCAGAACTCCAATCAATAAAATGGTTTCCAAACGACATTTCGAGGCCGGTTTCACGCTGGCCGAGACGCTGGCGGCGCTGATGTTCATGGCCATCGTGATTCCGGTGACCATCGATGCGCTGCGCGTTGCCAGCACGGCCGGCGAAGTCTCCCAACGCAAGGCCGAAGCGGCGCGGGTGGCGGAACGGGTGCTCAATGAGAGCGTCGTCACGGCGAACGGAGATCTGCCCACCCAGAACGGCACGATCCAGGAGCGCGGGCATGAGTTTCAGTGGACATTGCACAGTGCGCTTTGGCCGTCGGATTCGATGCAATTGTTGACGGTCGAAGTGACGTTTCCCGCGCGGGACCGGAACTATTCGGTGCGCCTGAGCACCCTGGTGAATTTGCAGCAATGAAAACCCCGTATTCCATAAGGCGAGGCTGCGGCGGATTTACCTTGATGGAGTTGGTGCTGGCCATGGGGATCTGCGCGATCGTGCTGGCCGCGATCAACGCGGTGTTCTTCAGCGCGCTGCGTCTGCGCGCCGTCACGATGCAGGCGGTGGATGAATCGTTGCCGGTTCAACGGACGCTGGCGACGTTGCGGCGTGATCTGCAGTGCGCGATGCCGCCTTTGACCAACGGCGTTCTGTCCGGAGATTTCAAGGTTGGAGACGTGACCAGTCTCGGCCTGAATCAGAACGTGGACATCGAATTGTATACGACGACCGGCGCGCTTCATGAGAACGAACCCTGGGCGGAAGTCCAGCGGGTCACGTATGAGCTGAGACCCGCCGCCGCCGGTGCTTCAGCCCCGGGCAAGGACCTGATCCGCAGCGTCACCCGCAATCTGCTGGCTACCATCACCCCGTCGCCGGACGACCAATGGATGATGGGCAACGTGGCAAGCATGGATTTTGACTGTTACGACGGCACGCAATGGCGCAACGCATGGGACACGACGGCAGGAGACACCAACTTGCCGGTCGCCGTTCGGGTGCGGATTCAACTGGCGGGAAATGCTGCCGCCAGCCCGCTCAGCCAGCAACCGATCGTGATCGTTGTGCCCATCGACACGCAGTCGCGCACCAATCAAACACAAGGCGCCGCAAACTGAATGAGCCCGCGCCATTCCAATCGCAGCGATCACAGGATGGACCCCGCCAGCCGCCAGGGCTCGGTGCTCATCCTCGTGCTCTGGATCGCACTCGGGCTGGTCAGCATCGCGCTCTATTTTGCGCACTCGATGACCCTGGAGTTGCGCGCTTCGGATAATCGCACGTCAGGGATCGCGGCGGATCAAGCCATCGAAGGCGCGGCGCGGTATGTGAGTTACGTTCTTACCACGTATGCCACCAACGGCGTCGTGCCCGACCTTTCCGAGTATCAAGCGGAAGCGGTGCCGGTCGGTGACGCGCGCTTCTGGATTATCGGGCGCGACAACAGTTACCCCATGACGCATCCCAATCAGGTGTCCTTCGGCTTGGTGGATGAGTCGTCGAAGTTGAACTTGAACTCCGCCTCCACCAACGTGATTGCCTTGTTGCCGCGCATGACCACCGACCTGACGGCAGCCATCTTCGACTGGCGAGGCACCAACGGGAACGGCGCGTCTCAATTCTACTACGCGATGCAGCAGCCGCCGTATCAGCGCAAGGGCGCTCCCTTCGAGACCATCGATGAACTGCGACTCGTCTATGGCACAACGATGGACATTCTTGCCGGTGAGGATTTGAACCGCAACGGCATCCTGGACGCCAATGAAAAGGATGAAGACGGCAATGGCCAGATTGACCCCGGGCTTCTCGAGTACGTCACGGTTTACAGCCGCGAGCCAAACATGCACAGCGACGGCGCCGCGCGCATCAATGTCAACGACCCGACACAACTTCGGTCACTATTACGGTCCAGCTTTGGTCCGGGGCGCGCCGGTCAGATCCTTCGTCGTCTTGGGATCGGAGGCGGCCCGACACCCGTTGCCACAGTCCCGTTGAGGGGCATGCTGCAGTTCTACGTGCGCAGCGGAATGACCGCGAACGAGTTTGCGCAGATTTGCAATGATGTCACCGTAAGTACGGCATTGTTCACCCGCGGACGAGTGAACATCAACACCGCAAGCGTCACGGTGTTGAGTTGTCTTCCGGGCATGGACACCGGCACGGCGCAACAACTGGTCAATTACCGCCAAACAAATCCGAACAATCTCGGGTCGATCGCATGGATTGTCGATGCGTTGGGGGCGAACAGCCCAACGATTCGGGCCTTGCAGGCCGGCGATTACATTACCACGCAAAGCTATCAGTTTGCCGCGGATATCGCCGCCGTTGGTCCGTATGGTCGCGGTTATCGTCGGGTGAAGTTTATTTTCGACATCAGCGAAGGCTCGTCGAAGATTATTTATCGACAGGACCTCAGCCGACTTGGGTGGGCGTTGGGTGAGGATGTCCGCCAGGCACTGTTGGTGAAGGAGACGCAATGATTGATTGGCACAACTTGAAACCGCTGAAGCGACAGGGCCATTCCTCGGTTCTGGGGCTGGCGCTGGACGGGAGCCGGCTTGAGGGCGTTGTACTCCAGCGAACCAATGGCTCACTGCAATTGCAGCAGTCATTTTCCGTTACGCTGTCACTCGACCCGTTGACTGCCGATCCGGAACTCGTGGGGCGGGAGATTCGCAATCATCTCGACGCGGTCGGCGTGCGTGAGCGCCATTGTGTCGTATGCGTGCCGCTGAAATGGGCGCTCATCGTGCAGACGGAATTGCCGGATCTGCCTGAGGCGGACGTTGCCAGCTTCCTGCAAATCGAAGCGGAACGCGGCTTCCCTTGCGACGTCGCGACGTTGAGGCTGGCCACTTCGCGCTGGCGGGCGCCCACCCAGAAGCAACACGCCACGCTGATTGGGATTCCGGGAAATCATTTTACGTTGTTGGAGCAGGCTCTGCGGGGGGCCAAATTGAAGGCGGTCAGCTTTTCGCTTGGCGTCACCGCGCTCCAACCGCCGGACATCGACGCCTCCAATGGCATTCTGGCGCTGGCCATCGGCGAGAACCATATCGATTTGCAGATTACCAGTGGCGGCGGCGTGGCCGCGTTGCGGGCGTTGGAAGGCGCGCTGGAAACCGAAGGGGGTCGTGGTCTGCTTCGCGCCGACGTGGTCACGCGCGAGACACGCATCACGTTGGGGCAGTTGCCGGCGGAACTTCGTGAGACCGTGCGACGGGCGCGCATCTTCGGCCCAACCGACCTCGCCCAAGAGCTGGCTGAAGAACTGGAGGTGCGGCTCGAAGCGACGGGGCTGAAGGTGGAGTCGGTCTCCGCCTATTCGGCAAATGAATTTGGTGTCCAGGTTCCGGCCGACGCGCCGGTTTCACGCGCGTTCAGCCTGGCCGCACGCCACCTGGCGGGAGGCGGAGCGCCGTTCGAATTCTTGCGACCGAGGATCACCCAGTGGCAGCAACTGGCCACCCGCTATTCCTCCAGCCGGCTCCGGATGGCGGGAGCGACGGCGGGGGCGGTGGCCCTGCTGGTGGGGTTTTCGTTTCTCATTCAACAATGGCAACTGACCCGGCTGGGCTCGCGATGGCGGACGATGTCGGCGAAGGTCACTGAACTCGACGGCTTCCAGCAACAGATCCGGCAATATCGCCCGTGGTTTGACGATTCCTTCCGCTGCCTCGGCATTCTGCGGCAATTGACGATGGTGTTTCCCGAGGACGGGGTCGTTTCGGCCAAGACACTGGAAATCCGTGACGTGAACGTGGTGACGTGCACGGGTATCGCGCGCGATAACGCGGCGCTGTTGAGAACCTTAAGCCAGTTGCGCGCCGCCAACAACGTGACCGATCTCAAAGTGGATCAAATCCGCGGCAAGTCGCCGATGCAGTTTACCTTCGATTTTCATTGGAATGAAGGAGTCAAGAATGCGAATTAACAATCGCCAACAACTTCTCGTGGTGCTGGCGATAGCGGTCGTCGCGCTGTTCGCTGTCGACAGGTTGGTGTTGACGCCGTTGGGGCACCTCTGGACGGCGCGATCGAAGAGGATTACTGAATTGCGCCAGCAGATCGCGCAGGGGACTTCCTTGCTGCAGCGGGAGCAGGCCATTCGACGACGCTGGCAGGAAATGCGAACGAACACGCTGCCGAACAATCCTTCGCTCGCCGAGCAGCAGGTTCTCAAGGCATTCGACACGTGGTCCGGCCAAAGCCGGGTCAGCATCACTTCCATCACGCCCCAATGGAAACATGACGCGGATGACTATATGACCCTGGAATGCCGCGTGGACGCCGCCGGCGATTTGGAGACATTGACCCAGTTCTTGTACGCCGTCGAGAAAGGCCCGATGGCTTTGAAGGTGGAATCGGCGGAACTCAGCGCACACGACAATACGGGCCAACAACTGACCCTCGGGATGCAAGTCAGCGGCCTCGTGCTCACACCCCAGGCAAAATGAACGTGAAGTCAACAAAAACCAGATTGATTTTCCGGTGCTGGAAGGTCTGGACAGTCGTTGCCTTGGCGATGGCGAACGGGTTCGCAGCGCCGGCGCAGGAGACGAATCACGTGGGCCAGGCGGATTTCTCCGCCTTTCGGGCCATCAGCGAGAAGAACATTTTCAATTTGAACCGAACCGCTCGCCGCCGCGGGAGAAACCGGACACAGCAGGTGGGCGATGCCTTCTACCTGGTTGGTACCATGAGTTATGAAAAGGGCACCTTTGCGTTTTTCGATGGGACGGGGTCTGAATACCGGAAAATCCTCCAGAAGGCCGGTGCGATTGCCGGTTATCAAGTGATGGAAATCACACCGACGAGCGTGAAACTGGAAACCGGCGGTAAGCAGGTAACGATGAAGGTTGGTACACAAATGCGTCATGAAGATCGGGGAGGCTGGCAGTTGGTGGCAAACAGCGAATTGCCCGTCAACCCGGCCGAGGACGTGGCGCCGGCTGATGGCGATACGACCAGCAGCAGTTCCAGTGATGAACCGAACGATGTGCTCAAGAGGCTTATGCAACGAAGAGAACAGGAGTTAAAATGAGAACTCTTATGATACGGATGTTAGCGGCGGGTTGTCTGTTTGGACTGCTCCTGACGGCCCACGCCCAAACCGGGCAATCGCCGTCGGCTGACGTTGTCAGCAGCAACGCGCCCGCGCAGGATCGAACCGCGCCGACGGCGGAAACGCCGGCGACAGATTCGGACCAAAATGAGGCAGTCGAGCTGGGAGCGGCGCCTGCGCCGGAACAAACGTCAATCCTTCCTGTGCCTCCGGTAAATGGTGAGGAAGGCGAAAGGGAACTCCATCTGAACTTCCACGGCGCGCCGATCGACATGGTGCTGAGTTATCTCAGCGATGCCGCGGGCTTCATTATCGAACTGGACACGCCGGTCAAGGGAAAGGTGGACATTTGGAGCAGCCGCCCTGTCACCCGGGAAGAGGCGGTCGATTTGCTGAACTCGGTGTTGAACAAAAATGGGTACGCCGCCATTCGCAACGGGCGAAAACTGACGATTGTCAGCAAGGAGGAGGCGGTCAATCGCGATATTCCAGTCAGGACGGGCAGCAATCCGGATTCCATCCCGAAGAACGATGAGATTGTCACCCAGATCATTCCGATTCGGTTTGTGGAGGCGGAACAACTGGTGAAGGACTTGTCGCCCATGGTTTCGGTGCAACGCATCATTGCCAACGAAGCCGGCAATTCCATCGCCGTCACCGACACCCAGGCGAACATCCGGCATCTTGTTGAAATCATCAAGGCCATTGATTCCAGCGCTGAGGACGAGACGGAACTGCGTGTGTTTCACTTGAAACATCACGACCCGGTGGAAATCGCCACCCTGCTGACCGGACTTTTTTCGGACCAAAGCAGTTCGAGCAGCAGCCAGACCCCGATACGATTCGGCGGCCCCGGTGGTTTCGGCGGTCCCGGTGGTTTCGGCGGTCCGGGCGGTTTCTTTGGCGGCCGGCAGACGGCTGCCAATTCGACAGCCTCCACGACCGCGAATAATCAGGCGACCCGGATAAAGAAACGGCAACAAGTTGTTGCCGTGGCGGACCAGCGTACCACTTCCGTCGTCGTCACCGCGTCGAAGGATTTGATGGGTGAAATCGCGGAGATGATCGGGCAACTCGATCATGATTCGCCCAAGGTGGCGCACGTAAGCGTCATTCATCTGGAGAATGCTGACCCGCAGCAGGTCCAGCAGGTGTTGCAGGACATGTTCCAGAGCAGCACGGCGTCACGCAGTACAGCCACCCAGACCAGTCCCTTGCAGTATCGAGTTCAGCAGCAGAACACGGGCACGACGACATCCAGCACGGGGATTGGAAGCTCCAGCTTGGGTGGTTCTCGCAGCGGTATCGGGGGGACGTCATTTTAACCGGCTTGGCACAGAGAGCACGCAACAGGAAGGTAACTATGAATACTCAAATCTTGAAATCAAAACGCTGCCTGACGGTCATGGTCAGTCTTTGTTTGTGCACCGCACTTGAAGTGTGCGCACAACAGCGCACCGGCGGCGGGGGTGGTGGGTTTGGCGGATTCGGTGGAGTTGGCGGTGCCGCTGCGAACCGCAACAGCAGCAGCTCTACCAGTGGTCAACAGTACAATCCCAACGGCGCGGTGGGCAACGCCACGATTTCCGTCGACCCTGACACGCACAACATTACGGTCATAGCCGACGACGAAACCACCCGGTATATCTCCCAGGTTGTCAGCAATCTTGATCGTCCACAGCCCCAAGTGCTCATCAAGGTTGTATTTGTCCAGGTCACGCATAGCGATGCGTTGGATTTCGGGGTCGAAGGTGGCTGGATGAACGGGGTCGGCGGCGGGAGAACCGGCGTCTTCGCCAACGTTTTCGGATTGTCCGGACTTGCTTCGGGCACTGGGTCCAACGCACCGATTGCCAATGTGTTTGGCCAACCAATTCAGAGCTTCCAGCAGATCGCGCCGTTCGCCGCCGGGCCGGGCGCGGGAATGTATCAAGTCTTGGGCAGTGATTTTCAGGCGACGCTGCGCGCAATTGCGCAGGCCGGAAAGGCCGAAGTTTTATCGCGTCCGTCCATCTTGGCGCGAAACGATCAACCGGCGATGGTGCAGGTTGGGCAAAATGTTCCGCTGGTTACCAGTGTTAGTTTCAATACGCTGTCCGGTACCCCCATCAACTCCATTACGTACACGCCGGTTGGGATCATTTTGACGGTGACGCCGTACATCACCCAGGACGGCCTGGTACAGATGATTGTGTCTCCTCAGGATTCGTCCATTGATCCAACATTGACGGTTCCGATCAGTGCGGGCGTCAGCGCGCCAGTCATTGACATCGTTGCCGCCAACACCGTTGTCATTACGCCCAATGGACAAACCGTCGTCATCGGCGGCTTGATGCAACACACAAAAGCATCCGCCGAGACCAAGATTCCCTTCTTGGGCGACATTCCCTTGCTGGGAAACCTGTTCAAGCGCAAAACAACCACCACGGCCAAGGAGGAACTACTCATCTTCCTGACACCCTACGTCATCGAGGCGCCATCGCAATTGATTGCGATGTCCAGCAACGAACGAGCACATTCCTTGGTCCCCAAATCCTACTCCGAACAGGAGTTGGACAGGTTTCTTGACAAATTGCCGGTGAAGTCACACAAAAACGGAAGTTAAGCCCGGCTGGCAATCCCAATGGATCGCGCCCGGACGGAACGCCGCGCATGGAAATAAGCCGTCGCAGCACGCTGATTTATGGATTCCTGCTGGTCGCCTGGGCCCTGGTCCTGGGCTGGCAGACGGCCGAGCATTTCCGTGTGCAACAAGCGGCCCGTTCGGCGTTGATTTACCGCGCGAAGGACATTTCGACGACGCTCGGCATCGTGCTCCGGTCGCAACGCCGCTTCGGCGTGATTTCCAGGGAGCGCTTGGAATCGGCGCTGAACGATCTGGTCCGGCCCGGTGAGTTGAGCGGGATCGCGTTGCTCAACGCCGCAGGGGACGTGGTTGCCTCGGCCGGTACGCTCGCGGATTTCCAGACCAAGGCCGTCGAAGGGCCCGCCGAGCGCTGGGACGAGCAAACGGTCACGTTGATGAACCTAGTGGATCTGGGGACAAACGTGACCCATGACATCGAAGGCACGCGTCCTCCGATCGTTCTGCGCCGGGATGAGTTTTTCAGGTCGTCTGATACAAACCGTTTCGGGGCAAACCGGCCGTCGGGGCCTCCCCCGATGCCTCCACCACCCGAAGAGATGATCGCCCCGGCTCCGGATGTGACGAACGCTGAAGGTGAAGAGACATCGTCGATTTCTTCCACTAATCGCCCACGATTCCGGGGTGGTTCGGGCAGGCCGCGCTTCACCCGTCCGCCGTGGATGAGCGAGGAAGATTACAGGACCATGCTTGAAAAGCAGGGGGTGCACAGTTTTGTCATCGTGATGTCCACCCAATCCGTCCGCGCCGCCTGCGATCAGGATTTCTGGCTTAGATGCATCATCGGTTTGCTCGCTGGTGTTTCCGTCGTCGGCTCCGGTCTGGCATGGCGGAATCTGACCAAGTCTTCCGATCTCCAGTTGCGCCTGGTGCGGGCCAGTGAACTGACCACGCATCTCAGGGAAATGAACCTGGCGGCGGCCGGCCTTGCACATGAAACACGCAACCCACTTAACATCATCCGCGGCCAGGCGCAGATGATTTCCAAGCAGGAAGACGCGCCGGCGGGAATCCGGGAGAAATCGCGCGCCATTGTGGACGAAGTGGACAAGGTTACGGTGCAACTGAACGAGTTTATCAATTACTCCCGGCCGCGCGAAGTCCACCGCTTGGTGCTGGCACTTCATTCGGCGATCAACGAAGTGGTTCGCGCTTTGGGCTATGATCTCGAGGAGAAAAAGGTCCATCTCGAAATCAAAGGGGAATCGCTTTCCATCGAAGCGGACGAACAACTGCTTCGCCAGGTGTTGTTCAACCTGTTGCTCAACGCCATTCAGGCGGTGGACGTCGGCGGCGCCATCGAGGTTGTGACCGGAAAGGAAAATGCGTCTGAGGCGTTCCTGGAGATTCGCGACAACGGCCCGGGCGTGCCGCCCGAGCGTCGTCAGGAGATCTTCAAGCCGTATGTTACGACCCAACAAAATGGGACGGGGCTGGGACTGGCGGTCGTCCAACAGATCATGGCGGCCCACGGATGGGAAATTGAATGTGTTCCCAATGTGCCGAAAGGTGCTATCTTCCGTGTGCAGCACGTGAAATTGGCGACAAAGAATTGAAGACGCGGCCATCGGACAGTGGACCAAACCAGCCGTTGCGCATCCTGATTGTGGATGACGATCCAGGCCAGCGCAGTTTGCTGGATTCTTTTCTGCGGGCCCAGGATTTTGACACAGTGGTGGTGGATTCCGGCGAGCGCGCCTTGGAAACGCTTCGCAGCGGCGGAATCAACATGATGATTTCCGATGTGCGCATGGCGGGGCTTTCGGGACTGGAAACGCTGCGCCGGGCGCGCCAAGAGCACGCCACGCTGCCCGTGCTGCTCGTCACCGCGTACGCCGACATTCGCGAAGCCGTCGGCGCGATGCGGGACGGCGCGGTGAACTATCTCGCCAAGCCCATCGATCTGGATGAACTGCTCGCTTCGGTGCAGCAGGCCACGGGGATTTCCAAGGCCGTTCCGCTCCGTTACAGCGAGGACAAGCAGTTGCCGTCGTATGTCGTCGCCAAGAGCCCGCTGATGCAAGCCATTTTTCGCGACGTGTCACTGATTGCCCCCTCGGACACGCGCGTGTTGATCACCGGCGAAAGCGGTGTCGGCAAAGAGGTGTTGGCCGATGTCATCCACGCCTGGAGCGCACGCGCCGCCGGCCCGTTGGTGAAAGTGAACTGCGCCGCCATACCGGAAACGCTCCTCGAAAGCGAGCTCTTCGGGCACGAACGAGGCTCGTTCACCGGTGCGCACGCGCAACGCATCGGGCGCTTCGAAGAAGCGAACGACGGCACCATTTTTCTCGACGAAATCGCAGAGATATCGCCACAACTGCAGGCCAAGCTGCTCCGCGTGACGCAGGACGGGCGGTTTCAGCGCGTCGGTTCGAACCGCGAGGTTCGGTCCAACGTCAGGATCCTGGCTGCCAGCAACCGCAATCTGGATGAGGAAGTCAAGGGGGGGCGGTTTCGCGAAGACTTGTTCTATCGCCTGAACGTGGTCGAATTGGAAGTCCCGCCTTTGCGCGAGCGTCATGAGGATATTCTGCCCCTAGCCGGTCTTTTCATTGCCGAATTCGCCAAAGGTCGCGCGCGGTTTTCAGAAACAGTCGCGGCGTGTCTGGAGAATTATGCGTGGCCTGGCAACGTGCGGGAATTGCGCAACGCCATGGAGCGCGCAGTGCTGCTTTCTTCCGGCGAATTTATCCTGCCGGAGCATCTTCCCGCGCGCGTGCGCGATGCGGCGGCGCAACCGTCCCCCGCCAGTTTGGCCAATCCGGAGCAACTGGAGGAAATCGAGCGCGAAGCCATTCTCCAGGCGCTTCGCAAACACAACTTCAACCGCACCGAAACCGCGAAGGCCCTCGCCATCAGCCGCCGCGCGCTGATCTACAAACTGCAGCGATTCCAGAAGCTGGGACACCAAATCGATCCGCCCTGAAGAGAAACCTCGTCGTTCGAGGCACGGCACTGGGTGTCGAGACGTTGAGGTCGGGTTGGTTTAGCTTTTCTCTGGCGGTGTTTTGGGACTGTCTGGCGAGGTTCTTTCCAGCCAAATCTCGCGCCAATAGGGGAAAATGGCGCGTGGACAGAAGTAACGATGTTCGCTGTACTTCGACTGGCAGATTGCGCCGTCGAGTATGACTGGCTCCGACTTGAGGTGCTGCATTTTACCCGTCTTCTCATCGATAATTTTTTGCACGCGCTTTCGCACGCGATACACGCGGTCGCAGTAGGGCACCAGCTCGGCATCCCACTTCATCCCGCGATTGCGATACTCGCAGTCGATGGTGTCCCGGATCGCCTCAAAGTTCTTCACGCGGACCATCTCTCCCGGCTGCAGATTCAAATTCACTGTCGGTGTTGGCGCACCCGCCGGGATTCGACCTTTGGCGCGCGGGTGGGGCGGTCGTCCTCGAAGCTTCTGAACTGCGTCATAAATCCAGCCGAGCGGTTTGCGCAGCCGCCATCTTCCGGCGGCATTCATCAAAGCGTTGTAGTTGGCGTAGCAGAAGACGCCCAGCATCCACTTCAGGCCGAAGTTGCCGGATGTGTAGTCCTCCCAGTATTGCCGCAAGTCCCACCACATCAGCGGGGAACTCGCCTGCAACAACTGGGTTGCCTGGCAGACATACACCGGCTCGTCGGTCGCAGCGCCGCCGGTCTTGCAGGCATTGGCCAGGACGTCGCTTTCGGTGCAACTGGAACCGTCGGCGGGCACGCCTGTCGACGAAGGCGCATCGTGGTGCCCCACGCCGGGAACGGAAGATGCCCGTTTGAGCCACGCCTCTTTCCAGAAGATCAGGCAGTCGGCTTGGCAACCGCCGTGCGATTGTCCGTTGCAGCGAATGCCTTCCAGATGGACGGCGTTTGTGATGCGGAGACTGCCGCTCCAACAGATCGTATCACAGGTTTTGTGAGCGCGTTTGTAAACGGGTAATCGTTTTCCGCAGAACGCGAACATCTCCGGCATAAAAGGCATGCCGTCTAGGCACCCATTCTTATCAAGGGTGGAAAGAATTTCTTCCCGGCTGCGCACCTCAACCAGTTCGCCAGCCTTCAACTCCAGACTTCTTGGAATTGTTCTTCCACTCATGTCATGGGCCGTGGGGGTGGGGTTGCGGGGTAGCAAGTCGTGCCATCCCGGATGTCCGCTTAATGCGCAACCAATTAAGGGCCAATGAATTCCAATGTTGGTTGGGTGGAGCATCGAAGGCAGTTTATCTCCCCATGAATTCAGCTTCAATCAAATTGCAGTTACCTTCTAAGCAGAAAGGATTCCAGAAACCCGACTTGGGAGCGACTTTGGGAGGCGTTGTCCGGAATGGTCGAAAAGCCTCGAGCACACCGCGTGGCAACGTGAATCGGTTGCGGGGATGTTACGGCGAGAGATGGATGTCGGTGACGGCGTTGTCGACGAACACGCGGTACAGCCGCAGGTCGGTCAGGCCACTGGGCAGCACATCCGGCTGAGACAGCGGCTTCTCCGACCGTATGTGCG
>JBEKYJ010000045.1:0-21902 GCA_049511095.1 Verrucomicrobiia bacterium
GCAAATGCGGCATCGCCACGTTCACCACCGATCTGCTCGGCGCGGTCTCCGCCGCGTACCCGGAACACCACTGCTTCGCCGTCCCAGTCAACGACATCGAGGGCGGCTACGAGTACCCCGACGTCGTCCGCTTTGAGATCGAAGAACAGGATTTGCTGTCCTATCAGCGCGCGGCGGACTTTCTCAACATCGGCAACGCGGACGTCGTCTGCCTGCAACACGAGTTCGGGATTTTCGGCGGCCCGGCCGGCAGCCACGTGCTCGCCCTGCTGCGCGAACTGAGAATGCCCGTCATCACCACCCTGCACACCGTCCTGCGCGATCCCCACCCCGACCAGCGACGCGTCATGCAGGAATTGATCGCCCGCTCGACCCGGCTGGTGGTCATGACCGAGCGCGGACGGCAGATGTTGCAGGAAATCTACCAGGTGCCACCCGCCAAAATAGATCTCATCTTTCACGGCATTCCCGATATCCCGTTTGTCGACCCGAATTATTACAAGGACCAGTTTGGCGTGGAAGGGCGCCTGGTCTTGCTCACCTTCGGACTGCTGTCGCCGAACAAGGGCATCGAGCATGTGCTCCACGCGCTCCCCCAGATTCTCGCGGAGTTCCCCAACGTGGTCTACATCGTCCTCGGCGCCACGCACCCGAACGAGTTGCGCGAGCAGGGCGAAGCCTATCGGCTCGGCCTCGAACGCCTCGCCAAGAAAAAGAAAGTCGATAAAAACGTCATCTTTTACAACCGCTTCGTCGAACTCGAGGAACTGAAGGAATTCATCGGCGCGGCCGACCTCTATATCACCCCGTACCTCAACGAGGCGCAGAGCACCTCCGGCACGCTCGCCTACACCTTCGGCGCGGGCAAAGCAGTGGTCTCAACTCCCTACTGGCACGCCGCTGAGTTGCTGGCCGACGAGCGCGGCGTGCTGGTGCCGTTCGGCGACTCCAAGGCCATTGCCCGTGAGATTATCGGCTTGCTGCGCGACGAAACGCGCCGTCACACCATGCGCAAGCAGGCCTACAAGCTCGGCCGCGAGATGGTCTGGAGCAACGTGGCGCGGCTCTACATGCAGTCGTTCGAGTCGGCGCGACTCGAGCGGGCGGTCTTGTCCCGAAAATCTTTTGCCACGAAAACCCTCGACCAGCAGCCGCAGGAGTTGCCGGAGTTGCGATTGGAGCACCTGTCGCGGATGACCGATTCCACCGGCATGTTCCAGCACGCCACCTACACCGTGCCGAATTTTTCCGAGGGCTACTGCCTCGATGACAACGCGCGCGCCTTCATTCTCGCCGTGCTCCTCGACGAGTTGGAGGAGGAACCGGAGCGCATGCGGACGCTGGCCACGACCTACGCGGCTTTCATGAACCACGCGTTCGATCCCAAAACGAAACGGTTCCACAACCACCTGAGCTTTGACCGCCGTTGGCTCGATGAACGGGGCTCGGAAGACAGCCATGGCCGCGCGCTCTGGGCGCTGGGCGTCGGCGTGGGACGCTCCCCGCACCGCAGTTTCCAGATCATGGCCGCTGAACTCTTCGCGCAAGCCCTGCCCTCGGCGACGGAATTCACCTCCCCCCGGGCCTGGGCGTTCACCCTCATCGGTATTCATCAATACCTCCGCCGCCTCAGCGGCGACCGCGTCGCCAACCAAGTCCGCGAGACTCTCACCGCGCGCCTCATGGAACTCTACGACAAGGTCGCCCAGCCGGACTGGCCCTGGTTTGAACAAGAACTGTCTTACGACAACGCCAAGCTCGCCCACGCCCTGATTCTCAGCGGACGCGGCGCCGGGCAACCCGCCGTGCTCGAGCGCGGCCTGCAGGCGTTACGTTGGCTGGCGGAAGTGCAAACCTCCGAGAACGGCCACTTCCGCCCGATTGGCAGCAACGGATTCTACCGGCGCGGCGGCCCGCGCGCTAATTTCGACCAACAACCCATTGAGGCGCAGGCGATGGTATCCGCTTGTCTCGCCGCCTACCGCGCCACGTCGGACTCCGTGTGGTATGAGCAGGCCCAGCGCGCTTTCGACTGGTTCCTCGGCTGGAATGACCTCGGGCTGGAAGTTTACTCCCCCACCACCGGCGGCTGCCGCGACGCCTTGCACGTGGACCGCGTCAACCGGAACCAGGGAGCCGAATCGACCCTCGCCTTCCTGCTCGCCCTGGCCGAAATGGAACTCATGAAGAATTCCGTCACCACCTTCAACCAACCGTCCTCGTAGCCGCCATCGCTTGATGAACACCATTGCCGTCAGACATACCAACGTCATCTTGCACCCGGACCGCAGACGGGTGCTGGCCCGGCCATTCTATCCCACGACCGACGAGCGCGCCCGTCGCGTCTGCTCCCAAGTCATGGCGCTTTCCGAAGACGAGGTCCATGCGCTGCTGGCTCAGGTGCAAACCGAATTCGGCGAGCGTCACCTGAAGACCCGCGAGTTCCTTCGTCAACGGTTTGCCGAAGTGCAACCCTGGTTGCTCGCCGACCAGAAACTCTCCGAAGAACGGGCGTTGTTGATCGGCGCGTACTTCACCCACGAATACTCGTTCGAAGCCGCGGCGCTCTTCAATCCCTCCATCGTGCCGCACCCGGACCAGTCGGCCCTTTCGCCGGGCTCGTTGCGGTTCGTTCTCAGCCTGCGGGCCACGGGTGAAGGGCACATTTCCTCGATCACCTTTCGCACCGGATTCGTGGACGCTGACAACAACATCACGATCAACGAGCCTACCCGTTACAACCTGGAGCCGGAGCAAGTGGTCAGTGAATCTTACGAGAAAGCCCTGTTCGGGCGAAAACTTCAGGAACTCGGCTTGGCCGGCGATTTCAGCCAGCAGGTTCTCAATGGTCTGGGAGGCTCGTTCACCCTGGATGAACTGTTTGCCAGCATCCACACCGTCAAGAACCAACTTCTGGCGCGCGGCGAGGAACGGGAAGCTGCCGCCAGAAAAATCCTGACTCTGGCCCAGTCAAACTACGAAGTGCAATTCCCGCCCGACTCGCGCCTGTCCGAGCGCGTGCTGTTCCCGGTCACCCCGTCACAAAGCAACGGCATCGAAGACGCCCGCTTTGTTCTGTTCCACAACGAGGATGGCACGCAGACCTATTACGCCACCTACACCGCCTACGACGGCAAGCTGATCCTGCCGCAATTCATCGAGACCTCCGACTTTCTTCATTTCAAATTCATCACGCTGAACGGACCGGCCGTGCAGAACAAGGGCATGGCGCTGTTCCCGCGGAAGATCAAAGGCCGCTACGCGATGCTGGGCCGACAGGACGCGGAAACCATTTATGTGATGTTCTCGGACGAACTGCATTTCTGGAATACCACGCAGCCGGTGCTCAAGCCGAAGTTCCCCTGGGAATTCATCCAGTTGGGCAACTGCGGCTCTCCCATCGAAACCGAGGCCGGCTGGCTCGTGCTCAGCCACGGCGTCGGCCCCATGCGAAAATATTGCATCGGCGCGTTCCTCCTCGACCGGGATGATCCCACCAAGGTCCTCGGTCGCCTCCGCGAGCCGTTGATCAAGCCGGACAAGAATGAGCGCGAGGGCTACGTGCCCAACGTCGTCTATTCATGCGGCAGCCTCGTGCACGGCCGGCAACTTATCATCCCTTACGCCATGTCCGACTACGCCACCACCTTCGCCACTCTC
This sequence comes from Verrucomicrobiia bacterium, assembly GCA_049511095.1. Lineage (GTDB taxonomy): Bacteria > Verrucomicrobiota > Verrucomicrobiia > Palsa-1439 > Palsa-1439 > Palsa-1439. Next base: position 3,661 of record JBEKYJ010000045.1, read on the forward strand.
CCGCTCGACAGCGTGCTCGCCGCCATGGAATAGTCTCGTCCCGGTAGTGCGATCGTGCTTCGGCCGGAGTTGACTCCAGCAATGGGATAAGCATCACGGAACCCATGCCGCATCATCTCTTGGGGCCCGGTAGTCTAGGGGTCAGAAGTTCCACCTCGCCGCCTTCGAGGCCGTCGTGTCCGTTACGCGCTTCGCATAACGATTGCATCTGATCCCAAATCTTCTTCACGGAATCTGGGACGTGTTCGGGCCCGGAGTGACTCACCCACGCGAAAGTCTCAACGAATCGTGTCTTGCCGCCGTCCTCCTTGTCCCACACGATGACGTGCGGCTGGGCAAATACCAGATGTTCTTTCCGGTAGATCTCCCAGACCCGTGAAAGAGCGTCTTGAAATTCTCCTTCCTGGCCCGGTTTGACGTGATACGTGACCAGGACCGTTTCAGGGTCACCTCCTGGCGAACGATGGCTTTCACCGCGCGGCGTTGTGGAACACGCAATCAATGGAACAAGCGAAACCGCCAGTAGGAAATGCGTGGTTCTCATGTGTGCTCCCGGTTGTGAACTACGCCCGCAACACCACCCGGGCCGGCGCGCCGTCCGCCCCCTTCAATTTCACCGGCAACGCAATCAACTCGTAATCCCCCGCCGACACCTCCGCCAGGTTCAACGTTTCGATGATCACCACGCCGGCCTCCAGCAACGTGTTGTGAACGGGATGCGTCTGGTTGTCGAACGCTTCCACCGAAAGATAATCCACTCCGACAAGTTTCACGCCGAGTTCGACCAAGTATTTCGCCGCATCCGCCGCAACCGCCAGAAACTCCTTGTCGAATTTGCGGTCGTCCTTCGTCCAATGCCGCGAGTTGCGCGTCTTGAACAGCGCCCGCGTCACGCCCGCGAAGTCGCACTTTTCCAACGCCGCCCGCGTGATGTGTTCGGTGAGTTCGCTCAAATCGAACACCCGGCACGGGCCGATGAGAATCCCCAGGGGAAGTTGATCGATGCCAGCCCCGTTCGCCAAGAAGTGGAACGGCGCGTCCATGTGCGTCCCCGTGTGTGTGCTCGTCTCGAGGCGCGTGACGTTGACCACGTTTCCTTTCGCGATGCTGCTGGCCAGTTGCATCGATAGTTTCGGGCCGCCGGGCCAAATTGGCATCCCCTCGTACACCAATACGCTGATATCGTGGATTTTCATTTTTGTCGCAATCCGGAGGCGGGGCACCGCACGCTCAACCCGCGTACGTATCGTACACGCGCAGCAATTCGCTCACGCTCCATGCTTGGGCGAAGCAACCCACGGGACGATGCGGCGCGTTGCCGTCGAAAATCTCCGCGACGCTTCCGAGCCCCGCCTGGTCCATGTGGTTGAGCAATGGTTGGATGATCTTCGCGATCTCCTTGCGTTGCGTCTTCCCCGTGCCGTTGACTTTCGCGTAGGCGTCGCAGTACGGGCCGATGAGCCACGCCCAGACCGTTCCCTGATGATAGGCGCAATCCCGCTGCCAACGGTTCCCCGTGTACTTCGGGCAATACCGCTGGTCCCGCGGCGACAGCGATCGCAATCCGTACGGCGTCAGCAACTGTTCCGTCACCACGTCGAGCACCGACTTCTGCTGCGCCTTGTCCAGCGGCGAGTACGGCAGGCTCACCGCGAAAATCTGATTCGGCCGCACGCTCGCATCGCGAACGTCCCCCTGAATCACGTCATACAGATACCCGCCGTCGCGGTTCCAGAACGTCTTCGCGAAATTCCCCGCCACCTGGTCCGCCAGCTTCCGCAGGATCACCGCCGAATGGATGTCCTCCAGCAGTTTCTCCTCCATCTCGGCCAGCATCAACAGCGCATTCAACCACAGCGCGTTGATCTCCACCGGCTTCCCATGTCGCGGCGTGGGCACATACCCGTCCACCTTCACGTCCATCCACGTCAACTGCGTCCCCGCCGTCCCCGCCGTGATCAACCCGTCGCCGTCCGCCCGAATATCGTACCGCGTCCCTTCCTTGTAATACTTGATCACGTCCGCCATCGCCGGCAAAAGCTCCCGCGCCCCCGCATCGTCCCCGCTCGCCTTCCAATATTTCCACGCCGCCACCACGAACCACAGCGACGCGTCCACCGTGTTGTACGTGGGCGTCTCCCCCTTGTCGGGAAACGCGTTCGGGATCATCCCCTTGTCGCAATACGGTGCGAACGTCAGCAAAATCTTCCGCGCCACGTCGAACCGCCCCGACGTCAGCGTCAATCCCGGCAACGCGATCATCGTGTCCCGTCCCCAATCCGTAAACCACGGGTACCCCGCCAACACCGTCAGGTTGTCCTTCCCGCGCCGCGCCACAAACGAATCCGCCGCGATCAACAGCGGCTCCCGCCATTCATCGCTCTCCCGCTCAAATCCCTTCCGCCGCGCCCGCTCCCGTCCCACCAGTTCCTCGGGATTGACCGCCCCCTTCTTCTCCGTCGTCGCGACGATATAGACCGTCTGCCCCTGCGCCAGCCGATACGACAACTCGAACGGCGTGAACAAATCCTCCTCGAAATCCAACCCCCGTTCTTCCTCGACCGGATACGTGAAATGCAGATACCAATCCGCCTTCGTATCCACCGCGTCCGCCTTCGTATAAAAGTAAAGCCGCGGCAGCTTCTCGTAGGGCTGGACCGACAGCACCCCGGTGCCGCGTTCCACCTCGAGCTCCACGTCCTCATCGCGCTTCGCCAGCGCATTATAGTCGCGAAACGCCAGCAACGGCCGCACCTTCAACTCCACCGGCCCGCGCGACCGCTGATTCCGATAGCTCACCACCACCGTGTTCTCGCCGTACACGAGCAACACGCTCTTCTCAATCTCAAAATCCCCGTTCGCGTACCGAAACGTCGGCCACGGACGCAGCCGAAACTCCATCTGGATGTTGAACCCGTGCGGGAACACCGTGCCGGGATACAAATTCGTGCAGATCGACGACTCGTGTCCGTCGATCACCACCTGCTCCTCCATCTTCGAGAGCAACACGTGCCGCTCCACCGGTGGCCGCAACGACGCAATCAACAACCCGTGTTGCCGACGCGTGTTCGCCCCGATGATCGTCGACGCGGCGAATCCGCCAAGTCCGTTGGTTTCCAACCACTCCTTGGCGAGCGCGTTCTTGAGGTTCTGACACTCGGACTGATCGAAGCTCGTTCTCATGCTGCGTCTCGCTCGCGGCAGCGCGTCCAGACGACGCAGTCTAGCCCCTTCGTATCGCAGCGAAAACAAAAATCTCGCGCCCTCCCCGCCCGCCACACAAAATCAACCCCGCACGCCTGCCTCTCCGCAAATTCCAAACGCACTTTTCGCGCTCTCACCTCTTCGTTATGATTCCGCGCATGAATCCGCTCATTACGCTCAAGACGGCGCTCCTGTTACTCTGGTCCAATACGTTTATGACCTTCGCCTGGTGTTCCCACCTGCGAAACTGGAACAACAAGAAATGGTACATCGCCGCTCTCCTGAGTTGGGGCATCGCGCTGTTCGAGTATCTGTTACAGGTCCCCGCCAATCGCATCGGCTACACCACCTTGAGCTTGGCCCAACTGAAAATATTGCAGGAAGTCATCACCTTGTCGGTGTTCGTCCCGTTCGCTGTGTTCTACATGCACCAGTCCCTCAAACTCGATTATCTCTGGGCCGCCCTCTGCCTCGTCGGCGCCGCCTAGTTCATGTTCCGCGCCTAGCCGTTGGGTCGCGCCCTGTAGCCGCAGGCTTTAGCCTGCGTTTGCCTCCCCCCCAAAAGCTTCCAAGTGGGAGGTGTAGTAGCGGCTGTCCCCAGCCGCCCCACGTTCGCCCTCCTCAAAAAAAGCCTCCAAGCAGGAGCGCGCGAGTGAAGCCGAGCCCAAGGGTGGGGCGAGACGCAATTCCGCGAAGCGGAAGGCCGAGCCGAGCGGGCGCGAGCGAGTGCAACTACCTACTCATGAACAACATCTGCCTCCCGCAAAAAAGCTTCCAAACCTTCCAAACCTTCCAAAGTACACTAACGGGTTTTTCTCCCCCAAGCTACAGTCGCCGACATGAATAGAAACCATACACACCTGCTTCCAAACCTTCCAAGCCAACCCCGCAGGGCGGGGGGAGCCGAGTCAGACGGAGCCGAATCCGATGAGACGCCGCACGCCGTACTCCCGCGGCAAACGCCGCCGTCGTGTGCGGCAAACGCAGCCCCGACGAATGTCGGGGAGCCAGAGGCCGGGCCGAGCGGGCGCGAGCGAGTGAAGCCGAGCCCGAGGGTAGGGCGAGACGCAATTCCGCGAAGCGGAAGGCCGAAGGCCGAGCCGAGCGGGCGCGAGCGAGTGCAACTACACTCACGCCTTTTTCTGGTCCCAAGTACACTTCCCGCCGGAAAGGAACGATTAAAATGAAAGTCTCGATCCCCAGAGTACGAAATTATCTCCTGCCGCTTCCAGCCCACGTCAAACTTGCCGTCAACCAGAAGCTCCGCGATGGTTGGCGGCATCGCGCGGTCTCCGATTGGCTCTTCGCCCAAATCGCTGACCGCGATATCCCGGAGCACCTCCTCAAAGCGGGCGACCCGTACGCGCTCATCTGGATCCGCAACGCCTGCGACCCAATCGTCGCGCAGGAAAACTGCCGCACCACGGCCTCCCACTGGTTTGAGGGCTCCTACTACGCCGACTGGCTTGCCAAACAGCCCGATATCACCACCGATTTCCGATCCCGCAAAGTCGTCGACTTCGCCCTCAAAGTCATCTGGTTAAAAATCGAGTTCAACCCCAAAGCCGTCGCGCTGTTTAACAAACTCCGCGATATCGTGGACGATTCAGAAAGGAGATTCTGACCGAACCACGACACCCTCCTCGTCCGTTCCCTGCTCATCAACGCCATCGAAAACAGCCGCAACAACGGCAACGACCCCGACCAACTCATCCGCCTCGCCCAAGCCCGGTCCCGCATGGACTAGCCGGGCGAGCATTCCATGAACGTCGGACTGGAAGCTACCCGCAAGGGTGTCGCGGCGGTCTAACTCGACGCAGGAGAGGCCGAGGGGTCAGGGCGACAAACAGCCGAGCCGTCCGCCGCACCCGACTCAACAGAACATATTGGACTTCCACCCGTTTTCCAGTGCATAATGCGCCTGCCGGTGAAATTTATACTGCGCGCCCGCAAGGAAACTTGATCGCTCCGTGAAAACCTCCGTCCTCATCTTCAAACTCATCGCCGGCGTCGTATACAACACCGCCCTGTTTGCGGTCCTGCTGCTCGTGCCCGCCCACACCTGTGATTGGTGGCGGGCTTGGGTGTTCATCGGTACGATCTTCGCCGGCACCGCCGCCACACTGGCCGGCCTCTGCTCTCGTCACCAGGACCTACTCCGCGAACGCTTCAAACCGCTCCTCCAGAAAGGTCAACCGCTTGCGGACAAAATCCTCGTCGTCCTCTTTGTCGTCTCGTATGGCGCGGTGACGCTCTTCGTCCCCCACGACGTATTCGAATTTCATCTGATGACCAAGCCCGGCCCGTTCGTTTCGTCGTGCGGACTGGTTCTCGTCATCGCCGGCTGGGCCCTCGTCGCCCTCGCCTTCCGGGAAAACACCTTCGCCGCGCCCGTGGTCAAACTTCAGGAAGATCGACAACACGCCGTGGTCGATACCGGCGTCTACGCCGTGGTCCGCCATCCGATGTACGCGGGCTGCGCCCCGCTACTGGTCGGTATGTCCCTCTGGCTGGAATCCTACCCCGCCGCTTTCCTGTCTCTCGTCCCGACGGGCTTCCTCGTCTTGCGCATCATCGTCGAAGAAGAATTCCTCACCCAAAAACTCCCGGGCTACGCCGCCTACACCCAAAAAGTCCGCTACCGCCTCATCCCCTTCGTTTGGTAGAGGCGTTCGGCTCTGGGGATCCTCGACTTTCTCGTTCTGGAAAATGGCGCTCCCGGCCCGATTCGAACGGGCGACCTGCGGTTTAGGAAACCGACGCTCTATCCATCTGAGCTACGGGAGCAAATCCAATAAAATCAGCATTTTTGTGCGAAATCTCATGCCCTAAAGGTTTATGCCTGCAATTCAAAGTTGTAATCTATACGATATCCCCATCGTGGAAGCCATCCGTAAGAGCCAAACCTTGGAAAAAACCAATGTTCCATGCCTGTATCGGTCCTCCGACTCCGGCATCCTTTACGGCATCTTTAGCCGCAGGGGCGACCAGATCAAGAAATCCCTCAAAACCACTGACAAAGAACTGGCGCGCCGACGCCTTGAAGCATTACGCCAAAAGGTTGCCCGGCTCAACACCAAAGCAGGCAAAGCCATCCTCTTTGCGGACTTGTCCAAGCGCTGGCTGGACACCGTCAGCGGCATGATGAAGTCGTCGAGCCGATTGCGCCGCGAGACGGCAATCAACGCGTTGAAACCCTACTTCACCAACACCGTTCGCGCCATCGACAGGAGCCAGGTTGATAACTGGGCCGCGTCGCGCAACAAAACCGCGTCGGCCCGCACGTTCAACATCGAGCGCGAGACATTGATCCAGATTCTGGATTACGCCATGCGCGAGGGTCTGATTCTGGAGAACCCCGCCAAGGTGACCTCGCGCCGCAAGGAACACCGGGCCAAGGTCGTCATCCCTACGAAAGCGCAATTCAAGACCCTTCTCGACACACTGCGCCAGTCTGACGTTCGGTATCACGATGCCGCCAATCTGTGCGAATTGCTGGCGTACTCTGGCTGCCGACTTGCTGAAGCCACCGCCATGACCTGGGGTGATGTGAATCTTGAACTGAGCAACTTCACTGTGACGGGCGGTGAATATGGCACGAAGAACCACGAGGCGCGCACCCTGCCGCTCTTCCCGGCGCTGGAAGCGTTCCTTCTGCGCCTGCAAGCCGCGCTTCCCAAGTCGCCGGAGCTGACCGACCGCATCGTGAGAATCGACAACGCAAAGAAGGCCATCACGTCTGCCTGCGAAACATCAAAGCTTCCGCATTTCCACCACCACAGTCTGCGCCACTTCTTTTGCTCCAATGCCATCGGGGCCGGTGTTGACTTCAAAACAATAGCGGGCTGGTTCGGGCACAAAGACGGGGGTTTGCTCGTAGCCAAGACATACGGCCACTTGCGCGACGAACACAGTGCCGCAATGGCCAAGCGCATGAACTGGGGGGCATCCACAGCCGAACCCGAAAATGTCGTCAGCATCGGAGCCGGGGCAAGCGCCTAAAGCAATTCGGACGGCTCCCGCCTAGACACTGGTTTGCCACGCCGCTTCCGTTTGGCGCGGTAAACCGTAAGCCACCGCCCGACAGCCTCCCGGCTGGGGTCTTTCTTGTGCGCCTCGCGAAAAGCTTTCCTCATCATCAACAATGCATGATCTTCGTCGTAGTCGGCAGATTTGGTGGGCGAACACCTATAGCGGCGCATCCAATGCGAAGCTGCTGGCGGGCATTGTGCCGAAAACGCCGATTGTGTTTGCCTTCTCCCAAAACGACGCTGACGGGCGGAAGTGGTTGCGGGCGGTTGCTGACTGCGCGGGTGTCACGGTAAAACACGTTGCCACGCCGGAGCCGCACAAAGACGCGGCGGATTGGTGCAAGGCTGCTGCGACGTTGGCCGACTTGGACGCGGCGATTACGGCGGCGCTGGAAGTGAAACCAGCCCCCGTTGAGCCAACACACGTAACGCCCGCTGACGAGGAATGGCCAGAGCCGAAGCCGCTGCCCAAAGACCTACCCGCCGTGCCTGCGTTCGACTTCGCCTGTCTGCCTGACACGTTGCGCCCGTGGATTGAAGACATCGCCGAACGGATGCAGTGCCCGCCGGATTTTCCAGCCGTTGGAGCTATGATTGCGCTTGGTTCGCTTGTCGGACGGAAGATTGGCATCCGCCCAAAACGCTACGATGACTGGCTCGTGATCCCAAACCTGTGGGGCTGTGTTGTCGGGCGTCCTGGCGTGATGAAGACGCCTGCCCTAGAGCAACCGCTATTGCCATTGCGCCGACTCGTGGCGGAAGCATTCGAGAGATACGAAGGGGAAATGCAGCAGCACCGAGTCAACGCAATGCTCAAGTCGCAGCGGAAAAGACTCGCGGAGAACAAAATCCAAAAACAGTTGAAAGGCGGAGACGAACAAGCTGCTCGCGCCGAAGCCGAAGCTGTCCTAAAAAACGAAGCCTCCTGCAATCGACGTAGGGCTTTTTTGTACTTGCCCCCAAAGGCCAGTCACTTTGGTTGTCGGCTGTGTCACCACTTGACCTATCGAAGCTCTCAGGAAAGCCACCTCATCGACATCAACGCACAGTTACAGCGATTACAGACCCAATTCGATAAGCGGATGAGACAGTCATCAAAGAGGTCTACCGCATGATTAAGCGTGCTCCACTGGGGGCGTTCGTCCACGGGGCCGCACCCCGCCGATGATTTGCACCGCGTTGGCCCCGTTCAAACCAAGGAATGACTGCCCGCCTTCCAGCACTTCCTGCGTCACGTCCACGATGCGCGACGCCCGCTTTAGAGGGGCGTTCCGGTCGAAGTCCTTGAAATCTGGCAGCGGCTTGCGCTTTTGCCTGTTCGGTTGGTAGTTAGTTTTGCACATTTCGCGCCTTGCCCTTTCACGCACCAGGGCAAACAAAAACCGCGTCCCATCGGGAACGCGGTTACACGGCGTGGAGTGGTTTGTTCGAGCGGCCATCCGCCGCCCGCACATCGACCAGAGTAACTGGCTCTGGTCAAGCCACCGTGAGACTCCCGCCCCGGTTGGCAGATTCGGCTTTAACCGAACCGTTCCTGATGCTGAGAAACTTTTATCACACTCTCACCCGTTCGGCAAGAAGTGCGTTTTGCGCTGTTCCTCACTCACCACTAGAATAACCGATGACCACCGCAACCAAAGGGCACAAGTATTGCGAGTTCTCCCCAATCTGTTGCGAGTTGGGGGTCGAAAAGACAGGAACTGTTGCGAGTTTAGGGGCGTTTTCAATTTGATGTAGGCAAAAACTCGCAACAGATGTTGATCGATTTCGTTCCCAGTCGAGCTGGGTGACATGCCGTATGCCATAGGAGCCCAGCCGAAGATTGTTCACCGAGTCGTGAACGCGGCTTGTTCGTGGCCGTTACCGGCTGCGCTCATCGTTCGCCTGTGTCGTCTTGCGGGTTGCTCCTTACGGTAACCGGTGGATCCGATAGTACATGGCTGGCGCGTTGTTCGCGCCACCCCTATCTAGGTAGCTCAGATACGACGAGAAATGCCAAGTCGAGATTCGCTTTGACGACCTCAACTACGACCTAGTCTGGAAACTGCAAGCGGATGACCTTGTTGGCCGCGCCCCGCCGGAACCTTTCCGCTTGGAATACACCAACGAGCCGTTCTACGACGACGTGCCATTCGGGTCCGATTCGTTTGCGGCGTAGCCTCCGCTCCGGTGGGGGGGTGCCAGCCCCCTATCGCTGATAATTCCTGCATTGGAAAGGCATCGAGATGTCCGCCAGCTCCGCGTTTTTGCTTGTTTTTCGGCTGCACAAGCTCCATACAGGTGCGCAGGAGAAGCACTCGTTATGCTCACCTTTCGGTTCGTTGTGTCCGTGGTGATCCCAAGGAGGAGAATTTCGTGAGGTTTCGGATGCGAAAGGAATTATTGTTTGCTTTCCTCCTGTCGTTGCTGACTGCGGGCTTCGTGCCGCAACTTCAGGCGGCGACGATAACCTTCTCGGGTGTGGAGCAGCTTGGGAAGCCGACCGACACCTCGATCACGATCAACGTGATTCCGCAGGCAAATGCGAACATCTACTATGAATATGGCATCGCCTCTGGAGTGTATACGAGCCAAACGACGCCCGCACTTGCCACCGCCAACCAGCCTTATGAAGTTGTAATCAGCGGCCTTCAGCCCGATACACGGTATTACTATCATATGCGGTACGAGGCAACCAGCGATCCCGGCAATTGGGTCACGCGAAACGAGTACAGTTTCCATACCCAACGGCCGGCGGGCAGCACCTTTATATTCACGGTCACTGCCGATTCACATGCCCAATTCAATACGGCTCATCAAAATGCGATGATAAACATCTTAAACGAGAACCCTGATTTCCACCTCGACTTGGGCGATACCTTCTCCACGGATAACACGACTTCTCAAAGCGCAGTCAATTCAGCCTATTTGGCCTACCGCAATACTTTGTACATGGGCAAAATTGGTCCTTCGGTTCCGATTTTCCTGTCGTCAGGAAACCACGAGAACGAAGAGGGCTGGAATCTGGACGATACTCCTTTTAGTATTGCCCTTGGAAGTATTCAGGCCCGAAAATTGTACTTCCCGACGCCGATCAATGGCGGATTCTATTCTGGAAACACTGATACCCTGGCAGCGATTGACGCAGCGACTTACGGCGACCAGTACCGTGAGGACTACTATGCATGGACGTGGGGTGACGCGCTGTTCGTGGTGATCGACGAGTACCAGTACACGATGAACCTGCCGTATACTCCCGTGGCCGGCGAAGGAACAGATGACACAAAAACTGGTGACCAGTGGAGTTGGACCCTCGGCGCACAACAATACAACTGGTTCAAGCAAACCATTCAGAACAGCCATGCCAAATACAAGTTTGTCTTTTCCCATCATATGCTTGGCGGGATTACCAGAGCCATTGACGGGGCTGAAGCAGGTTACGTACGCGGCGGGGCCGAGGCGGCGGCCTATTTTGAGTGGGGAGGAAATAACGCTGACGGAACGCCGGGATTTTCAAGTCATCGTAATGCGGCAGACTTTGGTACAAAACCAATCCACCAGTTGATGGTGGAAAATGGCGTCAGTGCTTACTTCCACGGTCACGATCACCAGTATGTCTACGAGACGCGCGATGGCATCGTCTACCAGTTGGTTCCGACGCCCGCTACGGGCGTTAGCGCATTCAGCGGCGTCTATACTGAGGGTGATCATGGTACATACAATACGATCAAGATCCTGCCCAACACGGGTCACCTGCGGGTTACGGTCACCCCGACGAAAGCGACTGTGGATTACATCTCATCCTCCTCCACCGCCGGGACAGTCAATTACTCATACACGATTGCTCCCAACGGAACAACCACTACGAACTACACCATCACGGCAACGGCTGGAGCGAACGGGAGCATCAACCCCTCCGGCGCGGTGAATGTGACCGGGGGAAGCAACCAGAGCTTCGCGATCACCGCGAACGGCGGCTACCAGGTGGCGGATGTCCTGGTGGACAGTGTGTCGGTTGGAGCGGTGACAAGCTACACCTTCACGAATGTCCAGGCGAATCATACCATTTCGGCCGGCTTTGAGTCGGCGGCGGCTTCCGTTGAGTTGGACGGCGCAGTCTCAACTAACACACTCGCCAGTGGCAGTAGTATTACCGTCAGCCACACAACCGGCACAAGTACTGACCGGCTGATGCTGGTCGGCGTATCTTGGAATGCCAACACTGTTGCGCAAACCATATCTTCGGTCACTTTCTCCTACGGAGCCGGACCGACTGTGCTGACCATGAACCCGGTAGTAACACGGAAGCATGCATCACAAAACCGCTACTCCGCGATTTATGGCTTGACTAACCCGCCGAGTGGGCAGGCGGGAACGGTGAAGGTTACCTTCAGTGGCTCTGTAAGCGCTGGCATCATGGCCGGCGTCGCCAACTTTGCCGGAGTTGATCAGACGACTCCCCTCGGGACTACCAACGGTGCTGATGGCCAAAGCACCGCCCCAAGTGTGACCTTGACGGGGCTTAACGGCAATGAGCTTGTGTTCGACAATGTGTTCCAAGGTGCCAGTTCTTCTGCTCAAACGCTGACGGTCGGCTCCGGCCAGACGCAGCTATGGAATCCCCCCTATGTTGCCAATTTGCGTGCCGCGGCCAGCACCGAGCAGGCCACGGGCGCTTCGGTCACGATGAGCTGGACGGCGGTCAGTTCAACGTACTGGGTGATTGTGGCGGTGCCCATCAAACCCGCCGCAGACACCACGGCGCCGACGGTGACCATCAATCAAGCGGCCGGGCAGGCTGACCCGACCAGCGCCTCTCCCATCAACTTCACGGTGGTGTTCAGCGAGCCGGTTACGGGTTTTGCGACTGGCGACGTGACTCTCAGCGGCACCGCCGGCGCCACCACGGCCACCGTGACAGGCAGCGGAACGAACTACAATGTGGCTGTCAGTGGCATGACGGGCTCGGGCACAGTCATTGCCAGCATCGCCGCCGGGGTGGCGCACGACGCGGCTAATAATCCCAATGGAGCCAGCACAAGCACTGATAACACAGTGACGTATAACCTGGACACGACGGCTCCAACGGTGACCATCAATCAGGCCGCCGGGCAGGCTGACCCGACCAGCGCCTCTCCCATCAACTTCACGGTGGTGTTCAGCGAGCCGGTTGCGGATTTTGCGACTGGCGACGTGACTCTCAGCGGCACCGCCGGAGCCACCACGGCCACCGTGACAGGCAGCGGGACGAACTACAATGTGGCTGTCAGTGGCATGACGGGCTCAGGCACAGTCACTGCCAGCATTGCCGCCGGGGTGGCGCATGACGCCGCCGGTAATCCCAATGCAGCCAGCACCAGCACGGACAATGCGGTCACCTACCAAGAACCTCCGATCACCTACGTTGAGAACGTTGGCAGTGTCGCGTCGAATTCGGCGGGCACAACCCTGCAGATTCCGGTTGGTGCCGGAGGCGTAACTACTGGGAATACCATCATTGTCGGTTTTGCTTCGCGCGGTGCGTCAACCTACAATGCGCCTGCCGTTAGCGATTCTGGGAGCAACACCTACTATTTGGCGACCAATGCGATCACGTACGCGCATGGGCGGGCTTACCTCTTTTACGCGCACGTTGGGACGGCTTTGGGGAATGGCAGTAACATCACCATCACCACTTCCTCGGTTTCAAACCGGGTGGCGGTGGCCAGCGTGTTCCGCGGTTTGATGGCCACCAATGTACTGGACCAAGTGCTGAACAACCCGACCGGGACCAGTACCACCACGAATGGCAACAATCCGACGGTGGGGCCGACCGGGCCGACCGTCCAGGCAAATGAACTGATCATCGGGGTGATTGGGACCGAGGAAGCGACGGATGCGGGAGTGGGGACCTGGCAGAACGGTTTTTCAGCCGGACCACAGGTCAAGTCATCGGGCACTACTACGTACGAGTGGCGGGTTTCGCTGGGCTACAAGATCGTTTCCGCCACGGGAACCTTCACCGCCGCAAAGATTGTCACGAACAACCCCTATTGGGCCGCCACTATCGCCACCTTCAAGGCGGGGGCGGTGTCGCCGCCTACGATCGCCCAGCAGCCGCAATCCACAGCCGTCTGCGCCGGCGGCACTGCCACGTTTAGCGTGACCGCTACCGGCACCGGCCCGCTCTCCTACCAATGGCAGACCAACACCGTCAATATCAGCAACGGCGGCCACTACAGCGGTGTGACCTCGAACGTGTTGACCGTGTTTCCCGCATCCGTCACCGACGCGGCGAGCTACCGGTGCCTCGTCACCAACGCGGGCGGCAGTGTCACTTCGTCGGTGGCCACACTGACGGTGAACGCGCGGCCGACTTCTGTGGTCAGCGGCAGCGCGACGATTTGTAATGGCGGCACGACAACCATCCAGGCGGCGCTGACGGGTACCGGGCCGTGGAACCTGACCTGGTCGGACGGCACCAACCAGAACGGCGTGGCCAGCAGCCCGGCGACGCGCAACGTCAGTCCGTCGGCGACGACGACCTACACGGCCACGGCGTTGAGCGACGCCAACTGCACGGCGCAGGCGGGCGATCGGACCGGTAGCGCGGTGGTCACGGTCAATTCATTGCCGACGGTGTTCAATGTCGCCGGCGGTGGAGCATACTGTGCTGGCAGGAGCGGTGTGGCCGTCGACTTGAACGGTTCGCAGTCCGGGGTGAATTACCAACTGCTGCTGAATAGCAGTCCGACCGGCTCGCCGGTGGCGGGCACAGGCAGTGCGATCTCGTTCGGTAGCCAGACGGCAGCGGGCAGCTACACGGTCGTCGCCAGCAACACGGTTACTGGCTGCACCGTGACCATGAGCGGCAGCGCGACGATCACGGTCAATCCGACGCCGAGTTGCTCGGTCAGTCCGTCCAACGCGACGATCTGCGCCGTTGGTTCCCAAATCTTCACGGTGACCCCGAGCGGCGGCACGCCCGGGTATACGTACCTGTGGAGTAACGGATCGACCGGAACGAGCATCACGACGAACGTGGCGGGCACGTACTCGGTAACGGTGACCGATTCCAAAGGCTGCACGACGATGTGCAGCGCCACGTTGACAGTAAATCCGACGCCCACGATCTTTAACGTGACGGGTGGCGGCGCGTATTGCGCCGGCGGTAGCGGCGTAGCGGTGGGCTTGGATGGCTCGCAATCCGGTGTGAACTACCAACTGCTGCTGAACGCCAGCCCGACGGGCTCGCCGGTGGCGGGCACGGACAGCCCGGTGTCGTTCGGCAACCAGACCGTCGGCGGTGCCTACACCGTGATGGCCAGCAACGTGACAACCAGTTGCACCGCAGCGATGACCAGCAGCACCAGTGTCACGCTGACTCCGTCGTTTCAGTGCTGGCAGTTGCAGTACTTCGGCTGCACGAACTGCCCGCAGGCGGCGGCCAATGCCGATCCTGACGGGGACGGCATGAGCAACACCAACGAGTTCCTGACGGGCTTCAATCCGACGAACAACGCGGCGTACCTGCACGTCGTTGGCGTCGTGAAGACGGCCAATGACATCAATGTGACCTATCTGGGCGCCAACGGTGACACCACTTGGACGCCGGGCGTCCAGTCGTGCACCAACATTCTTGAGTACTCGACGGGCACGACCAACGGCAGCTACTCCAACAACTTCGTGAGCGCTGGCGTGACCAACATCCTCAGCGGCGGGACCGGCCTGGGCACGAATGTTACCGCGGTGGATACCGGCGGTGCGACCAACGTCCCTTCGCGGTACTACCGCATCCGCGTGTTGGTGCCGTAAACAAGGCGGTGGCAGGCAGTGGGCGGCACACGCTACCGCGTTAGGTACAGTGACGGCAGAGTGGGCGGCGGCTTCACCGGAGTGTTCATTCCAATCGTCCGGTCTGTTGCGCTCGAAATGGATTCCGCCTCGCCAGGGACGCCGACGGTCCAGAGTTTTGTGGATGACCTAACGCTGACGGGCGGCTCGCCGGCGAACGGGACGCGGTTTTACCGGATATGCGTTGTATGGTAACTAATGGGTGAAAGGGCCTCATGGTGAATGTGTGAGGGGGCGGTTCCCGTCTTTGTTCGCGTGGCCGGCAGGCGGGAAGAACAGGAGTGGAACCACGAAATACAGGAAACACACGAAAGGTGAGGGGCGAGACTCCGGCGCCCATTCTGTTCCGCAGCGGAGTTGAGCTCCCAAACTCTGAACAGAACGCTGGAAAACGCCCGAAAGTCGGCGTTTCCTCTCCAGAACCGTGCGTTTCAGCCTAGCCGCCGACAGGACTTCAGGCGGTTTTCGCTGGTTTTCAATTTGCCGGGGCTTAAAACTGGCAAGGTTTCCTGACCTCAATCGGTACATTTCCGATACCGCAAAAGCTCAACACAACGCTCCATGTGTTCAGAGTTTCCCTCCAATCGTTCAGAGTTGAGGCCGTCCGGAACCAGAAGTGTTCAGAGTTTCGGTGGGTAGACAGCTTCTGCAACAATGTCCCGGATCTCATTGGCAAGCTCTTGGCTTTGTTTGAGAAGGTCTAGGACTTTCTGCCGGTTTCGCATATGGCGTTGCCACATTTCTGGGCCGACGATTGCAGCGAAATCGATTTTCCGGGGCTGGTGCCAAGCTTCGTAGGCTTGAAGCCTGGTTACACGGTCTTTAAGATCAGGAACACTGCGGGTTTTGGGCGATAGTTTTGCATTGCCTTCCATCCAGGTGCGCCAGTCAGATTTTCCCTTAGATTGATTGCACTTACCACAGCTTGGAACAAGATTCGCTATTTCGGTAATGTAGCCGGTAGGCTCTTTGTTCCTAATGATAGGGCGAAAGTGGTCCCACTCCGTGGATTTATCCCCGCAGTAAGCACATCGAATATCCTCGGGACTGATTTGCAGGATGGAAAGAGCTTCGCGCTCTTCCGCCTCTGTCGGCTCATAACCTGAAGGTCGTGGGTTCAAATCCCACCCCCGCTACCAATTTGAACGGGCTTGAAATTGATTTTTCGGGCCCGTTTTTATTGATCGAAATGCACTTCATGCCGCTTTCGCTGGGATTTGACCCGGATCGACATGACCTGCGATTGTTTGCCTCAACAGGCAAACAATCCTGCAAACATTTTGAGGGCTCGTCGGGATGGTTCTGGCTCGATCGGAGTGGGTGGCCACCAAGAACGAACACGTGTGCCAGAAGCGAAGCGGGGAACAAGTTTATTATCGCTCGCATTCGCCCCATCGTCGCACACCGGTGTAAGGGGCGGTTAGAAAGTGCGGCACCCTGTGCGTGTTTGATACTGCAATCCCGTAAGGTAAAAATACTTATCCGCGACCAGTGCACGCTGAATGACCAGATACAGGAATAGTCGAATAGCTATTTACTGCGCCGCCCGGCACGGAGTCCAAGTCGTGCTGAATACCGCGGCATTCGGTGGGGCAACTCGTGCCAGCCGTCCGCAGATCGAGTCGTTGTAGGGAGACTCGCTATGGCACCAATCGCACGCGGCAGTAGCGGGCGGGTTTGTTGGTTGCGCCGATGGTGTTGGTGACGGTGATTACCGAGCCGAAGAAATCTGCGAAATTGTCGGCCACTTTGTCACCTCGTCTTTTTCATCCGCCCGGCATTGCCGCCGGAGCCACCGCCAGAGAAAATCTGGTTTCTGGTCCTCGTACAAGCTTCGCGGACAACTTGGTCGAGCGTTTGCTGATGCGCGATTGCCCGGTCAATAAACTCTGCGTACACATCCTCTCCAACCAGAATCTTCTGCGTCGGGCCGGGCTCCTCCTCAGCCCACGATACATACCCCGGCGACTGCTGTTGAAGCATGTGGAAGACCTCAGTGGAAATCTCTATTACATGTTCACGCATCTGTATCCCTTCCGCCCCATCGGTCTCGAATAGCGTCACTCCGGCGCAGGACCCTGACGGGGATAACTGCCGTTGTCTGGGTGTCTTTCATCACACCTAGAAGTTAATGAGTCGTATCCGGTAAAACTGATTGGTCGGGCCTGTGAAGTCACTGACTTCGCCGACCACGCTTCCGGTAGCCATAGCTGTTGCGGAGTAATTCGTCCATGATTTCAGATCAGAACTTCGCTGAATCACGAACGTGGTTATGTTCGTGCCGCTGGGATCCACCACAGTAACACCCACCGCAATGCTCTTGTCCGCTGGACGGTACACGATCCTGCTGATTCCCGCGCGTACGCCAGAGGAGTTCGCGACTGTTACGTCACCTCGGCTGATACTGACAATTGCCGCCCAGAGAGAGGCAATCATTAGACCTCCGAACACAATGCTTCTTGTAGTCATTCGGGCTTTCATCAATGCCACCTTCCATAACCTTTTTGCAGCGAGTCGTGTTATCAACTCCTGGTGACGGTATTTCCGCGCAGTCATCAACAACACACGCTCGTGCCTTACCTCCGCCATCTCCCGATCGAACTCGTCTACTTCTTGGAAATACTCCGACTGCCTACCGTGCCCGACGACACCCCTACCGCGAGAGGTGGATATCGGTGACGGCGCTATCGACGAACACGCGGTAC
The DNA here is from genome assembly GCA_049511095.1 of Verrucomicrobiia bacterium. Taxonomy (GTDB): domain Bacteria; phylum Verrucomicrobiota; class Verrucomicrobiia; order Palsa-1439; family Palsa-1439; genus Palsa-1439. The sequence continues at coordinate 21,413 of JBEKYJ010000045.1, forward strand.
AACCGCAGGTCGGTCACGCCACTGGGCAGCACATCCGGCTGAGACAGCGGCTTCTCCGTACGCATGTGGGCCAACATACTACGCACCAGATTGGCGTCCGCCGTGCCTTGATCGGCTACCGAGCGTGAACCGTAACTGGTATCGTACCAGCGGTTGTCACTGAACACCCCCGTCGCCGAGGACGTGTCGGTAAAGTAACTGCTCGGCCCATGGCTCTCGTTGCCGGCCACCCACGCGGTACCGTTGCCCGTGCCGAGGACGCCCACCGGCGCGTCGGGCTGGCAGTTCAATACCGACGCTTTCCCGCTCAGGTTGTCGATGCGCACCGAGTACCCAGTCTGCGGCAGCGCCATCCGTGAGTTGGACACGGTGAATATGCTGTTGTCGGCGACATGGGCAAACGTCGAGGCATCGGGGCCTTCATACCAGACGTCGTTGACCAACAGGCGGCCCCCGCTGATGACCTCGAACGTTAGATAGTCATTGGACG
>JBEKYJ010000046.1:0-21611 GCA_049511095.1 Verrucomicrobiia bacterium
GCCCGTCAACGCCATGCCAATCAGGCCGGTGACGACCCCGCGGTGGAACCCGTCACGTGCCCGTTCGGCCACGCGACCTTCCGCCTCCACCCAACTGGCTCGACGCCGCCTCACGTAGGTTGCTTCCAGATTCTTCTTCGTGAACGGCTTCTTCTGTTCGAGCAACTCCAACACCGCTTCACCGAGTTGCACGCCGGTGACCCACGCTTCGTCCACGCCGCTGCCGGTCAGGACATTCGTGCTGCCCGATCCTTCGCCGATGCGGGCGTAGCCCTCGCCCACCAGATGCGGTTCGCCGCGGCGACCCGATTCGCCGAGCGTTTTGGCGCCCCAGGAACGCAGCGTGCCACCCTGGAGATAACGCCACAGGTACGGGTGCAGCATCCAGTGTTGCAGATAACGGTAGGCTGTGCGCACTGGACTCTCGAACCACGACGGCACGAAAATGCCGAGCGACGCCACGCGGTCAGGGTAAACGTACAGGAACCCGAAGATCTCCGGCTCAGGATACCCTAGCGTATGCAGCACCGTGCCGGCTTCCAGCGGACAACTCTCCGGCAGGTTCACGACAAACTTCATGCCGACCGCCCAATCACGCTTGTGACGACCCGCGGGCATGCCGAAATGCTCGTCGATCTGTCGTCCGACGGGTCCGACGGGTCCGTCGCCAACCACCGTCAGCGCCGCGTGGACGTCCATGCCCGGCGTGAAGCCCGCCTCGGCGGCGCCGAATTTATCCGTCCCCTGATCGGCGAGTTGTACACCGACGAGACGATCCTCCTTGATCAACGGCCTGGCAACGGGGGTACTCGGCCAGATTTGCACCGTGCCCGCGCCCATCAATTGCGCCCCGACCCACTGGTTGAACTGCCCGATAGACATCACCAACCCACCGTGTTTCTGCAAATAGGGCGGAATGTAGGGCAGCTCAAACGCATCCGCCTCCACCGGTAAAAACCTCTGGAACGTCCGGATGAACTTGTCCGCCGCCCGCAGCGTCGCCGACCGCCGACTCACCCCGATCGGGTCCAGCAGATATAGAACCTTCTCCTGTTTCACGGACGCGCACATCGGAATCTGCGCCGGGTCCAGATCGGGAAACGTCTGCCGAATGCCCCGCGCCCGCGTCACCACGCCCGACACACTAAACCCGATGTCGTCCGCGCGTTCATAGCAGATGACTTGCGGCGGCGCGCCGGGCATCACCGCGCTTTCCACCCTGGGCGTGCCGTCGGCATTCATCAACCCGCGCGACAAGGTGGTGAGAAACCCGCCCGTCGCCGGACCAAACCCGACGCAGACAATGTCCACGTCCATTTTCTGGCGGTCAATTGCCGGCGCGGTGGCAGGAACGAAAGAATCAGTCATCGGTTCTCAATAGTACCACGTGTTACTTTCAGCAGTTCTGTGAGGCGCCGGCGCCGTCTCGGCCAACTTTGAATCCCCAAGAGGCCCCGACGCGGGTCAGCCAGTACTGGATCGTGATCAATACCGGCACGGCCACCGCAACCAGAACGATGCGGCCAACGACTGTCGCAGCCAACCGGCTCAGGCCGACAAGTCCAAGAATCACCTGCATTGTTTCACGCTCTTGGATCGCCAGCAGGCCCATCGCCACGGAAATCAGGCCGACCACCGCCGCGGTGAACCAACCAACCCGTCGGGCTTGATCTTGAAACAAGGAAGCCGCCATGCCCTGATGAAACGCTTTGCGGCCGATGTAAAGACCGGCCAGTGCTCCCAGCATGAGGTTCCCAATCGGCAGGCCCATCAAAAAGGCAAGCGCGACGACCGACCAAAACAGGTAAGCCAACACGGTGAGAACACCGCTCATGGAGTAAAATCTGTCCATCCAGCGTTTCAGCCGAGCGAGCAGCAGCAGCCCCAAGCCCAGGCCGGTTAGAGCCGAGTACTTGATGACATTCTCTGGCGCGTTCACTAACGCACTACCCCACCACGCCAAAACAAACGTTGACAGTGGACACGCCACCGACACAAAAAGCGCGATCAATATCGACTCTGTTCTGCCCAACGCGGTCGTCATGTACTAGAAATGATGCACCCAGCGAAGGTTGTAGCGCTCGCCTTCGGGCCGATTTTCCGCGGCAAACTCGTAGTACGCGTTGAAGAAGATGTGATCGTTCTGCGAGATGTGCCAGACCAGACCCGGCCCGATACCCACCACCTGCTCCCGCGAATTGGGAACATTCGCACCGTCTTGTTTCAGGTCGGTGACTTGCTTGAGGTAGTAACCGTTCACTCCAAGCCGCAGATGTTTCGCCAGCACTTCGTAGTCGGTGGCAAAGTTGAGATGCACGGCTTGACCGGCTTGCGACGTGTCGAGTCCGTCACCGGGATTGTCGTTCTCGTCATTCCACAAATAATGAACGCGCCAGGAAGCCGTCCATCGCGGCTGGATGAACCACGTGGCCGCCCAGTATGGATCGATCGAGAAGAAGTGGCTGCCAGCATTGAGCAACGCGCCGGGGTCATATCGACCGGTGGGCACCAGCATCTGGAATTCAAACCGGTGCATAAACACCGGCCCGTTGGGTCCCATGATCGGATCCCACTGAAGATACGGGCCCACGAGCAGGTCGCCGGGGCCGTTCTCGGTAAACGATGTGGAGGCATGTGGGGTGACGTTGAAGGCCACGAGCGGTTGAATCAGGTCGAGTCCCCATTTGCCGCCGAGAAGGACCGGCTGGTTGGACTGGTAGATCAATTGCGACAGGCTGACCCATGCCTGGAGCCTGTTGATCGGCAACGTCAACTTGGTACCATTCTGGCCGAGGAACCTGTCCGACGTGTACCACTGCCCGTATTCGGTGAAATAAAACCCCGGGCCCGCGGGCGGACCGCCATCGAGGAAACTTGTGAAACCCAGATTCACGGACGGCAGGTCATACGCGTTGGCGGGCATGGCCCACCCCACAACGGCACCACACAGAGCAGCAATGAGGCATAGTCGTTTCATGATCGGTCTCCTTTAGTTTGGCAAATCGGCAATTGAGATTGCACGACATTCACATCGGATAATCCAGTGCTTCGGGAATCATTACCTGGCTGAGAGATTCGGCCGCCCGGTCCTTGGCGAGACGCGCGCCGGTCAGGCAGCCATCCAGCTTCACGCGCAACCGCGTGAAAGCCTCCATCCCATCGAAACACACACACGGACCAGCCTTCGCGGGATGTTCCTGCCCCGCCTCGGTCACATCACTGTATGCACGGGCGCTGCTGGCGATGCCGGGAATCACACCTTCGAGGGCGTCGAGATCGTCGGCAGCAAAACACGCGGCGCACGCCGCGTCATCCCACGCGGGATGGCGGTTGTACCCAAACACCAACTCGGCGCACACCCGCCCGACTTCGCCGGCGGCGCGCGCGCTTTGCACATGGCACAGGTCCGTCATGAAGGTGAGCAGCCCGGGCAGCCCTTCCGCCACGGTCGGGTTGTCGGCGCCTTTGGCTTCCAGTTCAAGGATGTCGAGCACGAAATAACGCGCTGCGAGCAACCAACATAGCGCGTCCGCCAGGGGAAACGTCACGCCCTGCCGGTTACTGTGATACAACTCGTGGCCGTTGGCATCAGTGGCGTTCTGCAAATGCTCCAGCGTCCACAGCCACAGTTGCATCGCGGTCGCGATCGTGCACGCGCCGGTGCCGGGCCGTCGTCCCGCAATTTCCCGCATCTCGCCGATCCAGTTGCGGAATTGCGCGAGGAACAACTTGCTCGTCATCGTGATCGAAAGCTGCCGGCGCTGGACGGCTTCGGGACCTTCGTACGTCGCCTCCAACTGCGCATCCATCCATTTGTGACCGAGGAATCCGGGGCAATCTTCCGTGATGCCGTAGCCGCCCATGAGACTGACGGCCTCGCGCATCATGTTGGCGCCGTGGCCCGTGTTCCAAAGTTTCACGGCCGGGCACAGCACGTTGGCCAGTGAATCGAGAACGGCGAACCGCAACAGCGGGTCCGACTTCGCCTCATCGTCAGGCGTCGCCCCGCGACGATTTTCGGGAAGATTCGACAAGCGCACATATTCGAGTGCGCCTTTCTCCAGGGCCGCCAGCGCGCGAAACTGCGCGCGTCCACCGACAATACCCCGAGCCGCAAAAATCTCGTCTTTCTTGATTTCCAGCGGATCCAGTTCGTCGAACAGCCGCGCCGCGGCAAATCCGATCGACGATGCCGCTTCGCCGGTCGCCCACACGTCCACGAGCCGATGCAGCGCATCCTCCTTCATCTGCAAGCCAAGCTCGTAGCGAGGGGAACCGGGCGCTGCCGCATCGCCTCCGCGAAATCGTCCGCGCTGATAGCGAATCACCGGCTCGACCGCGGAAAGCAGTTTCGCCGCCGTCATCAGCCCGACCGTCACGCGCGTGCGGCGGAACACGGCTTCGATGACTTCGCCATGGCTGAAGTTCGGCACGATCACGCCGTCCTTGATCTTGTAGCCACCAATGATCCGACTGGCGGGCACGCGCAGGCTGAGCACCGGGTCACGCGTCGAGGAAAGTTGGTGGACGAGTTTGCGCGTCGGCACGCCGCGGTCGAACGTCCCGGGATCCGTCTCTTCCAGGATGACCATGCAACTGCCTTTGATGCGATCGTCCGAGGAATCCACTGCGGCGGTGACAAAATCCGCGAACCCCATATTCGTAATGAAGCGGCCGCGCTTGTCGACTTGCAGGACGGGCTCCTTGCCTTCCTTCCATTCCGCAACGCGGATCTTGCCGTTGAGTAATCCCGTCTCCACGCCGACATACGGGAGCGGCTCGGTCAACGCGAATGCGCCCCGCGAGATCTTGCGCGTTTCACCCGGCTTGGGGGGGCACGCCCGCCGCATGTAGGTGTCGCGTTGTTCCGGCGTGCCGCGTCCGTGAATTGGCGCGAGCGCGAGATTGCCCGCCATGCTGCTCGTGGCCGCGCCGCCGTCCACCCACGACAACTCGAAGGCCAGCAGTGCCATCGCCAGATTCTTCGGCCCTGCAATGAACCCGCCCTGCTCGGGATCCAGGAAGACGGACGAGATTCCGGCTTCATCAAACACATTCAACAATTCGGCTTTGCCGGTGGTCCATTCGTGCGAATTGCGCCCGCCTTCGGCAACCATTCGCGCCACGGGGCCGCGCGCGACGCGACGCGACGATTGGATGAGCATCTGCAAATCGTAACGGTCGCTGAATCGCCACATGATTTGGCGCACGTCATCGCCGGGCAGCGTGTGCAATGTCATCGCGGGAGCAGTGGAAGTGCTCGCAGGCATGGGAACAGTCCTTTCCGTCCAAAGATAAGGGGATAAACCCCGGCACAGCAATTCATGCTGAATCCCTCAACGCGGTTGGGGTGAGAAACCGCGCATCGTGAGTTCGGTTCATAGGCCATTTACGAGCGCAAGTCAATCAACTTGCTTGCCTCGACCCTGCAATCTCGCCGTGACGTTTTATTCATCGTGCAGTTTGCCGGCGAAGTAGGCTTCATACGAAGCGAGGTCGAGCAGCCCGTGGCCGGAGAGGTTGAACAAGATCACGCGTTTCTTGCCTTCGTCGCGCGCCTGGATGGCCTCATCAATCGCCGCCCGAATGGCATGCGCTGACTCGGGCGCGGGCACGATGCCTTCGTTCTGGGCAAACAGCACTGCGGCCTCGAACACCTTCGATTGGTCGTACGAAATCGCGTCGATCAGCCCGAGTTTGTGCAGGTGGCTGACAGTCGGCGCCATGCCGTGATAGCGCAGGCCGCCCGCGTGAATCTGCGGCGGGATGAAATCGTGGCCGAGCGTGTACATCCACAGCAGCGGCGTGGTCATCGCCGTATCGCCGAAATCGTAACGGAGTTCGCCCTTGGTAAGCGACGCGCACACGGACGGTTCGACGGCGACAATGCGTGTCTTCTTCTTGTCGACGAGCTTGCCGCGCACGAACGGGAAGGAGATCCCGGAAAAATTGCTGCCGCCCCCGACGCAACCGATCACCACGTCCGGTTCCTCGCCGGCGTTGGCCATTTGCTTGATGGCTTCCTGGCCGATAACGGTCTGGTGCATGCACACGTGGTTGAGCACGCTCCCGAGCGAATACTTCGTGCCGGGGTGTTTGACCGTGTCTTCGATCGCCTCGCTGATCGCGATGCCGAGGCTGCCGGGGCATTCGGGGTCTTCCTTGAGCAGTTTCCTGCCGTAGTCGGTGTAGCCACTCGGGCTGCCGTGAACGGTCGCGCCCCACGTGTGCATCAGCAACCGGCGATACGGCTTCTGGTGGTAGCTGACCTTGACCATGTACACAATGCATTCCAGCCCGAATAACTTGCACGCCATCGCCAACGCCGAACCCCATTGTCCTGCGCCGGTTTCCGTCGCGATCCGCTTCGTGCCCGCCTCCTTGTTGTAGTACGCTTGCGCGACGGCGGTGTTCGGCTTGTGACTGCCGGCGGGGTTGTCGCCTTCGTACTTGAAATAGATGTGGGCGGGCGTCTGCAGCGCCTTTTCGAGCCGCACCGCGCGCAGCAGCGGCGTCGGCCGCCACAACGCGTACATCTGCCGGACCGGTTCCGGGATCTCGACGTATCGCTCGGACGTCATTTCCTGGGCGACGAGGTTCTCGGGGAAGATCGCCGTCATGTCCTGCAGCGTGACGGGCTGTTTCGTGCCCGGATGCAACGGCGGCGGCAACGGTTCCGGAACATCGGACAGAACGTTGTACCAGTGCGTCGGGATCTCGGCTTGCGTCAGCGTAAAGCGTGTCGGTGTGTTCATAGTATTCTCCAACCCAAACGGGACAGCCAGAGTACACCACCCCAGCCCATCGCGTCAAACACCGCGCGAGGCAAAGGCGGTGTCCTAATTTGGCAGGCCGACCCACGCCCACCAGTTAGGCATGGGGACGGTGCTGTTCGATCATCGGATTCTTCTTGTCTCGCGTCGCAGCACGCAGTTGACAATATGAATGCACTCTTCGAGGCTTTCACCCAACTCGTGCTCCCAGAATCGAACCACCGCCATGCCTGACCGTCGAAGCTTCTGGCTCATTCGTCTGTCACGTAGACGATTCCTCTGAATCTTCGCTTTCCAGAAAGCCGAGTTTTTCGCCGGATAGTGACCACAACGCCAACACCCATGCCAGAAGCAACCATCCACGAACACAGCAACCTTGGCTTCTGGGAAATAAAAGTCCGGGCGCCCCGGAACTTGCTTGGGTCCAATGCACCAGCCTTTCAAGCCAGATCGAACCAACGCAAGCCGTAATCGAAGCTCAGTTGATTTATTTCCACGCCCTCTTACAGCCCGCATTCTACGGGATTGCTTAAGGGTGACGCCAACAAACCTGCCACGCAGGAGCTTGCTCCGCAGAATACGTTCCACCGTCTATATTCCTTGGTCGTAGAACGCGCTCAACGCGGTGGCGAGCCAAAACATCTCTGTATCGGAGAAGGACGATCCCACCCATTTCGGAAGGGCATTCTTTGGCAACGTCATGTCCGAAAGCGCAAGAGCCAGTTGCTTGAGCTTAAGGTTGATTCGCGTCTCCATGTCTGCTTGTTCGACCGTTAACTTCAGTGCTTTGGCTAAAGCTAACAGGACTTCGAGGAAAGTGAACTCAGCCTTTCTAGGCGCTACGGGATTTCCGATGACCGCCCAAAACCCTGAACCAACGCACCGGTAAACACGAACGGGCTTCCTACCCTTCGCCACTAAAACACCGGGGCGGCTAGCCCTACTCTCCTCAACGAAACCTGATTCCAGAAGTTTTACGAGGATCTGGTTCTCCTTGTTGTTTGTGGTTCGCTCGGTCCCGTACGTCAAGCCGACGACAACATCAAGTTCCGTTACTTTCGGGTACGTCTTCTTTGTCTCCGAGAGCCATTTCCTATAGTTATCGGCAATGGCATCTGTCATCGCTTGAACTTGAGTGTCGTTGATGCAGTTAGGTCCACTCTTGATCAACATCAGGATTCGACGTGTGCCAAAAACGCACGACTTGTCAACTTCGCGCCAAATTGATGTTCGCCGCTTTCGAGCCTTGTCTTCGCGTGATAAGCCCGAAAGCGATTTGGCTTCAGCAATCTTCTCAGGCGGCGCAACCCACTTCTTCGTGCCAACTAAAGGGTATGTCCCGATGACCACGTCTTCGATCGACTTCCCGAAGGAGGTCTCGAGCCCCGCGTAAAGCTTGCTGTCGAAAAGAAATTTGGCGAAGCGGTCAGGATCGGAAAGCCCTGTAACATTTGCCGCAGTGAGGGTGACATAAGGATTTGTGCGGTAATCAGCCAAGCTCTCCCGCTTTTCAATGGCCTCAGGAAGATTCGTCTTGATATAGTCCGCCAAGACATTCGCCAGTTTGTCGACCCGTTCCTGCTGCACGAAAGCAAACAGTTTGGCAAGTTCTTCTGGCCGATAGGGGTGGGCTGGCGCTTTAAGCACATCGTACAGCAGATTCTGATTTCGTCTTACGAGCATGGTTAATGTGTGATTAGTGTCTTGCTCTTTCTCTTTGTTTTCGGCTGACCGTAACGAGAATTGCCCTCGTCTTGATTCTCGTCCCAAAGAATCGTCTTACCGTTTTTAAACCACCGCCGGGTTCGGACGTGAGATTGCACGTAGACGATTCGATATGCGCTAGGAGTTTCCGAATAAGGGTGGAATCCCCTGTTCGCGAGAGAATCCAGGTTGTCCGCAATCACCTCTCCTGCGACTTGCCCAAGCCGAACAGGAACCGCATTTCCCACTTGCGCGTACTGCTGTGCGGGCGTTCCACAAAACTCCCACTCGTCAGGGAATTCTTGGATGCAGGCATATTCCTTCAGAGTAAGGGCTCGCGTCTCAACGGGGTGGCACAGCGCAGTCCCGGCATGATTGGGCATCGTAACCAAAGTGGGGCACGGCAGGTCAAAACTTAGCCGTCTCCACCAACCTGAACGTCCTCCCTTCGCAAACCAAGCCTTGCCCATCGATTCACGTTGAACGTCCAAAGGAAGACTCCTCCAATTGGAACCAGGAGGAACCATTGCCAGATAACGCTTCTTTCGTGGGCTGAAGTCCATGATGACTGGATTCGTTTCTTTGAGGCGACCAATCGCGTCGAGGAGTGTTCGCCAAGGTTGGGTCTTGTCCCGACGTTCGTCAAACAGGGTGAGATTAAGGTCGCCACTCCTATCGTTCGGGGCTGCGTGAGTTGGACTGGGAAACTCAACCGCTGCGTTGAAACGGTTGCCGATAAACAACGCGCGCTCTCGTAATTGTGGCGCGCCATAGTTTACCGCATTGACCTCAAAACAATCCATATGGTAAGGCGCGCCTGAAAAACGCTGCAGGTCTTCGGCAAACGCACGAACTACCGATCCGGGGCGCTCCTCGGGTTGAAGCGATGTGCCTCCTTTGTCTGGCCGCTGAGCAATAGGACGATGGCGTAGTGCCGCTGACAGTAATCCACGAACATTTTCCATTAAGAAGAACTTCGGCCTGAGCGCCTGCACGTACCGGAGGAATTGCCAGAGTAAAGTTCCGCGGTGGTCCTGAACCGTGCCGCGTTTCCCTGCTGTACTAAACGACTGACAGGGTGGTCCCCCCACCAACAGATCTAGCTCGCCCGGTTGGACGCCAGCGGCAGCTAGCAACTCGCTTGGCTGAAGAAGCGAAACATCGCGATTGAAGACCACCGGGCGCCGTGTGAGCCGGCCAGCAATCGTGTTCAATTCGATTGTACGTGCGAATGCCTCTTCACTCTCAACACACGCAAGCACCTCGAACCGCCCAGTTCTTTCCAAGCCTATGTCGAGGCCCATTCCTCCTGAAAACAAAGAGATAACTTTATAGCTGTGCGGTGCCATGCGATTTCACGTTAACTCATGTTGCCAACACACACAAACCAATCTTCCTTTCACCGCCGGTCTTGGAGGAAGTCGGGGTTGTTGCCCTGAATAAGCACGTTCTCGCTGACCGCGTCGCCGTGCGACAACCCACCACCGGCTCCAGCAGCCGGTACGGCTCGCGTGTCGTCGCCCGCACCGCCTCATCTCGTTTATGCCAATTCAGCGTTGGCCTTTGCGCGGAGTGTAGTCAGGCAGAGACGGTTCGACAATCCTTCGTTTAAGTCAGGTCGGGCCGCCTTCGGCTCGTCTATGGCGTAACAGGTCCACCGTCGTTGTTATTTCAGCCAGCCGATTTTGATTTCGCTCTCGATCTCTTTGAATTCCTGATCGCCGGTGATGAGTTCAGCGTTTCGGATTTTCGCGAGGGCGGCGGCGAAAGCGTCGGCCAAGCTGAGTTTGAACCGGGTCTTGAAATCAGCCGCCAAGTCGGCCAGCCGACGGTCGGCGGCGTGAAATTCGATGGGCAGGGCCGCCAATTCGCCTGCGACCACCCGCCACGCGGCTTCGCCATCCTTGCGGCGAATGATGTACTGGGTCTCGGCGTAGTTGACCTCCGTCATGTGCAGAGGCTGTTCCCGCTGAGCCGCTTTCTCCAGCAGGGCGGCCACCTTCTCGCCGCCCGGCTCGTCCCGGAGATAGCTGAGCAGGGCAAAACTATCGAGAACCGGTGAGGCGGGCATACTTGGCGTCCTCCAACGCTTTTTCCTCCGCCTTGTGCTCGGCCCACTCCTGCGCGAGGGTCTTCTCGCCCGGCTTGCGCTTGAGGATCCCGCGGAGTCGATGGATGCGGGCGGCGGTGACCGGCTTGAGCAGAATCCCCTGGGCGGTCGCCTGCACGAGGGCGCGCGTGCCTTCTTCGATGTCGAACTCCTTGCGGAGCCAGCGCGGAATCACCACCTGCCCCTTCACGGTAAACCGGATGGTATCGGTCTTGTGTGTTGTCTTCATCGTTCATAATCATACTCGATGACATAAAGTAAGTCAACAGTAAATCGGTAGGATTCTATTGGCTCTGTCATACTATTCAGGCGTCGTGGCGCGGCACGGAAGCATTCGTGGATTGGGGAAACCCACCCCTAGCCCCTCCAAGGAGGGGAGAGCCCTTCGACGTTGCTCAGGGCAGGCGGCGGGCGGGACGGCGATCCGTCGGCGATTGCCGCGGGAGTACGGCGTGCGGCGTGTCGTCACCACGTGGAACGTGGCGAGGACTCCGCTATCGAGAATCGATATTTTTACTGGACGCGGTGTTCCGGGGCTGGTATAATCCCACCAGTTCTTTGAAAGAACTGCCGGTCTTATTGGCGACGGTTTTGCGACCTCGGCACAGCCGGTCGCGTTTGCCCTATCGTGCGTTCGCCCGATATGGCGTCTCGCTCCGCTAGTGCTACGCTCGGCTCCGTCTGACTCGGCTTGCCGCTCCCACGGCTCGGCTTGCCGCTCCCAGCGGGTTGGCACGGGACTTTCCAAAAAAGGGTGTTTTTTACCAAACGAACCCAACTGAAAAATGTGGAAGCATTTTGGAATGAACAGGTTGGGGAAAAATACGAGTTGGGTTCGTTTTGCAGAAACGAGGAAAAAAACAGGAAATAAACCCTGGAAAACAACGCCGGGAGGGTGATTTTACGCACGAACGAACCCAGTTTAAGGCACCGGATGGCTTCGAGACGGGCCGAAGCCGGGCTAGTCCGAGAAGGATCCAACCGAATGCGACGGCCCAACGACGCGGCGCGATACCTACACGACAGGCATCGCGCCCTACAAAAAGCAACGGCGGGGTGAATCTCGACAAGTGTCTGGTGACATTTTAAGGTTACGGGCATGAACGCGTTCTTCCTGCGGCGAATCGGGTCGTTGGCGGTAGCGTTGTTCTTCGCCAGCATCGCGGTATTCCTGCTCGTGCGGGCGGTGCCGGGCGATCCCGCGACGTTGTTGTTGAAGAATCCGACGCCGGAGCGACTTGCGGCAATTCGCACGCGATTGGGACTGGATCGACCGCTGCCGGTCCAATACTGGCGGTGGATGAGCAGCGTGATCGGTCGCGGGAGCTTCGGCGAATCGATTGTCACGGGGCGCGATGTGAAGGAGGATTTGGCGCGGACGTGGCCGGCGACGATCGAGCTTTCGATGGTCGCGCTGGCGCTCGCCACGATAGCGGGTGTGTGGCTCGGCATCTTCTGCGCGCGTCACGCGGGAACATGGAAGGATGCGCTGGGCACGACCGTGAGCCTCGTCGGGCTGAGCGTGCCGGTGTTTTGGTTGGGACTGCTGGCGATGCTGCTGTTCTCGCTGGAGCTGGGTTGGTTGCCGGCGGGCGAGCGGGGTGGGATCGATCATCTCATCCTGCCGGCGCTGGTGCTGGCGACGATTCCCGCGGCATTCGTGGCGCGGGTGACGCGGACGGCGGTGCTGGAAACGCTCGGGCAGGATTTCATTCGCACGGCCCACGCAAAGGGCGCGACCGAACGCACGGTGCTGTATCGCCACGCGCTACGGGCGGCGTTGGTGCCCATCGTGACCATGATCGGCGTGGAGTTTGCGTATCTGCTCGGCGGGGCGGTGTTGACGGAGACAGTGTTCGCGTGGCCGGGGATCGGACGTTATATCGCCACGGCGGTGCTGTCGCGGGATTACCCGGCGATTCAAGGCGCATTACTGGTGCTGGTGGCGATGGTGATGGCGGCGAATTTCGTGGTGGACGCCCTGCACTACGTGCTCGACCCGAAACTCCGACAATGAAACACAGGAACCCACTTCTTTGGATCGGCTCGTCGATGCTCACCGTCATCGTTTTGGCGGCGGCACTGGCGGGCGCGGTCTCCCCGCACGGGCCGACCGAGCAACTCTATCGCGACCTGACACTCACGCCGCCGTCGTGGGCGCACTGGGTGGGTGTGGACGGTGTCGGCCGCGACATGTTGACACGGATGCTGTACGGCGCGCGGGCCACACTGGGTGTGGCGCTCGGCGCGACGGCGATTGCGGTGATTTTGGGCACGGTGTTTGGAGCGGCGGCGGGCGCGCTGCGCGGTTGGTTTGACGGGATCGTCAGTCATGTGACGGATTTCCTGTTGGCGTTTCCGTCGGTGCTGCTAGGGTTGGTGGCACTGACGATCCTCGCTCCGTCGCCAACCAGCGTGGCGATTGCGGTCGGCATCGCGGGACTGCCCACGGTCGTGCGGCAGGTGCGCGCGGCATTTGTGTCGGAGAACGCGAAGGAATACGTGCTGGCGGCGCAGGCCACAGGCGCGGGTCGCTGGCGGATCGCCGTGACGGAGATCCTGCCGAATTGCGCGGGACTGATTCTGGTACTGACGACATTGACGCTCGGCAGCGCGGTGTTGGAAGCTGCCGGGTTGGCGTTCCTCGGATTGTCAGGGCAGCCCGATGTGCCGGAGTGGGGCATGATGCTGCGCGAGGAACAGAGCGCGTTCCGCATCGCGCCCTGGCTGTGCATCGCTCCCGGCCTGGCCATCACCTGGACCGTGCTGGCCTTCAATCTCCTGAGTGACGGCTTGCGCCAACGCCGTCAATAACGCCGTCCTAAATCCACTATGTCAACCGACCTGATCCCACAGGGACCTGGCTTCTGCCTGGGTCTTCTTGTACCGTGCTTCCATCACGCTGGAAGTGATCTCGACGAGGTCCTTGATTTCCGCGCAATAGTTCTCGACGGCCTGACGGAGCGCTTCCGATTCGTTGATCGTACCCGCGTACTGAACGTGACCGTCCGCCCACTTCTCCCATTCGGGGACTTTGGGGTCTTCAACACGAACGACGTTGTGCTCGATAAGAACGTTGCCGATCGCCCCAAGAACGCAGCGCAACTGGGTCTGAAACTCCTTGGTGAAACTCTCCTTCAAATTGGAGGCGACCCACGCGTCTCGTGGTCGCGCGTCAGGAAGCGTGCAGTCCGGCCAGTACTGCTCCCCGCCCAGGCACTCCGCGACAATCATCGGAATGCTTGCGTCAAGTTTGCGAAGATCATTCTTCAGGGCTTTAAGTCCCGTCATCCCCAAGGCCAGAATCAGGTCGGGACTCTCTTCACAGATTTTCTCCGCGCGTTTCTTGCCCCAATCGAGTGCAAAACGGCAAACCTCATTGATGATGGTCTGCCGCAATTGTTCCATGACGGCGACTTTCTCGCGTCTGGCTTTTTCCGCAAGATCGAGCTGCCGCTGGAATTCCCCAAGGCTCATCGCGCGTTCTGTTGTCGTTATGGTCGCTGGCAAACGGATGTCGGACACCATGAGTTTGCTACTTCCGATGGAGGAACTCCAGCCAAACAAGACGGAAAATACACGTCGTCGGGGCCAACCCCCCATTTCGACGGGTTTGCGCCAATGCCGGCGCTGAGTGGCGCTACGGCTCCCGATTTTAAACACATTGAAAAAAACAACTGCTGAACTATAGTGCGTCTCGTTGTGCACGTTCGCTAATGGAGGGCCCTATGAAAGAACCAAGCCGAACAATCCAACTCACCACCCAAAGGCTGCGCCCGTTTTTCGCCGCCTGCGCCTTGGCGGGTCTTTGGGCCCTGTCCGCGCGAGCGGCGGACGTGAAGCCGACGGACGCCAAGCCCGTCGTCGAGCCGTCAGCGGACAAACTGCTGAAGCGCATGGGTGATTATCTGGCCCAGGCTCCCTTCTTCTCGGTGAATGCGGAAGTCTGGCAGGACGCGCAACTGGGCTCCGGACAGCAAATCCAGGTTGGTCGAACCATTGGCCTGCAAGTCCGCCGTCCCGACCGGTTCCACGCGGAGGTGCATTCCACGCGTCGTAACCGCGAACTGTTCTATGATGGCAAGTCGATCACCCTCCTGAACCGCGTGCAGAATTTCTACGGGAACATTCCCGCGCCCGCTTCACTCGACCAGGCGCTGGACACCGCCAGCGAGCGCTTCGGAATCGCCATGCCGCTCGAGGACCTGGTCGTCAGCGATCCCTATCAAAGCGCCATGCAGAAGATCGTTACGGGACGCGACCTTGGGCCGGTGACGGTCCTGGGCACTCCTTGCGAACACCTCGCCTTCTCCTTGGGCGCCGTCGATTGGCAGATCTGGATCGAGGATGGCGCCAGGCCCGTCCCGCGCAAAATCGTCATCACCTACAAGGACGAGGAAGGCACGCCGGAATACACGGCGATTTTCTCCAACTGGGATTTTCAAACGAAATTGCCGGACTTCCTCTTCACCTTCGAGCCGCCAGCGGGGGCCTCCAAGATCGACGTGAACGAGATCAAAGCCGAAAATCAAACGCACAACAAAGAGGGCAAATAACCATGAGATTTGCCAACACCGTTTCGACCGGAAAAATCGTGGTCGGCTTCGCGGCCCTTTTGGCCGCGCTGCCGCTCCTCTACGCACAACAACGCCAGCAGTTGTCCCAGCGGGCCGAGCCCGCGCCGCGAAGCGAACCCGCGCGCGCCCTCGTGCAACGCAGCCAGCCCGTCGTCGACCGAGTCAACCATGGGAGCATCCGCCACGTGGATACGCATGTCGTCCAACGACCCGTTCAGGTGACTCATGGTTTCGACAGCCACCACGATGTCTTCGTGCATCACGACGTGGAGGTGGATATCCACCGTCCGCGGTTCTGGCATAATTTCAGGTATGGCGCGCGGTTCAACGTTCTGCCCGTGGGCTATGTATCGCTCATGGTGAATGGTTCGCCCTACTACTACGACGATGGCCTCTACTACCAGCAAGCCGACAATGGCTATCAGGAAGTTTACCCCCCAGTCGGCGCGGATGTCCCGCAACCGCCCGATGGCGCGATCGTCGTCGAAGCCGGAAACCAGACGTACTACTATGCCGGTGGCGCATTCTATGTGCAGCAGGACGGCGGCTACGTCGTCGCGCCGGCGCCGATCGGCGTTGCCGTTCCGGAACTCCCGCCCGGAGCCGTGCAGGTGGCCGTCAACGGCGGCGCAGCCTACCAATTCAACGGAATTTATTACCGCCCCGAATTCGTCGATGGTGTGACCCAATACATCACGTTCCTACCCTGATCAATCCCAGCGAACAGGGGCGTCACAGAAAGGTCTTGCGGTCCCGATACCCGCAGGGGTATAAGCCCAATCACCCTGTTTGGGGGCCGCTCCCCGGCCCTAAGAGGTCCCGTCTGCGCGAGGCTAGGAGTTCTGCAGCAAAGCCGAATGTGAGGCATTGCGTATGGAGATGTTCAAATCTCAAAAATGGCCTACCCACCATTACAGATGTCACCTTTGCGGCGCTCTCGAACGAATGGTCCGCGATAGTCGCGGGGCCCAAGTCATATGGGAAATCTCGGTTGAAGGCTCGAACATGGCCTGAATGGCAACTGATTAAGGACGAAGCGACATCACCGGACCGGATTGAGAAACCATGAACCCACTGATTTATTCCGGACTGGTCGTTTTGTACGTGGGAGTAATGTTGGCCGTCGGGTATTGGTGCATGAAACGCACCAAGAACGTCGGCGACTTCTTCCTCGGTGGGCGCACGCTCGGACCCTGGATGAGCGCATTCGCCTATGGAACCACCTATTTTTCCTCGGTGTTGTTCATTGGTTATGCCGGCCGACTCGGTTGGGGTTTCGGCATCCAGACGATGTGGATTGTGCTCGGCAACACGTTTGTCGGCACGCTGCTGGCCTGGTTGGTCCTCGCCGGACGCACCCGTGAAATGACCGCCCGGCTCAATGCGCTCACCATGCCCGAATTTCTCCGGGCGCGGTACGACAGCATGCCGTTGCAGATCATCGCGGCGCTCGTGGTCTTCGTTTTTCTCGTGCCCTATTCGGCTTCGGTTTACATGGGGCTGAGTTATCTTTTCCAGAAAACGCTCGGGCTGCAATACAATCAGGCGCTCATCTTTCTCGCGGTATTGACGGGTGTTTATCTTGTGATGGGCGGCTACTTCGCCGTCGCGGTGAGCGATTTTATCCGGGGGATCGTCGAGTTTCTGGGCGTCGTGACGATGGTGCTCTTGCTGGCGGCGATGAAGGGCGGGCTGGGTGCGACCTTTGCCGCATTGTTGGATCCGAAACACATGCCAGCCCTGAGCGCGCCGCCGCCGCCCACGGGACCTCCCTTCCCCGGTTGGGTGACGTTATGGTCGTTGGTACTCATCACCAGCTTCGGCCCGTGGGCGCTGCCGCAGATGGTGCAGAAGTTTTATTCCATTCGCAGCAAAGCCGATGTGAACCGCGCGATGATCATCGCCACGATCTTCGCCTTGTTCATGTCCTTCGGCGCCTACTACAGCGGGGCCTTGACACATTTGTTTTTCGCCAACCCCAAGACCGACCTGGCTCCCATCGTGGACGCGGCAACGAAGAAACCCAACCTCGATCTGCTTATGCCGTTTTTTATCACCACCTATGTGCCCCAATGGCTGGTGCTGGTGATTCTGCTGATGGTCTTTTCGGCGTCGATGTCGAGCCTCTCGTCGCTGGTGCTGGTGAGCAGTTCGGCCATCGCCATCGACATCTACGGCGCCTCCGTCAAGCGCAAGGAGAAGCAAAAGCAAATCATGCTGTTGATGCGCGTGCTCTGCGCCGTGTTCGTGGCCCTGTCGCTCCTGATTGCGGTGAGCAAAGTAGACGTGATTGTGAACCTGATGGTGATCGCCTGGGGCGCGCTGAGCGGCGCGTTTCTCGCCCCGTACCTCTACGGCCTCTTTTGGCGGCGGGCGACCAAGGCCGGTGCCTATGCCGGCATGATTTCCGGAGTCGGCACGGCGGTCGGCTTGTTCTGCTTCTGGGGCAAGCCGCACATTCCCGTCGCGGGCGCGATTGCGATGCTCGTGCCGATGCTGGTGATGCCCGTTGTCAGCTTTCTTACATCGCCGCCGGACGAGGCGCATCTGGCAAAATGTTTTCCCATCACCCACAAGATTGAACCTGCCAACCGAGCGGGCGAAGAAAGGAAAGGTGTCACATGCTAGGCATTCAAGATCCCATCGTCGCGCTGGCGTACCTGCTATGCCTCGCCAGCACGTTGTTGTGCGTCGTGTATGGGTGGCGCAACTGGAATCGCGGTGATGAAACCGTCGAGCCTGACGACGTGAAGTGGGCCAAGAAAGAGGACAAGGTGGAGGAGGACGTCTGAGGCCGGGAGTTCCCGTGAAAGGAGAACCATCATGATACTGGCACAGGTCAATCTGTTGGATATCAGCGTCGTTCTGCTCTACCTGTTTCTGACCGCGTACCTCGGCTGGTTGGGCTACCGCGGCACCAAGTCCACCACCGACTATCTCGTGGCGGGGCGCAAGGCGCATCCGTTCATCATGGCCTTGAGCTACGGGGCGACATTCATTTCGACCAGCGCCATTGTCGGTTTTGGCGGCGTGGCCGGGATGTTCGGGATGAGCCTGTTGTGGCTGACGTTCTGCAACATCTTTGTCGGCATCTTCATCGCGTTCATTTTCCTCGGCGAACCGACCCGGCGGATCGGCCACCGACTGGACGCACACACGTTCCCCGAGTTGCTCGGGCGCCGGTACCAGAGCACGTTCATCCAGGTTTTTGCCGGACTGGTGATTGCGCTGTTCATGCCGTTGTACGGCGCGGCGGTGTTGATTGGCGGCACAGAGTTCCTCAGCACGGCGTTCCAGATGGACTATAACGCCGCTCTGCTGATCTTCGCCGTGATCGTGGCGGCGTACGTGTTCTACGGCGGACTGAAGGGCGTGATGTACACCGACGCGATGCAAGGCGTCATCATGTTCGTGGGCATGGCCACGTTGATGATCTACACCTACGCCAAGGTGGGTGGCGTCGCCACCGGCCACCAAGCACTGACAGACCTGAAAGATCTGGCGCCGCCGACGTTGACGGCCATCGGGCACCGGGGCTGGACGGCCATGCCGGAGTTCGGGTTCGGCAACACCAAGTACAATCTCTGGTGGATCGTGGTTTCGACGATTGTGATGGGCGTCGGCATCGGCGTGCTCGCGCAACCCCAACTGGCGGTGCGGTTCATGACCGTGAAGAGTAAACGCGAGTTAAACCGCGCCGTTGGCATTGGCGGCGTGTTCATCCTCGCGATGACCGGTGTGGCGTTTATGACCGGCGCGCTCTCCAACGCTTTCTTCGCTCAACACGGCCCGCTGTTCCAAGGCCGCGTCCTGAAAGTGGTCAACGCCGAGAAGAACCACGCTCTCCTGCAAGTGATGAGGAAGACGCCCGGCGGCGACTGGCTCGATGCCGTCAAGGAAACCGCCAAGGACGGCAAGACGCTCACCAACTACGTCCAAGCCGTCGTCACTGATGCCGCCGGCAAATGGCTGCCGGTGGCGAAGGAAACCAACACCGTCGGCGTCGTCAAGGAGGGCGTCGTCGTGCCGGTTGTGTTGGACAAGACGCAGCCGTATCTGCCGGACAAGATCGGTCCGAACCAGGCCGCCCAAGGACGGAGCATTTCGGTGGTGTACGCCAAGGGCGTGTCCGACCAGATCATCCCCACGTTCATCACGACGGCCATGCCGAAATGGTTTGGCCTCGTGTTCCTGTTGACGCTGCTGTCGGCGGCGATGAGCACGTTGTCCAGCCAGTTCCATACGCTTGGCACGGCGGTGGGACGCGACGTGTTTGAGAAATTGGCCGGGCACAAACCCGAAGCCGGCTCCACGCGCACCATCTTCATCGTGCGCGTGGCCATCCTGTTGGGTTTGTTGCTGGCGGTAACGTTCGGCTACTACGCCAAGAAGGAACAGGTCGTGGTCAGCATCATCGCCCGGGCGACGGCCATCTTCTTCGGGCTGTGCGCCAGCACGTTCCTGCCGACGTTTATCGGCGGCTTGTTCTTCAAACGCGTCACCAAAGCCGGCGCCATCGCCTCGATGATCGTCGGGTTTGCGGTCTCGACGTTCTGGCTGGCGTTTATCAAAGTGCCGGAATGCCAGGTCATCGGCCTGGTCAAGAAGAGCATCCTTGCCGACGCGCCCAACTGGCCGGTGGTGGATCCGTTGTTCGTGGCCCTGCCGATCTCGGCGCTGGTAATCCTGATCGTGAGCCTGATGACACCGACGCCGGATGAAGCGCATCTGGCAAAATGTTTTCCGCCCGCGACGGCGAAACAGTCAACCAACCCCAGACCCTGAACCGAAGTTTCAAATCAACGAAAGGACAAAATCCGTGATGAAAACCAAAACACTCCCGGTAGCGGCGGCGGTGCTGGCGTTCGCGTTTGTCGCGACGACCACGCAGGCTCAAACAACAACTCCAGCGAAGGTGGCCGACACTTCCGGTGCGGAGCAGATGGCGAAGCCCCGCACGTTTGACGATTGCGTCAAAGAGATCAAGAACCCCACCGACTGGCTCCGTTGGGGGGGCGATTTCCGGGTGCGCAATGAGTATTTCGACAATAGCCTCACATTGAACAAGAGTTCTTTGCGGAACGAACAGGATTATTTCCGGCTTCGGGAGCGCCTGTGGGTTTCGGTTGTGCCGGTGACCAACCTCAGTGTGAATGCGCGTCTGACGGCGGAAGAACGGGATTGGATGAAGCCATCCTTCGCCAAACAATTTGGATACGGGCAGGGTCTGGAGGACCGATACGGGATCCTGGATAACGCCAATGTGAAATGGACCAGCCCCTTCGACCTCCCGCTGTCGATCACGGCGGGACGCCAGGACATTCAGTTGGGTGATCCGTTGAACTGGTGGCTGGTGTTGGATGGCACTCCTTATGATGGTTCATGGACCACGTTCTTCGACAGCATCCGGCTGACCTGCGATGTCAAGGATATCCAGACCAAGTTCGACGTGATCTACATTTACCAGAACGCCCTGCCCGACGAGTGGATTCCGGCCATTGGCCGATCCAGTCTGAATCGTCATCCCTCTCCATCCGTCACGGGAAATGCGCCTTATTGGTTGACCGAGCAGACTGAACAAGGAGTGATCTTCTACGGGTACAACAAATCGATCGAGAATACCGAGATCGACGGCTATTTCATCTACAAGAACGACAACCGCGTGCATACCGACCTCCTTACGATCGGTGACAACGCGGACATCTATACAGTTGGCGGTAAGGTGACCGGAAACCCCTTTGAACACTGGAAGTACTCAACGGAAGGGGCTTACCAATTCGGGCATAAGGATGATCCGACGCTCCTCCATGATGATTTGGGGAGTTCCGTGAACAGGGGCATCGATGCATTCGGGGTTAACTCCAGTCTCAGCTATCTCTTCAAAGACCCAATGAACAATCAAGCCAGCCTCATCTTCGAGTACCTCTCGGGTGACGATCCGAAAACGACCGGCAAGGACGAGATGTTCGACATCCTCTGGGGACGCTGGCCCCGTTGGAGCGAACTCTACATCTACTCCTACCCCAATGAAACCAGCGGCAAGTTTGCGCAGTTGAACAACATCATGCGCGTTGGGGCGAACTGGAGCTTATCGCCAATCAAAGACACAACGTTCAGCGCCACGTACAATGCGCTGATCGCCCCCGAAGATACGCCGACCCGTGCCATGGCGCCCACTTTGTTCACCGACAACGGCCATTTCCGCGGTCACTATCTGCAAACCGTTTTGAAACACCAGTTCAACAAGCGCATCAGTGGTCATCTTTGGGCCGAATTCGTCTGGATGGGCGATTACTATGCCCATGAAGACGTGATGACCTTCCTGCGTGCTGAGATGACGTTCACCTTTTAAACTCCATCGGAAATGATCGTGTTCTGGGACGAGAAGGCCGAAACCATGGAACGCGGCGCGCTGGAGGCGCTTCAACTGAAGCGCCTCCAGGCGAC
>JBEKYJ010000047.1:0-21438 GCA_049511095.1 Verrucomicrobiia bacterium
CCGCTGATCCATAGGTCGATATTCTTTCCAAGGCATCCCGCAGCGTATCCGCTTCAGGCTCCTCGTTTAAGTGTTACCTATGTCCTGAACCTAATGTGTTACCGATGTTCTGAACCTGCACCCCCCGAAAAGCCACGTGAAACGTGGTAAAGATTCGGGGCAGGGAGACAGGAGACAGAAGAGGCGGGGATTCGAATTCACCACAAACGGCGCAAGGGACATAAGGGACAGAAGGGACGCAAAGGGGAGGCGGGAGGGGGGGGATTAGGAAAAGCGAAGTGAGCCGTTTACTGGGTGGGGTGTTCACCCCATGGAAAGCGGGTCAGCTCTTAGCGTAGTTTACCGTCAGTAACAGATAAAAGGAGCAACAGTATGGGTTTAATCCTATTGATCGTGCTAATTCTCTTCCTCGTAGGCGCATTGCCCACCTGGCCCCACAGCAGGAATTGGGGTTACTATCCGAGCGGCGGGCTTGGACTGGTAGTCGTGATTCTGCTCGTGTTGATTCTCCTGGGTCGGTTGTGAACAATGGGAAAGAAGACAGCTCCGAAGACGCCACGTAGAACCACGTAAAACGTGGCAAGCGTGGTAAACCTCGGAGCGGGGAGACAGGAGATCGAACGACAGCGGGGCGGGGATTAGGAGAAGCGAAGGGACGGCTTTACGCGCAAGAAGCCGTGAAACTTATGACTTGTGAGACGTGAGCCCGAAAGCTCGAACGCTCGGGGGGGGGGAAGGAAGACGCGAAGGTTGGCCACAAAAAGGCGCAAGGGACGCAAACGGGGAAGAGGCACGAGGAGGAGGGATTGCCTCACGCAGCCCCGATAAGGAATCGGGGTAAAAGACGCAGGGGCGCAGAGGTTGGGATCTGTCTGTGCTGCATCGCTGAGGGGACGATGCAGCACGAGGTTGCCTCGTGGGGATGGGCGCGAAGGGCGCGAGGCGGGAGGGGGGGATTAGGAAAAGCGAAGGGACGGCTGTTACGCGCAAGAAGCCGTGAAACGTATGACTTGTGAGACGGGAGGCCGAAATCAAACTTGGGTGTTATTTCGTAGCCCCGAAAGCCTTCGGGGCTGCGCTCCTCCAATAGTGTTCATGGCACCAGCACGCGGACCCGGTAGAATCGCGACGGTGTGTTGGTCGCGCCGCCGGAATCCATCATGTTGGTGACGGTACCGAGTCCTGTTCCTCCGCTGAGGATGTTGGTCTGGCCGGCGCTCAGGAAGTTGTTCGAGTAGCTGCCGTCGGCCGGGTTGCCCGTCGAGTACTCAAGGATGTTGGTGCGCGACTGGACGCCCGGCGACCAGGTGCTGTCGCCATTGGCCCCCAGATAAATCACGTTAATGTCTGTGGTGTTCGTGTTGGCGATGCTGATGACGTGCAGGTATGCCGCGCTGTTGGTCGGGTTAAAGCCCGTCAAGAACTCGTTGGTGTTGCTCATGCCGTCCCCGTCGGGATCTGCATTGCCCGCCGCTTGCGGGCAAATGTCCAGGTTGGTGCTGTTAAAGTAGTGCAACTGCCACTGCTGGAACGCGGTCATCACGTTGAGTTTCACTTGATAGGGCGTGCTGGTGGTGTCGATCGTGTAGATCAGGCGCGTGTTCGGCACCGTGCCGATCGTCAGACCACTGCCCGTTAACGTGCCGCTGTACGTGAACAGCGTGTAGTTGCCCGGCCCGAACCCGCCGGCATCGGTGATGTTGAGCGTGCCGCCCAGCGTCAGGCCGCCCCTGGCCACCGTCGCATTGGTGTTGGTGCCCAATTGTACAGTGGTCGTCGCGGTACTGGCCAGGATCAGCCTGTTGGAGAAAACCAGCGCGCCCTGTGAGTTGAACGGACTCAGGAAGCCCCCATCCGCAATGGTCGCGTCGCCGAGCACCGTGCCAAAGCCCTGCACCGTGCCGGTGCAGGTCATGGTCGCGTCAAGCAACCCGCCCAGCAAGTTCAGTGTGTTGGTGGCCGTAACCATGAGTTGGGAGACGTTGGTGACAAAACCGCTGGCCCCGACCGTGAGCACGTTGCCCGTGGCAGCACCGCCGTCCGCGCTGCCGATGACCAAGGATACGTTTTGATTGTCCCACACAGCGCCGCCTTGAACGGTGGCGGTATTGTTGTACGATCCGGCGGCACCGCTCGACCTGTGGCCGATGGTGACGGGCCCCGAGTGAGTGGTCAGTTTGCCGCCCGAATCCAACAACAGCGTGTTGTTACTGGATCCGCCGCTGGCCCCGCAGCCCACCCGAAGCGAACTAGCCACGTCCATGTGCGCCGAATTGGAGATCACCAGCGCACTGCCAAAACTGTTCGAGTTGTTGCCGATCGCCAGCGCGCTGAAGTTGCTCCAGACTACAGTCGGGCCGCTGAGCACAAGGGTCCCGCATCCGCCGGCAGAGGCCAAGAACGTGTTGGCCACGGAGACATTGCCGTTGGTGACGAACAGGGTGCCGTTCCCGAACCTCCCGACAACGATCCGTCCCGGGACGACCAGCCCTTTCCCCGCAACGGCGGAAGAGGCGAGGTAAACGACCGTCACGCTGCCGGTTTGATCGCCCACGTTAAACGCGCCGGGGCTGGTCCCGCCGTAAGTCGGGTTGAGTTCGTGCGTGTTCAGGTTCAGGGTGACGATCGCGGTGGTATTCGAGGCGTTGCTAAAAAAGTTGCTCTGGATGTTCAGCACATCGGCGGTGAGCGTTACGGAGTACGTGGCGGCGTTGGTGAAGAACGCGTCGTCACCCGACCCCGGAAAACCACCCGTGCCGCCGGCGAGGTTCGTGGTCCACGCGGTGGTGCTCTGCCAATAGTCATTGCCATTGGTCCAAATGAGAGTCGCCGCATGACTGTTACCTGCGCCCACGACCGACGCCAGCAGCAACGCCAGCGCCCAAGCGGCGGCATGTCTGCATGGCCGATCCGTCGAACCGCGGCGACTACGGGAAATTACCCCTCGGCGACATACCAAGAGCGTGGTAAACCTCGAATCGGCCGGTTTCTGAACTGCGTGGTTGGCTGCTCGTATAGCCGCTCGACCCAATGAAGACAGATGCTGCCGTGTTTTCATCGCGCTTCTCCCTTTCTGGCGACCCGAAACGGCCTGCGGCTGGCGGCGTTTTGGATCGTCAGCAGACAATTCGTTTGCAGTGCGATGCGGCGAGGTCAGGAAACTTGTTCCGCACAAAGTATGAGGAGTCGCGCGCCAACTGGAGTTGGCAGACAGAAGACTTTGTTGTTCGTCTCGCATTCACCCACCTGAAACGGCACTGCGTTTCCGTTAATGCTGGCTCCAACACCAGCACCCGACCGAGTTGCGACCCGAACAACTGCCGGATGATTGCCGGTCACCCGACGTGTGCCAATACGGCTATTCGACGATGTGGGGAGTGACCCAGCCCCGAATCCTTCGGGGTAAACCTGGCATACGATTCCGATTCTCGCAGTTTCTCCGATGAATGGTACGCCCGCTCTGAGTCAGAGCGTCTTGGCTTCTCCGCCTGCAAATTAGGCTCCCGCAGGGCGGTCAAGTCAAGCGTATTCCTGCGCGTGTCCGCCCAATCGTCGGAACTTCGCGACGCTGGTGAGCCACCGCGCCCTATCGGGGACAAGAACGGCGGCGGAAGATGGCATAGGACCGATGGGACGAATAGGACGGATCCGCCGCCAAAGCGCTATGGCGGACACGTGGGACGGATGGGACCGATTGAGGAGATTTCGGACGCAGTGCGGCGGTGGGGGCGGGGCGAGGATTTGAACGCACATGTTTAACCCACCCCTTGGTCCCCTCCGGCGGAGGGGAGAGGACGGCGCGGTGAGTTGCCGCGGGAGTACGGCGTGCGGCGTCTCGTCCGACTCGGCTTCCTTCGGGCATCGCGCCCTACAAGGGGCGAGGGAAACGACAAGGTCAACGACGCGGAGCGGACGTCTCGCCCCGAAAGGGATTCGGGGCAGGGAGAGGCGTCCCTACCCCGATTAGGAATCGCGGGCGGGCCAACGACAAGGGGAGCGGACGCAGGCTAAAGCCTGCGGCTACGGGAACGAAGGAGGGCGGTCGCGAACGCAATGGCAACCAGGGAGATGGAGCTTGGTTCGGGCACCGGGACCGTCGCGAGTTGCCATGAAGTTATGGTCGGGTCGTTGTATTGCGCGGTAACGGGCGTCAGTGTCAGCATGCCCGACGAGTCGGCGGTTACGGTGTGAACGTCGTATTGGCTCCCCGCAGTTAGAGAGTCGACGCTGCCGAAGCGGATTCCGGGAGTTGTGAAATCGATGCCATTTACGTCGATTGTTTCGCCCCAATAGGCCTCAAACAGGTAGAGATTGTACTGCCGGTTTGGAGTCAACCCGGTGATGGTTGCGGAGTAAAGATGAGTGCTGATGTCGAACAGTCTTCCGTAAGCTCCTCCGATGTTTGCTCCCAGCCCGCCACCGCTTGAAAGCGACCATATGACGCTTGTTGAGGTGCCGTCAGTTCTTTTGAGATGTAGGGGATCTGGGGAGCTTTGCAGGGACGTATTCCAAAGGTCGCCGGGAGAACCGACTGCGCCGGGGCCGGGCCCGTACGCGGGAAAACCGTAATTAGCCAAGTTGTAGTCAAAGTCAATAAGTCCGTTATTAAAGTCAGCCGTTGACGTTCTGGCGGCGGCAATGGTTGCCAGCAAAAGGACAGTGAACAGCGTCAATCGACGATTTCGACCGGCAAAGGGAGGGCGGGATGTCCGCGCCAAACTCACGAGTGCAGTATGTGGACGTTCGGGGCGCAAAGTCAAGAACGGATTGGGCGAGGGGGCATGTGGGCAAATGGCAATTCGCGTCGACCCCGTACACGACACGCGGGCGGGCAGAGCGACGCGGCTACAAGGGCGAGGGGAACGACAAGGTTAACGACGCGGAGCGGACGTCTCGCCCCGATCTCGGAATCGGGGCAGGGAGAGACGTCCCTACCCCGATTAGGAATCGCGGGCGGGCCAACGACAAGGCGGGCGGACGCAGGCTAAAGCCTGCGGCTACGGGAGGGAAGAAACGGAGGGCTTGCGAGGGGTGGGGGTGTCCGATATTGTTTCCGCAAGATGATTGCATTGGTTGATTATGGGATGGGGAATCTGCGGAGCGTGGAGAAGGCGCTGGCGCGGGTGGGGGCTGATGTGCGGATCGTGAGCGACGGGAAATCGGCGTTGGCGGCGGAGGCGCTGGTGTTGCCGGGCGTGGGGGCGTTTGGCGATTGCATGGCGAACCTGAAGAAGGCGGGGTTGGTAGAGGCAATCGGTGAATTCATCGCGACGAAGCGGCCGTTCTTGGGGATTTGTCTGGGGTTTCAGGCCTTGTTTGAATCGAGCGAGGAAGCGCCGGGAGTGAAGGGGCTGGGGCTTTTTGCAGGGACGGTGCCGCGGTTCGCCGTGAATGGGTTGAAGGTGCCGCACATGGGGTGGAATCAACTGCGGGTGCGGCGGGTGGATTGTCCGCTGTTGAAGGGCGTGGCCGACGGCAGCTACGTGTATTTCGTGCACAGTTACTATTGCCAACCGAAGAGCGGGTCGGTGGTGTGCGGGACGACGGAGTATGGGATCGAGTTTTGTTCGATGCTCTGGAGGGGGAACGTGTATGCGACGCAGTTTCACCCGGAGAAATCGCAGGGGGTGGGGTTGAGAATGTTGAAGAACTTTGTTGGGTTGGGAAAAAGGGGCTCGTGAGTTCGGTTGGCTGATTTATGAAGAAGCCGTTTCTAATTTTTCCGGCGATTGATTTGAAGGGGGGGAAGGTGGTGCGGTTGCAGCAGGGGCGGGCGGAGGCGGCGACGGTTTATGGTGATGACCCGGCGGGGGTGGCGCGGCGTTGGGAGGCGGAGGGGGCGCGGTATTTGCATGTGGTGGATTTGGACGGGGCGTTTGAGGGCGAGCCGCGGAATTGGGACGGGGTGCGGGCGATTTTGGGCGCGGTGCGGATTCCGTTGGAACTGGGCGGCGGGTTGCGGCGGCGGGGGCAGGTGGAGGAGGCGTTGGAGATGGGGGTGACGCGGGTGGTGTTGGGGACGAAGGCGTGTGAGTCGGCGGAGTTCGTGGGCGGGTTGGTGAAGGATTTTGGGAAGCGGATCGTGGTGGGGATCGATGCGCGGGGTGGATTTGTGGCGGTGAAGGGGTGGACGGAGAAGACGAAGTTGACGGCGGTGGAGTTCGCAAGGCAGATCAACGAGGTGGGTGTGGCGAATATTATTTTCACGGATGTGTCGATGGACGGGATGTTGGCGGGGCCGAACTACGAGGCGATCGCGACGGTGTGCGGGGCGGTGAGTTGCGGTGTGATTGCGAGCGGCGGGGTGTCGGGGGTGGAGGATGTGCGGCGGCTGCGGCGGTTGGCGGAGGAGCAGGCGAGGGGGAATCTGGTGGGGGTGATCATCGGCAAGGCGTTGTACGATGGGCGGATTGATTTGAGGGAATTGGAGGGGCAAGCGGGTGACGCGGGGGCGCGGTGAGGCGCAGTGAAACTGAGTGAAACTGTTTGAGGCGGCTGAAGTGTTCTAGGGAGTGAGGATGACGAAGCCGGTCTGGTTCGTTCCCCGGAAGAATCCCGCGCCGGAGTCACCGACGTTGTTGGTCTGGACCAACAGCCCGTTGAACGCGACTCGCTTGTTGATGGCTGTGTTGAAGAAGCTGCCGAGGAATTGGCCGGAGGTCGGCACAATGGACAAGAGGAGTTGGTCGCTGTCGGGAGAAGAAACCGTGACGAAGCCATTGGAGCTGATGACGACGCTCTTCACGATATTGCTCGGCGTGTTGCCCCCGCCCAGGATCACCTGCGCGTTCCCGGCGACCGACGGGCCGCCAGCCGAGGGCTTCACAAATTTCGCCCCGCTCAATGTGACGACAGTGGTGAACCCGGTGGGATAGAAGTGATCTTTCGCCGTCTGCGGTTTGATCCAATTCAGCGTGGCGTCAAGCGGGACATTGGTGGAAAGGGTGATCACGCCGATGCAGGCGCCCAGTTTTTTGCCATAGAGGGCGTTGTAGAATGGGAAGGTGTTGAACTCCGAGACGGGAACCGCGGCCTTGATTGTCGTCCCGTCACCGAGCACGCCACTCAGGCGTCCGTTGCCGGTTTTCGACACCGTCAACGTTCCATATCCAAACCCCTGCGGGACCGTCGTATCGTTGGTGTTCGCCGGCGCCAGAGTAATGGTGTACCGTCCCGCCAAGGGATAATGATTCGTGAGGCTGTATGTGAGGTCCGCCAACAACTGGGACGTGAACAGGTTGTTGGAGACCGTGCCCGTGATTTCAGTGCTCCCACCGGTTTCATCCAAATGCATGATGACCTGCAACGGATTCACGTTCTTGCGGGGGATGGAGTTCGTCGCGTTGCCCGGCACGTCAAATTGTCCTCGAAATACGGAGCGCACGCCTCCCATCGTCAGGTTCGCCACAAACGAACCCGAAAGGGTGAGGTTGAGACTGAGGAAACCGGAGCTGGCCGCGGAAGGGGAGTTGGTCTGGATAACAAGACCCCGGTAGGTTCCTGCTGGATAGGCGCTGATCCGGAACACGACGCCATGGAGGTTCGGCCCTCCGAAACCCGCGGTTCCGTAGAAATAGCCGTCGCTGCCTTGGACCAACCCGCCATAGGGGACTCCGCCGTCAAGGCTGCCGGCAAAGTTGTACAGAGTCGTGGTCACGCCATTCGAGAGCATCTGGAATGCGTTACCAAAGTCGAATCCTCCGGCGGTCGTCATCCCGTAAAAGCGTCCATCGGTGCCCTGAATGAGCGCTGACTGCGGGTTGGCGCCTTCCACGCCGCCACCAAAGTGATGGATCGTATTGAACGTACCCGCCGAGTTGATCACAAACGCCGTACCGTCATTGTTCGCCCCGCCGAGGCGAGTTGTTCCGTAGAAATTGCCGTCACCGCCTTGAACCAGTGCGGCTTGCGGGTTCTTACCATCGACCTTCGTCACGTCACTGAATTGATAGATCGTCGTGAGCACACCATTCGAACTGATCTGGAACACGGTACCGTCGTTGTTCGTCCCCCCGAGAAATGTCGTCCCGTAGAAGAACCCATCGCTGCCCTGTACGAGTCCCGCTTTCGGCGCCGTGCCGTTGGTGCCACCCGTGAAGCTATACAGCGTGGTCAACATGCCTGCGGACGTGATCGTAAACACAGTGCCGGTACCGCTCGCGCCTCCCTGCGACGTTGTCCCGTAGAAACTGCCGTCGCTTCCTTGAACCAGCTCCGCTTCTGGAGTCGCACCATCCGTGCCAGTGAAGCTATGGAGAGACGTGAACACGCCATTCGAGCTGATTTGGAACACGGTACCGTCGTTGTTTGTTCCTCCGAGAAGCGTTGTTCCATAGAAAAACCCATCGGTTCCCTGGACGAGTTTTGCCACCGGGGTTGCGCCGTCGACGGTACCTGAGAAACTATACAGTGTGGTCAACGAGCCTGCGGAAGTGATCGCAAACACAGTGCCAGTGTTGCTGGTGCCCCCGCGTGACGTTGTCCCGTAAAAACGGCCATCGCTTCCCTCGACCAGCGCCGCTTCCGGAGTGCCGCCATCGGCGCCGCCGCTGAAGCTGAACAGTTGCGTCGGCTTAACGGCTATCGACGTGGCCGCGTCGCAATAGCGACTCACTAGCCCGGCGAGCACAACTGTCGCCAGAATGTAAGAACGTTTCATGACCTGTTTCCTTCGGTTCTGCGTCACGCAGCAAAGCACTTTCCCGACAGGAATGTCGAGGCTTTTTCGTTTGCAGAAAACAAACAGGGCGGCTCGGAAACCGAGCCGCCCCAGGGCGAACTGCCAATAACCCAGGCAACCAGCTAAGGAAGGACACCTTGCAAATGAACAAAGTCAAACTCGTCACGGATTTCGACAACATGACCGGAGAGGTCGCCCGCGTCACGTGCTTGCTGCGGGAGTGGATCACCAAAACGGGTATCGCGAAGGAAACGCGCGGACGAGCCAAACTTGCTGGTCGTCATGGTGCCGGCGTCAATCAACAAGAATGAGTTCTGGTTTGTACTGTTGGCAACCCACACATGGTATGCCTGCCCGGCTTCGAGTCGCGTCGCTTTGATATCGAAAACGGACTCACCCGAAGTACCTTTGAATCGAAGGGTCATCGTACCCTTGGCATGGGGGCTGGGAGGGACAATAGTCCTTACCATCGTGCCCTTGCGGACATAGCTCCGGGCACTTGGATTGACTGTCGGTGCGTAGAGTGGCGCCCAGAGAATGGTGTAGACGATATTGGTGACGCCCGGAGTCGGCACGGGAATGCCAAAGATGACATTGGTCACGGCATTGATCACGTTTGTGAATGCTATGATTTCATTGTTCACCCCTGGCTTGGCGATGTCAGTTCGCAGACCGTCCAAGTCGATGAGATTATTGAATCCGAGATTCACCAATTCAGTGGGGGCGGCGCCAGAACCGGTCAGGCGGCGCGACCACGTACCTTTCTTGGAGTTGACACGGCCCAGTGGCGCGACAGCATATGTGCAGCAGTCGGTGCCGAAACTCGAGAATGGTGCAACGAACTCAGCAAAGGAGTCCGGTTCGAGGCCGGTGACATCCACCTCCATGCTTTGCACGCCTTTGCTGTCGACTTCCAGAACCACCTTGCCGGTGGCGCTGCGCTGTGAGGGGTCGACTGTGCGGCGCAGTTGGCTACGGGAAATCAAACTTTGCGCTTGGGATTCAAGCGCCAGAAAGGCGACCGCCGCCACTGCCAAGCATGACCATAACTGCTTGATTCTCATGAAACTGTCTCCTTGTTTTGGGGCCCAATTGCCGCAAGTATTATGCCGTATTCTGTATACCAGAAGAATTTCCACCTACGCAAGCAAAGAAACTCAAGGCACGTGTGGCCGACTCTGGACAAAGGCCGCGGCCATCGGGTAGGGTGGTAACCATGCAAAACACAGTAATTGATATTACAGCGATTGAGATTTGGGTGTACGGCGCACTCATGATCCTCGGGGGCATCATGGGATTCGTAAAGGTGCGCAGCAAAGCGTCATTGCTGTCCGGCGTCGGCCTCGGGCTGGGGCTGCTGGCCAGTGGTTACGGCGTATGGCGTGGGTCGGCGGACTGTCTCATCGTGGCGATGGTCATCGCGGCGCTGCTGCTGGTGTTGTTTGCGTTTCGTTACGTAAAGACGCGGCGGTTCATGCCCGCAGGGGTGTTGGCGATCCTGAGCTTGGCGGCGGTGGTCATTTTGGGGATGGCGCGAAGTAACGGGCACTAATTCTCTCGATGGCGCAAGAGTACATCTTGAAGCCCGCGCACGGGGCGCGGGACCTTCATATCGACTACCGCTCGGAGTTGAACGACCAGCAGTTCGCCGCGGTCACAGCCACGGGCGCCGATGGCACCGTGAACTCCGGGCCGATGTTGGTGATCGCCGGCGCGGGCAGCGGCAAGACGCGCACGCTCACCTACCGCGTGGCGTGGTTGGTCGAACACGGTGTGCCGCCGGGCCGGATCCTGCTGCTTACGTTCACCAACAAGGCCGCCAAGGAAATGTTGCGGCGCGTCGAGAATCTGTTGCCCACTGATATCTCCGCTATCTGGGGCGGAACGTTCCATCACGTCGGCAACCGCATATTGCGTCGTCACGCAAAGCTCCTCGGCTTCAGCAACGATTTCACGATCCTCGATCGTGAAGACTCGAAGGACATGCTGGATGCGTGCATCACCGAGGCCGGCATCGACACAAAGCAGGAGCGGTTCCCCAAGGGCGACGTGCTGGCGGAGGTCTACTCGCTGGCGGTAAACACCGAGCGTTCCATTGAACAGGTGCTGGTCGAGCAATACGATTACTTCTCGCACCTCGCGGGGCCGATCAAGACATTGCGCGAGGTGTACCGTGAACGCAAGCTCAAGGCCAACGCGATGGATTACGACGACTTGCTCGTCAACACGCTACGACTGTTCCAGGAGCACGGCGAGGTCGCCGCGCACTATCGCGAACAGTTCCTGCACGTGTTGGTGGACGAGTATCAGGACACGAACAAAATCCAGGCGGATTTGATCGACGCCATCGCCACGCTCCATCGCAACCTGATGGTGGTCGGTGACGACGCTCAGTCGATCTATTCGTGGCGCGGGGCGAACTACCGCAACATCCTCGACTTCCCCGCGCGATATCCGAGCGCGCGCACGTTCAAGATCGAGGTCAATTACCGCAGCGTGCCCGGCATCCTCACGCTCGCCAACGAAGCGATCAAGGCCAATGTTCACCAGTTCGCCAAGAATCTCACCGCCGTACGCGCCGGCGGGGCGAAACCGTGGCTGATCCCGTGTGCCGACGGGAACCAGCAGTCGGTGTTCGTGGCGCAGCGCATTCTTGAATTGCGCGACGAAGGCGTGGCCCTCAATGACATGGCGGTGCTTTACCGCGCGCATTACCACTCGATGGAATTGCAGATGGAACTCACGCGGCGCAATATCCCGTACGTTATCACGAGCGGACTGCGCTTCTTCGAGCAAGCGCACGTGAAGGATGTGAGTTGCTTTGTGAAAATCGCCGTCAACCCGCATGACGAAATGGCGTTCAAGCGCATCCTCAAGCTGCTGGCCGGCATCGGCGCAAAGACCGCCGATAAATTGTGGGGGAAATTTCATCCGCTGCTTGCGGACGGGAAACCGTTGCTCGTTACCAGCGACGCGGTTCCCGCCAAGGCCCGTGACGATTGGAAGAAGGTGGCCAAGACATTGAATCAGTTGCGCAAGATGGAACCGAAACGCGCCGCCGAGATGATCGAGCAGGTCATCGACGGCTTCTATGCGAGCTATCTCAAGGTGAAGTATCCGAATGCCCGCACGCGCGAAGAGGATTTACACCAACTCGCTTCGTTCGGGATGCAGTTTGAAACCATCGACGATTTCCTGGGCCAACTCGCGCTGTTGACAAACCTCGAAGCCGAAGATGCCTCGTTGCCGGCATCGAACGAACAGGAGTACCTGCGCCTCAGCACCGTGCACCAAGCCAAGGGACAGGAGTGGCGCGCGGTGTTTGTGATCGGGCTGTGCGACGGGATGTTCCCGCTCGCGCGCTCGCTCGACAACTTGGAAGGCGAGGAAGAAGAGCGGCGTCTCTTCTACGTCGCCGTCACCCGCGCGAAGGACGAGTTATACCTCACGTATCCAGTCTTTCGCATGACCGGCGGCGACACCGGCGGCTTCCAACGCCCCTCCCGGTTCGTCGCCGAACTCCCCAAGACGCACTACCAGGAATTCTCACTGCGGAATCAGGGTGGACATTGGTAGCGTAGCACCGACATCTTCCCGGCGTTTGCTGCCGTGGCCATCGTTTTCTGCAGGAACTGCGGATTTCCTGTGCCGTTGACAAGGATTCTGGTGTCCCATATGCTACACGGTGTGATAATGACGGCAGTTGCTGACTCAATTCCTGTCAATCTGCGGCAGTTGCTCCAACAAACGGGGCTTTTCTCGGACACGCAGATTTCCGAGGCGCTCTCGAACCAGGCGACTGCGGCGCAATCACTTGTCACTACGATGGTAAAGTCAGGAATCGTCCCCGAAGAAAAGCTGTTGCAGGGACTGGCCAAGGTCTTGCATTTGCCGTTCACGCGCATCACCGAAAAGGAGATCGACTCGGTAGCCCGTCAGCAAGTGCCGACGAAAGCTGTCTTTCAGCACAATATCGTGCCGATGCGCGCCGAGAACGGCACGCTGCTGGTCGCGACGAACGATCCGTTCAACCTGACGATGGTCGAGTCCATTCGTTTGGTCACAAAGTCCCGCGTGCAACTCGCATTGTGCACTGAGGCGGACATCGCGAAAGCCCTAAAGCGGTATTACGGTGTCGGCGCGGAAACGCTCGACGAGTTGATGCAAAAGAAAGTGCTCGACATCGACGACATCGCGGAAGTCACGAAAGACGATCTCGAAGGAGGCGACCAGGAGGCGAGCGTCGTCAAGTTCGTGAACCAGATCATCGGTGAGGCGTACAAGGAACGCGCGACGGACATCCATATGGAGCCGATGGAGAACGACCTGCGCATTCGCTACCGAGTAGACGGCGAGTTGCACCAGACACCCGTGCCGCCGCACTTGAAGCGGTTCCAAGCGGCGATTATCTCCCGTATCAAGGTCATGGCGAACATGGACATCGCCGAGCGCCGTCTGCCACAGGACGGTCGCATCAATGTTCGCAGTAGCGGCCAGGAAATCGACGTCCGCGTGTCAACCATCCCGACCGCTTACGGCGAAAGCGTCAGCCTGCGCTTGCTCACGCGCAGCAGCATTGTTCTCGGGCTCGAGAGTCTCGGCCTGAACAAGGAGGACGAGACGATCATCCGCAAGCTGATCGCGATGCCGCACGGCATCATTCTGGTCACGGGGCCGACCGGCTCCGGCAAATCCACCTCGTTGTACGCGTTTCTCAGCACGATCAACTCGATTGACCAGCGCATCATCACCATCGAGGAACCGGTGGAATATGAATTGCCCGGCGTGAACCAGATTTCAGTGAAGTCGGAAATCGGGCTGACGTTTGCGAGCGGGCTGCGCCACATTTTGCGGCAAGACCCCGACGTCATCATGGTCGGTGAAGTGCGCGATCTCGAAACGGCGGAGATTGCCATCCGCGCCGCGCTCACGGGACACTTGGTTTTCTCCACGCTGCACACCAACGATGCCCCCGGCGCCATCACGCGGTTGATCGACATGGGGATCGAGCCGTTCCTGGTAAGTTCGTCGGTCGAAGCGCTCATCGCGCAGCGTCTTATTCGCACGAATTGCAAGGCGTGCAAGGAAGAGTACAAGCCCGAAGCTGAGTTTCTGCGACAGGTCGGTTTCCCGCAGGCGGAGGTCGGCAAAACGAGGTTTTACCGGGGACGCGGTTGTGAAGATTGTCGGTTCACGGGTTTCAAGGGTCGTTCGGCCATCTATGAGATCCTCGTGATGTCCGAAACATTGCGTCCGTTGATCATCGAGCGCGCCTCATCGTCGGCCATCAAGCAGGCCGCCGTCGCCCGTGGCATGAAGACCCTCCGCGATGACGGCTGGGAGAAGGTCAGGCTGGGCCACACCACGGTCGAAGAAGTTGCGCGTGTCACCCAGGAAGACGAAGAACTTACCGTTACATGAGCCAACGTGCCACGCGGGACACGCTTTTTGAATGGAGCGGGGTGCGGAACAAAAGATTCTGCCCGGTGTCGAACTAACGACGAGATTGTATGCCGACGTTTCAATACAAAGCCAAGACACGCGCCGGCGAACTGGTGAGCGGCTCCCTGGCGGCGGGGGACCGCCGCGCGGCACTGGCCGAGTTGGGCAAGATGGGGTTTTTCCCGCTGGCCGTGGATTCTGCCGACGTGGAGCAGCGGGGCAGGAAGCGCGGCGGCCTTCGGGTCAAGCCACGCGATGTGTTGATGTTCACCGAGCAACTCTCCAGCCTGCTGCGATCGGGAATGTCGCTGAGCCAGGCGCTCGGCACGTTGGAACGGCGCAGTCAGAAGAAGGCCTTGGGCGCCGTGCTCAGCGAATTGCGCAACGGTATCGTGCAGGGCGAGAGTCTGTCCGATTCGCTGGCGAAGCATCCCAAGATTTTCTCGCGTTTCTTCGTGAACTTGATCAAGGCGGGTGAAGCCAGTGGCGCCCTCGACGATGTGCTGCTGCGCTTGGGAAAACATCAGGAGCAAATGGCGGAAGTGCGCGAGAAAGTTCTCGGTGCGCTGATCTATCCGTTGATCGTCGTCTGCGTCGGCATCTGCACGATCGTGTTCTTCATGATGGTGATGGTGCCGAAGTTCGCCGGGATGTTCAAGGAAATGGGTAGCACGATGCCGCTGCCGACCCGCATTCTGATTGGCGTTAGCGATGCGTTTATGTCGTATTGGTGGATCGGCGCGTTGTTAATTGCCAGCGCGGTGACGGTCTATCGGATCCGCGCCCGCACGCCGGAAGGAAGGCTGGCGCTGGATACGTTGAGGCTGCGGCTGCCGGTCTTCGGCAGCATTCTCACGGCGAATGCCTTCGCTCAATTCGCACGCACGCTCGCGACCCTGCTCGAAAACGGCGTGCCGGTGCTCACCGCGCTGCAAATCGTTGAAGACACCATGACGAATCGCCTGATCGCCAACGAGATTCGCGAGGCGCGCACCCGCGTCACGGATGGCACGAGCATCAGCCAACCACTCAGCAAGGGAAAGGTATTCCCCGAGTTGTTGATTGACATGCTGACCGTGGGCGAGGAGAGCGGCGAGGTGGTGCCCGCACTCAAGAACATCGCGGACACCTACGAGCAGGAACTTTCGCGCACCCTGAAGGTTTTTACAACACTGCTGGAACCCGCGATCATTATTCTCATGGCCGTCGTCGTCGGCGGCATCGTGCTGAGTATACTGAGTGCCGTGTTCAGCATCACGTCGGGTATCGGCAAATGAACAAGGAAATGCTTATGAAACAGATCAAGCGCGGTTCTCGTTCGGGATTTACGTTGCTGGAGATTCTGCTGGTCGTCATCATCATCGGGATGCTCGTCGGCGTCGCCGTGGTGAACCTCGGCGGCAAGGTGAAGGAATCAAAGATCACGGCCACCCGCGACCAAATCCACAACTACGAATCCGCCCTGGATTTGTACGAGTTGGATAACGGCGTTCTGCCCAGTACGGAGCAGGGGTTGAACGCGCTGATCGCGGTGCCGTCCGGCACGCCGGCGCCGTCAAACTGGAAGGGCCCGTATTTGAAGCCGCCCATCATAAAAAAGGACCAGTGGAACCGTGATTTCAAATACGTATGCCCGGGCGTGCATAACACAAGTACCTACGACATTTACTCAGCAGGTCCCGACGGCCAGGAAGGGAATGAAGACGACATCGGCAATTGGCAGTGACGCCCGTCCGCTCCGGGCCGGCTTCACCCTCATCGAGCTGAGCATCGCGGTGTTCATTATCGCCATCATCATCGCGGTGGCGATGCCGAATTTCGTGCGGTCCTACAATGCGGCGCTGCTCAATGAGACGGGGCGCACACTCGCAACCAATTGCGAGTTTGCGAAGCTGAACGCCGTGCTCCATCAACAGAAGGTCGCATGCTACATCGACATGGACAAACAGACGATCTGGTTGATGCAATACAGCACCACCCCGGGCGCCGACAGTCTTCAGCCGCAGTCGCAGATCTTGAAGACAATCGAGATTTCCCCGCGCATCGCCCTGTTATCGGCCCAATCGGGCGATCAACTGCCACAGCAAAAGGGCCAGGTGGAGGCCACGTTTTACCCAAATGGCACGTGCGACCCGT
Organism: Verrucomicrobiia bacterium; assembly: GCA_049511095.1. Lineage (GTDB taxonomy): Bacteria > Verrucomicrobiota > Verrucomicrobiia > Palsa-1439 > Palsa-1439 > Palsa-1439. The sequence goes on from JBEKYJ010000047.1 coordinate 16,259, forward strand.
TTACCATGACGCTCCGCGGGGCCGAAAGGGGGAGTGGCTTGGAGGTTGTCGTCGATCCCGTGACGTGTCGGGGTATGTTGTGGCCGATCAAGCTATGAATGCTCGCGACCAACGCGGTCATGCTGCGCCAAGGTCTGGCGAAGGTGGGTTCCTCCTGCTGGAAGTGCTCCTGGCGCTGTTTCTGTTGACGATCAGCGTGTTTGTGCTCATCGAGGGCCTGAGCCGGTGTCTGGCGGCTGCGCGCGCGGTGCAAAGTTATTCAACCTCCGAGATGCTCCTCGCCAACCAGAGCTACGTGTTCCACACGGAGCGCGGGACGGATATTCTCGATCAAGAGGGCACGTTTGACGACTACCCGGGCTATGCCTGGTCGCGCAAACTCGAGCAAACAGATACGGAAGGGCTGTGGAAACAGGTGCTCACGGTTTCCTGGTACGAGCGCGGTCAAGTCGCCAGCGACTCCGTGGTGGAATACAAGTATCTGCCCGACAAGCAGCGGTAAGCATGCCGTCCCATCGTCCAAACCGAACTCGCGCGGGCTTCACGCTCATGGAAGTCCTGCTCGCCGTGGCGATCCTCAGCATCGTCATTGCCGGCGTGTACAGCACGTGGAACGCGTCCTTGAACTCGTGGCGACGCGGCACCGATGCGAGCGAAGTCTTCCAACGGCAACGTATTGTCATGGAAGCATTGAGTGAATTGGCGCAGTCCGCAGTTTTTTTTGCGGCGTCACCCTCGTTGTACACGGTCACGGCAACCAAGCATCCCGGGTTGGGTGACAGTGTCAGTTTTGTGACGGCCTCGGACGCGTTCCTGCCTCCCAGCGAAGCCACCGCCGCAGGCATGCGGCGGGTGACCATCTCCCTCGAGCAGGATGACTATCGGCGCACGTATCTGGCCATCGTGAACCAACCCGCGCTGAAACCGGAAGAGGAGTCCAAGGACAAGGAGCCACTGCAGGCGCACGTGATATCAACGGATGTGAGCGGGTTCTATGTCCGCTATCGCAATGCCCGCGACGGCACTTGGGCTGACACATGGGAGGACGCCAATACTCCGCCGTCAGCCATGGAGTTTACCGTGGTCTTTGGACAGCAGGGTGATCGGGTTCCGCCAGTCGTCATCACCCGGGCGGTGGATATTCCTGTGGCTGCATTTCTGGTGCAGGGCGGTGGGTTGATGCCGGCGATACCAGGCCTAAATGGGGCCACTCAGGTGCCGCTCCGCAATGTTGGTTCCTCGACACAGTCCGGCAGTCCCGGCGGGTTCCAACACGCGCAATCACCCGCATCAGCGGGAGGAATGCGATGAGCGGGCGCGCTTCGAGAAACGATTTTCTCCGTGGCCGCAACGGGGTTGCCATCGTGATTGTGTTGTGGGTCGTACTGGTTTTGTCCTTGCTGATCAGCGGATTTGCTTTCACAATGCGCGTCGAGACGCACGTCGCCTTGTACGCGCGCATGGAACTGAAGGCCGAAATGCTGGCACGGTCGGGTATCGAAGTCGCCCGGATGCAATTGATTCTGCACCAGCAGTCGCCGACGGAATCAGGATTCGACGCGCCGAATCAATTGTGGGCCACCAACGAATTGCTATACGTGGACCACGAATTGGGGGAAGGAACCTTTAACGTGAAAGTTACCGACGAAGAATCCAAGATCCCGATCAACGTCGCCACCGATGTGCAGCTCAAGCGCCTGATGGAGCTTCTCGATGTCGACCCATCGGACGGCGATGTCATCGTCGATTCGATCCTGGATTGGATTCAACCCGGCGACCTCACCAGGCTGAATGGCGCCAAAAGCGACTACTATTTGAGTCTTTCGCCGCCATACCGCGCCAAGAACGCGCCGATGGATCGCGTGGAGGAATTGTTGCTCGTACGCGGGGTGACGCCTGAATTGTTCCAAGGAACACCGGCAACGGACCAGGACCCGGCCCGGCCCGGATTTGCGGACATCTTCACCACGATGACCTCGGGCATGATCAACGTGAACACCGCGTCAGCCATTGTTCTGGAGGCCATGCTCGGCATTGACGACGCCCAAGCCCAAGCCGTGATGGCGCATCGCGACGGCCCGGATGGTGTCCCGGGCACTGACGATGACATGCCCTTCCACACCACGGATGAATTCTTTGCAGCGATTGGGAATCGGGATCCGGCTGCCCGCCAAGCCATGCAGGGTCTTGTTTCGGTGAGTTCCTCCTTTTTCACCGTGAGATCCACAGGCTCGGTCGGCGGTGTGAAGCATACGATACTGGCCACATTAAAGCGCGACAACGCCACCATTCAGATTGTGATGTGGCGCGAACTGCGGGAGGCCTCGTGAAGGCGCTCTTCAGTCCGCGCAAACTGGCGCATCTGGGCCAGGCCCGGGGATGGGCTGCGGTGGCATTCGGGGCCTCCAGCCTTGATCTGACCACCGCACGCGCCGAAGGCGGCGAACTCAGTGTGGTCCAGCAATCGTCCGCCAGCGCGTCGCCGCCGGAAGGCGCGTCGGACGCACCGCTGCAATGGCAGAGCGCGGCCCAGTCGCTTCGCGGCCGATTTGATCCCCGGGATCACCATGTCGTCACGTCGGTGAGTTGCGAAGATGTGCTTTGCCACATTGTACGCTTGCCAGCCACGGAACCGGTCGAACTCAAGCAGATGCTCGACCTGCAGATCGACAGCATCACGCCCCTGCCGCTTGAAGAAGTCGTGTACAGCTTTGAACCGTTGGAAACCGTCGAAGGTCAGACGCGCGTGCTGGTCGCCATCGCCCGCAAAGCGGCGGTCAACGAGCGCATCGAAGCGCTGGAGACTGCGGGATTACAGGCCGAAATCGTCTCGGTGGACGCGCTGGCGATGTTCCGCGCGCTTAACCAGCGTCGCCTGCTGGCCGGCGACGACAAGCTCAACGTACTGGCGATTCTTGGCGCCGCGTCAGCCAACGTCATTGTCTATTCGCAGGGCGCGCCAGTGGCCGTACGTTCCATCGTGCTCGGCGCGGCGGCAGAATCAGTTTTGCGTGAAGAGTTGCAGCGCACGCTTGTCGCCGCCGAGGCCCTGCAACCGCAGCGTGCCATGGGCGGCGTCACGTTCCTGGCGCAGGGCGAGTCAATGAAGGCGTTGGCGGAAGCCGTGGCGAATGGATTGAACGCGCCATCGTCATTCCTCACCAATGGCGCGGTGCCCTCCGCCGGGCTGAGCCTGTGTTTGCAGTGCGCGGGGCGCGAGGTGGCGGCCTTGAACCTCCTGCCCGATGAATGGCGGCAGAGGCGCAAGACCGCTGCGTTTCGTCGGCGCCTCATCCGTGGTGGGATCGCGGTCGGGGTGCTCTACGCCCTTGCGCTGGCCGCGTTCCTGACCTTCCTGGCCGTCAAGAAAGCGCAACTCCATCGCGTGGATAGCGAGATCAAGGAACGGCAGGCCGAATTCACCAAGGCCAAGCAGTTGCAGAGCACATTGATTGCGACGCGCAAACAACTTGATCTGAGTTCCTCCGCCTTGGAAGTGCTGCGTGACGTCGCTTCGCGCCTGCCGGAAAACGTGAAGCTGACGTACTTCCATTACAAGAAGGATCAAACCGTCGCGCTCAAGGGGCAGGCCCCATCCGCCGCGATGGCGCTCGATTTCCAGAGTCGCCTGGAAAAGAGCGAAATGTTCTTGGCAGGAGGAGTGAAGGCGGGACGGAGTGACACGGGGGCGGGTGGCTTGACGAAGTTTGATCTGACTTGTACTCTCAAAACCGCCGGGGGGGCGGCGACGACACATTGATGAAGATCACCAAACGAGAGCGCGGGCTGTTGACAATCACCGTGACGGTGATTGTGTTGGGCATCAACTACGTCCTCGTGATTCCGCTCCTGCGCTCCCGGGGTGACGTCATCGAGAGACTCAAGACCCAGCGACAGCAGCTGACGGTGATGCAGGAAACGATCAAGCGCAAGACAGAATGGCAGAAACAATATGACGAACTCAGGCAAGGCCTTGGCCAGCGGACGGAGAATTTTCAACAGGATTCCGACGTGCGGAAGAGGGTCGAGGAGATCGGCGCCAGTTCGGGGGTCCAGATAACGTCGCGCCGTTCGATGGCGGAAGAAGACAAGGGCGTGTACCGTGTGTTGCCCGTGCAATACGCCCTCGACGCCAACACGGATTCCTTGGTCCGGTTTTTATTCTCGCTCCAGACGGGCGCGGGCTTCATGAGCGTGGAGCAACTGCAGATCGCGCCCAAGCCTGAAAATCCTAACATTCTGCGATGCGACATTCTCGTGCGTGCGTTGGCCGCTAAACAGAGGAGCCCGAATTCGTGACGACTCGCACCATGAGGAACTTCACGGCAGTGTGCGCGTTCGGCATGAGTCTGTGCGGTACCTTTGCCCGCGCCACGGATGGGACGCGTGACTTCGCCCGGTATCAGGTCATCCTCGACCGTGCGCCGTTCGGGGCGATGGCCGGCACGGCTGTCGAGGCCCAGCAACCAAGCTTTTCGACACGGTTCACTTTCATTGGCACGGCCAAAGAAGGCGATAAACCCCTGATAGCGATTGTTATGGACAAAGAGGGCAATCGTGTCCACTTCGTGGCCGCAGGTGACAAGATCGGGCCTGTGACCGTCGTAAAAATTGAAAAGGTGGATAAGGCTCCCGCCAAACTGGTGTTGAAGCAGGATTTGGAAGTCGCCACATTGTTGATGGACTCGAAGGCGGCTGGCGTCGGCGCACCGCCCGCCGTGGAGGTTCCGCCTCCTCAACTGGTGCAACCCGGACAGCCGCCAATACCGGGGGTTGCTCAACCGGGGGTCCGCCGCATTCCTTTTGTAAGGGGGATAAGCAAGTGAGATACCTGAGATTGAACTTATGGATGGCGGCGTTGGCGACATCACTAGCTTTGCTGATTGGCTTCGCGTCGCGTGACTTGGCCCGGGCTGACGGCGAGACCAACGCGGCGTCTGACGCGAATGTCGAGCAGGGGGCGGGCGGGACGTCACCGTCGGATGCCGATCAGACCCAGGAAGAGTCCCCGTCCACCAATGGCCTGCCGCAAGAGATCATGGAACTTCTACAGCCTCCGTCACAGACCGCGGTGACGCCGCCGACGCCACCCGCACCCCCGAGGCAGTCCGCTCCAGCACAACCGCCGCCGAACCTCGTCGTGTCCACGACTACACCGCCGTCGCAACCGCTGCGGACAC
>JBEKYJ010000048.1:0-22558 GCA_049511095.1 Verrucomicrobiia bacterium
CGTACACGTGTACCGCCGCGGCGATTGACTCCGCCAGCCACCAATCGGAATCCCCTGTGTGCTCGGCGACCTTTTGGATGGAGAGCGCAAGCCGATGCTCGTCGAACGGCACCAGGCGACCGTCCGCAAACTTGACCCACGCGATGTCGTCCTGCAACTGAATCATGGCTTGCTCATCTGTTTGATTTCGTCGATGAACTGCTCGGCGTCGCGGAACTGCCGGTACACCGATGCAAAGCGCACGTACGCCACCTCGTCGAGCTTGCGCAAGTGCTCCATCACGCGCTCGCCGATCTGGATCGAGGGCACCTCACGACCGTGCTCGTTTTCCAGTTCGGTGATCACCCGCTCGGCCAGAGATTCGATCTTCTCGGTGCTGACGGGCCGCTTCTCACACGCCTTCTCGATGCCCGCGAGAAGCTTCCGGCGGTCAAACTCTTCATATTGGCCGTCACGCTTCTTCACGCGCAGCTTTTCGCGGAAGATCTCTTCGTACGTCGTGAACCGCACCCCGCATTGCAGGCATTCCCGCCGCCGTCGAATCAACAACCCGTCACGGCTGCTGCGCGAGTCGATCACCTTGTCGTCCACCCCGGCGCATTTTGGACACCGCATATTCCCTCGGAACCTCTACCGTAACTTCTTTGCTAACACGCGGCCCACCATGGGTCAAGAGGGAATGCCTAGTCAATGGATTTCCCTTGTGCTATACGTCGCCCAACCACATGCGGAGGCGTCACCAAATGATGATCTACTGGCTCATTATCATTCCCGTCGGTTTCGTCCTCTGGCTGCGCTGGAGTGAACCGCGCATGCTCTATCACCCGACCCGACAGATCGACCAAACGCCCGACCAGCTCGGGTTTGCCTACGAAAATATCACCCTCGCCGCTTCCGACGGGACCCGCATCAATGGCTGGTTTTTGCCCGGCGGTCATGACCCGAAACTCACCGTCCTCTTCTTCCACGGCAATGCGGGCAATATCTCCCACCGGCTCGAGAAGTTCAGGGTGTTGCGCGAACTCGGCGTTGATACGTTCAGCATTGATTACCGCGGCTACGGACGAAGCGAGGGGCAACCGAACGAGGAAGGCACCTATCGCGACGCGCTGGCCGCCTACGAATATCTGACGCAACAACGCCACGTTTCTCCAGACCGCCTCGTCGTCTACGGCGAATCACTCGGCGCCGCCATCGCCGCCGACCTTGCGAGCAAAGTGGAAGTCGGCGGACTCGTCATCGAAGAGGGTTTCACGTCAACCGCCGACGTCGGCCAGGGAATGTTCCCATTCTTGCCCGTGCGCTGGCTCGTGCGCAACAAATACGACAGGCCACAACGACGCGTTCTTGACGAGCGCGACCATCTACTACGACGCGCTGCACAGGTTCTTTGTCGCGCTGAAGAAGCCTAAGTAACCGCTACGGGCGCGGGCCGGCACCGATGGCCGCCCTGCGGGCCACCAGCCAGCGCTCGAGGGGATGCAGGACCAACCAGAACGCAAAGAACACGAGGAATAATCTGCCCGTGCACATGACATTGTCGAATGTGCAGTGATGAAAGGGTTGAAGCAGACCTTCGGCAAAGATGTCGAAGATCACCGCGACACAATAGAATTTCGTGACAAATGTTTCCAGCCGCCGCCATTCCTTGACCAGCCAAAAGGTCAGGAAACCCACAAACATCAGGGTCGTCGCCACAAACTGCCAGTATTCAACAATTGGATTCCACACCAGATGTGCCGCCGCGCTGACGATGGTAAAGCCGATGCCGACCAGTAGTTCGCGGAGGTTGAACACAGTCCCGGGATGCTGCGAGGTTTCGGCGAGACCATTATTCATGAAAGAGTGGGGTTTTTGAAACAGCTATTTCTTCTTCACAAATGTCAGGGCCGCGGAGTTGATGCAATACCGCAGGCCGGTCGGTTTCGGACCGTCCTCGAACACGTGACCGAGATGGGCCCCGCACCGCTTGCAGAGTACTTCCGTGCGATCCATGCCGAACGAGCTGTCGGATTTCGTCTCAATGTTTTCTTCGGCCATGGGCGCCCAAAAGCTCGGCCAGCCCGTGCCCGATTCGAATTTCGTTTCGGACTTGAAAAGCGCCGTGCCGCAGCAAACACACCGATAAAATCCATCTTCGTGGTTGTTCCAATAGCCGGGCGAGCACTGCCGTTCCGTGCCGCTCTGCCGGGTCACCTTGAATTGCTCCGGCGTAAGCTGCTTCTTCCACTCCTCGTCGGTCTTGACGACTCTATCGACCGTGACGACTCCCGTCCGCTGGCCCTGATCGTTGAATTCGACAATGGTCACTTGCTTCGGGCTCCTTTCGCCGCCATTCGACGCATTCACGACCGCGCGAAGTCCAACACCCAAAATGACTGCGCCGAATGCAATCAACACGATTAGGTTCGTTCGTCTCAATGTTATACCGATGCGTACCGATGATTTCAGTTGTCTTTCAGCTTGTCCCGGAAACGTTCGCGAAACCTCGCCACCTTCGGAGCAATCACGACACGGCAATAGGGCTGTTGACCGTGCAGCCTGAAGTACTCCTGATGGTAATCCTCCGCCCTGTAAAACTCCTTGAACGGCTCGAGTTCGGTGACAATGCGCCCATTCCAAATCTTCGCCGTCTCGATCTCCTTGATCACCTGCTTGGCGACGGTCTTCTGCTCGGCGTTGCGATAAAAGATCGCCGACCGGTATTGCGTGCCGACATCATTCCCCTGTTGGTTCAACGTCGTGGGGTCGTGGACGGTGAAGAAAACCTCGAGAATCTCCTTCAGTGAAATCACCTTCGGGTCGAATGTGATTTGGCTCACCTCGGCATGTCCCGTGTCCCCCGAACACACCTGTTCGTACGTCGGGTTCGGAACCGTGCCCCCCGAATAACCCGATTCGACCTTCTCCACGCCTTTCAACTGCTCGAAGACCGCTTCGGTGCACCAGAAGCAGCCGCCGCCGAGCGTGATTGTCTCTTTCGTCTGTGCATTGCTGGCTATCTGGCTCATGGCATTGGTTCCCACCATTGCGACCGCGATGACTGCGACCATCCGTAACATACCTCTTTGATGCCTCCACCGCGACTCGCGATTCGCACATCCCATCCCCCAAACCTGACACGGACGCTCCCGTTGTCGATTACAACCAAAATACGGACTGAAACCAAAAATGGACGGAAGTGTGTACTTCACGCAAGTGGCCATCCGCACCGAGTTCGGCCTCAGCCCCGACCGCCCGTACAACGGTTGGGCATACCGGGCATCAACGCAAGAAAGTGAGACCGGGCATACCGGCCTTTTCTTTTTCTTTCCAACGCCCAGCCCACCGGCTACAATGCGCCGCGACGGAAGCGACCGGTCAAACGCGTATGTTCCTCGACGCCGAACCGAGCGAGGCGAGATGCGGCGCTGCAAGCGACCCGAACGGGCGAGCCAAGTCAGAAGAGCGAGTGCAATCCGACAGCGCCGAAACGAAGAGAAGACGGCGGGAAGATGTATTCGCGGCAAACCCTCCACAACCGTTCGCCGGCAGCAGGAAACACTTCCCGAGTTCTGCCGCCCGCCGTTTGCCTTTCCGCCCGATGTCGCGGGAGGAGCCAGCGTGGCGCAGGCCCGGCGCGCGGAACGTCTCGGGGTGATTTTCGGAAACAAGCAAAGCAACTAATGAACTTTCAAGTTTCAAGAGTTGTCCCCGCAAATTGGAAGGACCTCAAACAAGAAAAAGGAGCATCGCAATGATCAACCACACAAACCACCGCATTGTATCTTCTGTCCTCCTCGTCGTTGCTTTCGCGCTGACGGGGTGCGGCAAGAGTACACCCAAGTCACCACCAAAACAACAGGTGCGAGACGCAGTGGCCGCTGTTTTACCTCCATTTCTTTCGCTTGATAGTATTGAGTTGGAGCCAATATCCACTGGCCCCGAATCAGTCAAGGTCAACTTCAAGGCTATAGTCGCTCCTAAAGAGGATCTATATCAGGTGGATCGCGAGGTGCCAGGAACGCCCAAAGTGACCTTGCTTAAGGCAGTTCAGGCTGCAGGAACCAAGGCATCTCTTTACGGTTCCCTTGAGGCACGCCGCATGATGGATAAATGGACGTTGGAATTAACGGAGATTCCGGTTGGCCTTGAGCAATTCGGAAAGCCCCGTGGAGCTTTTAGCGCGCAATCTTACGTCACTGGCACCGATGAGGCAAACACAGCGCTCCGGCAACAGGCTGTAAATGCAGAACTTCAAGAGCAGGCCAAAAAAGCCGCTCTGCAACGGCAAGAACGTGAGAGGATAGCGCGAGAGGAACAACTGGAACAAACCAGAATGGCGGCCGAAGAGCAACGAAAGAAAGAAGCCGAACAACGGAAAGCAGAAGAAGAGGCAGTTCGCCAGAAACTCATGCTGGCAACCGTTCCGGGCGCAACTTACATCGGCACAATTTCACGAGAAAAAGAACTTCAACGCATCCGTTTGGTATTTACCGAGCAAAAGGGCTTCTTGGTTCGCGCAGAAGTGAGCAACCCGGATAACTCCAAACAAAAACAAACCTTCACGGGGGAACTTGTTTCCAACCCGAAACCCGAAAGGAACAGGTCGGTAGCTTACCCTATCGTGATGAGCCCAGTCGGAGAAGGTACTTCTAAGGGCAGCGGGCAGTATGGTTTTGATACGAGCTTTGATTATTTCTACCGGGTTGTGTCAGTTCCACTTAAACTCCGTCTGACTGATACGGGGTTGGAGGGTGAATCAGATACGACGGTCTTAGGTTGGGGTCTTTTCACACTCCGCCTCCAGCGCCAGTGAGCACCCTCAGCAACATCGCCAAGTCCCGCTGCTTCCAAACCCGAATCTGATTATTATCATCGAGGCGAGCGGGTCAACTCTTGAAACTTGAGAAACATTTGTAAGCGCCGGTCGGATAAATCAGTTGTTTAGCGGAACTGGGCACCTCCCCAAGTTACGCTGAACCAGTACAAACCCACGTCAAACTGGAGATGAAAAATGGACACGCGAAGAAAACTCAAATATGTGCGGACAATGACTTTGTTGATATGCGCTGGGGCGCTTGGAACTCTGATTGGCTGCGGGTCAAGAAACGCTCGGTCAAGCAACATCAAGAAAGCCGAGGAGAACATGGCTGCCGGCATGTACCAACAGGCCATTCCACTGTTGAAGCAAGAAATCAATGAGAACCCGGAGAACCCCAAGGCCCATTTCCTGTTGGGCAAGTGCAACCTGGCGGTCGGTGGGATGCTTGAGATAGCGGAGGCCAAGGTGTGCTTCGACCGGGCAAAGCGGCTGGATCCCGGTTTGAGCAAGGACGTCGAAGGGGCATTAGTTCGGTGTGAACTCGCTGAACAGAAAATCGCCACTGCCAGGAACGACATCAACAGTATAATATCGGCGCTTGATGTCTTTGAACTCGATAAAGGGAGGTGGCCGACAACCAAAGAGGATCTGCAGGCCCTGCATCTCGAAAAGGGTGTCCCCAAGGATCCTTGGGGCAATCCGTACGTGTATCGCTGTCCCGGTCAGCACGACGTGAACGGTTTTGACCTCTACTCGTTTGGACCCGACGGAAAGGAAGGCGGCGGAGATGACATTCACAATTAGACCGATTCCTTGCGGTGAGCGACGACCGGTGGCGAGCGGGACAACTCTGGAAACCTGAAAATGCCGCGATTCGGGCCGGCACTGCTTCAACCGTTTCCGTGCGGGATGGACGGTTGAGAGCGCCTGATCCTCCGCCACCATACACAACTTCTCAGTGACGGTGGCCTTCTCAACCTGGAGCCGGGCCGGAGCAAACAAATGTGAGTCTTCCGTTTTCGCTGAACCTACGGTGGGACACGCGGCTTTCAGATGCCGGGCGGCCATGCGGCAGTATTCGGTTCGATTTCGACGCCGCGTCGTGGAAAGGATGATGGATGAATTATGAAGGAAGAAGCGGTCAGCATCTTTGCGCGTTGCCGGGGACGGCGTCTCGTCGGACCCGGCTTTCGCCGTCATTAAATCCGTGAACATCCGTGCTTGCCCGCCTTAGGCGGGTAAACATTCGTGGCTAAGACTCTGCGTAGCGTTTCAACTCCGGCCAACTCCGGCCACGGCACGCTCGACGCCCGGCTTGTGTTAGCTACATACTCCCGAAAATGGATTGTCGCGGTGCGCTTGACGCTGCGCACGCCACCGCCTAGTATCGCGCTGCAACATCAGGGATACAGCATGGCGGAAATCCAACCTTTTCGGGGCGTCCTTTACAACGCGCAGCGGGTTAACGCGGATGATGTGTTGACACAGCCTTACGACAAGATCACGCCGGAAATGCGCGAGCGGTACCTGAAGCTGTCGCCATACAATCTCGTGCGGATCGAGCTTGGCAAGGAAGAGGCGACCGACTCGGAATCCAACAATAAGTATACCCGCGCGCGCGATTGGTATCAGGCATGGCTGCGTGACGGTGTGTTACGACGCACCACAAAGCCAGCGCTTTACCATCTGGAACAGGACTTCGACGCGCCCGACGGTTCCGGCAGGCGGACGCGCAAGGCCCTGATTGCCCGTGTGCGCCTGCATCGCTGGGACGAAGGGGTGATATTGCCGCATGAGCATACCCTGTCAAAACCAAAGGCCGACCGCATGTCGCTGCTGCGCGCGTGCGGTTCGCAACAAGGCCAGATCTTCATGCTGTATCCGCACCCGCAACGCAATCCCCTGCCCGTTCCCAGCGGGGCGCCCGCGCTGACCGCGACGGACGACTATGGCGTGGCGAACAAGCTTTGGGAAATCACCGACCCCGCGGCGATCCGGATAGCGCAAGAATCACTGCGTGAGATGAAGTTTTACATCGCGGACGGACATCATCGCTACGAGACCGCGCTGGCGTTCCGCGATGAATGTCGGGCCGCCGCCGACAAACCTGATCCCAACGTGCCCTGCGAATTCGTGATGGCGACGCTGGTGGATATGGGCGACCCTGGCTTGGTTGTCCTGCCGACGCATCGCACCGTGGCCAATCTCACGGGGTATGACCGCGAACACTTTGCCAGGCAATTGGGCAAACATTTCGAGATAGCAACGCAACCGTCCCTCGAAAAGACGCTCACCGCAATGTGTAAGGGTAAACACATCATCGGCATGCGAGACCTTGTGGGATTCTGCACGTTGCGCCTGAGGGACGAACATGCCCTGCGTCCGTTATTTGTGTCAAAGCCGCCGTTGTGGCATACGTTGGACGTGGCAATTCTCCATGTCGCCATTCTGGAAGCGCTGCTCGGTATTGACGAGACCCGACTGCGTGAAGAAGCCAACGTTACATACTGGCGCGAGCCCGAGAAGGCCGCCTCAGAAGTCCGTCGTCACAAGGCCCAGCTTGCTTTCTTCCTGAATCCGACGCATGTTGAAGAGGTGAAGGCCATTGCCGACGCGCGTTCGCGAATGCCTCAGAAAAGCACCGATTTTTACCCGAAGTTGCTTTCCGGTATCGTGATCAACGACTTGCGCCCCGACGGTACAGCCTGACGTAAAGGAACTGATCGCCATGTTGCCGATCCGTGAAACAACACTGCCGCGTGGCAAATCCGCCAGGAAGGAAGACCTCGAATTCGAGGTCGGGTTTTTCGAGGGAATCTCCCGCCGTGACCCAGATTTCATCGAGGCGCTGCAAATTCTTGGCGACGCCTATACCAAGACGGGACAATGGGAGAAAGGGCTTAGAATTGACCAGCGGCTCGCGAAACTTTGCCCTGACAACGCGCTCGTGTTCTACAACCTCGCGTGCAGCTACTCGTTGATGAGACAACTGGATGCGGCGTTTGCGGCGCTGGGCCGGGCCGTCAAGCTCGGGTATAACGACGCGCGCTGGCTCATCAAAGACCCCGACCTCGACAATCTCCGCCAGGACAACCGGTTCGAAAAAATCCGCACCGGCCTCTCGAAGAAACCCAACAGTTCGTCGCGCTCATCCGACTAGCTGCACCGCGCGCTCCACAATCAATTTCGCAATCTCGACCTTCGGCATTTCCGGCAACCGTTCGATCTTTCCTTCACGGCCAATGAAGGTCACGCGACTTGCCTCCGCGTCGAACGCGCTCAAATCATTCGCCGTGATGAAATCGAGCTTCTTCCGCGCCAACTTCTCGCGGGCCTGATTCTCCACGTCATCCGTCTCCGCCGCAAAACCGATGAGTACCTGCAATTTCTTGCGGCGACCGAGTTCCGCGAGAATGTCCGGCGTTGCCTCCAGTTCGAGTATCCCGCCGAAAGCGCCCTTCTTGATCTTGCCCGTCGCCATCTTCCTGGGACGAAAGTCGCACACCGCCGCCGCCAGGATGCAAATGTCCACCCCGTCAAACCGGCTCCAAACCGCCTCGGCCATCTCCTGCGCCGTCGTTACCGACAGGAACTCGACTCCTTGTGGTGGCTTGAGAGCGGTCGGGCCGCTGATCAGCGTCACCTGCGACGAGATGGCGCGCGCGGCAACAGCAATTGCATAGCCCATCTTGCCGGACGAGCGATTCGAAATGTAGCGGATGGGATCGAGGAACTCGCGGGTCGGGCCGGCAGTCACGAGGAAACGAAGCGTGTTTGGCGCTTTCACCGACTTAACTCAACGTCTTCCGAATCCGCTCGACGATCCTCCCCACGTCCCACAGCCGGCCGATGCCTTCGTAGCCGCAGGCGAGCAGGCCCTTCTCGGGGCCGATGAACTCGACGCCGCGTGATTGCAGCACCTTTACATTGGCCTGAGTCGCCGGGTGCAACCACATCTTGCCGTTCATTGCGGGCGCGACCAACACCTTCGCCTCAGGCCGCAACGCCAGCGCAATCGTGCTGAGCGCATCATCGGCGATACCGTGCGCAAGCTTGGCGATGACGTTGGCCGTCGCGGGCGAAATGACGAACAGATCGGCGGTGTCCGCCAGTTGCAAATGACTCGGACGCCAGTCGCCTTCGCCCTCTTCAAACAAATCGATGGTGACGGGATGCTGCGAGAGCGTTTGCAGCGTCAACGGCGTGATGAAATGCGTCGCGTCCTTTGTCATCACGCAAAAGACATCGTGGCCGAGTTTCTTCAGTTGGCTCGCCATCTCGGCGGATTTGTACGCCGCAATCGAGCCCGTGATGCCTAAAACGATAGTTCTTTTTGCTGCCATGGTTTGCCATCCTTTACCGCCCGCATCGTGCGACATTTTTCAGCGATCACAACTGCCTTGCCCTGCTCGAAATCGTCGTCGAGCCGGCCACTAACGATCACGTAGTCGTACTTGGGCCAATGCGTCATTTCCTGTTGCGCCAGCGCCAGCCGCCTGCGGATCATTTCGTCACTGTCCGTCCCGCGGCGGCGTAATCGTGTCTCGAGCAATTCCAGCGACGGCGGCATCAGGAAAACCGTCACCAACGCGTCGGGATAGGCGAACGCGCCTCCGCGCACGCACTGGGCCACCTGCATGGCCCCCTGGACTTCGATGTCCAACAACACGTCGTGCCCTGCCGCCAGTTGTTCCTCCACAAACCCGCGCGGTGTGCCGTAATAGTGGTTGTTGTAATTCGCGTGCTCGAGAAATTCTCCCGCCGCAATCTTCTTCTCAAATTCTTCCATGCTCAAGAAGAAGTAGTCCTGCCCGTTCTGTTCGCCGCCGCGCGGCGCCCGTGTCGTGCAGGAAACCGAGTACACGATGTTCGCCGACCAGTTCAACAGCCGTTGGCACAAGGAACTTTTCCCGCCCCCCGAGGGTGCCGAGACGACCAGAATGAGGCCGGTACGCGACGGAGTGGACTGAGGTTCGTTCATTCGATGTTTTGGATCTGTTCGCGCATCTTCTCCAACTCCGCCTTCATCTTGACGACCTGCTGCGAAATCTCCGCGGCGTTGGCCTTCGAACCGATGGTGTTAATCTCCCGTCCCATCTCCTGCGCCAGAAAATCCAACGTGCGGCCCACCGGCTCGTTCGATTTGAGGCAGCCTCGACACTGGTTGAAGTGGCTGCTGAGCCGCGTGATTTCCTCCGAGATGTCACACCGGTCCGCGAAGAAAACCACTTCCTTCATCAACCGCTCATCGTCCATGGGAATGTTAAGCCCCGCTTCCTTGATCCGCGCGTGCAACTGCTCGCGATATCGCATGGCAATCTCCGGGGCGGACTTCCGAATGAGCGCCAAGCCGCCTTCCAGCAGGCTGAGCCGCTGCGCCAGATCATTTGCAAGGAACTTGCCCTCCTTCTCGCGCATCTTCACCAGCCCCGTGATGGCCTTGCGCAGTGCCGATTCGACGTCGGGCCAGATGCTCTCGGCATCCACGGCCGCCTCCGCCAGTTTCATGACACCGGGCGCACGCAAAATGGTGTCGAGTGTGAGCGGGCCGTTGAGCTTCATTTCTTTTTGAAGCTTCTGAATCGCGCGGTGATAGGCTTTCGCCAGTGCCATATCGAGTTCCACCTGCTCCTCCGCCTTCGCGTTGCTGCGATGAAAGGCGATGACCACGTTGATGCGACCGCGTGACAAGTGCGCGTTGATCTCATCACGGATGCGTGGCTCCAGTTCGACCAGTTCCTTAGGCAGGTTGATTGAAATGTCGCTTTGCTTGCGGTTGATGGAATTAAGTTCGACAGTGAACTTGAACCCATCTTTCGCCGATTCGCCGCGACCGTATCCCGTCATCGATCTCATACAGTCCTCATAGTTTCAGCAATCGCGCCACCTGGCTGACATCTTTGTCCCCGCGACCACTCATATTGACGATCACGATGGCGTTCTTGCCAATCTTCTTCGCATTCTTCATCACATACGCGACAGCATGCGCCGATTCAAGGGCGGGAATGATGCCCTCCACGCACGAGCAAAACTGGAATGCCTTCAACGCCTCGTCGTCGGTCGCATACGTGTACTGGATGCGTTTCAGATCGCGCAAATAACTGTGCTCGGGACCGACCGCCGCGTAGTCCAAGCCCGCCGAGACGGAATGGGTGAGCATGATCTGGCCGTCGTCATCCTGCAACACGAACGTCCGCGTACCCTGCAACACGCCGAGCGAGCCACCCTTTTGGAAACGCGCCGCGTGTTTGCCTGCCCGGATGCCTTCGCCTCCCGCCTCGACACCGACCATTCGCACATCTTTATCACACAGGAACGCGTAGAACAGCCCGATCGAGTTGCTGCCGCCGCCGATACACGCCACCAGCTCATCGGGCAATCGCTCTTCCTTTTCCAAAATCTGCCGTCGCGCCTCGCGCCCGATCACGGCTTGGAAATCGCGCACCATCATCGGATAGGGATGCGCCCCAAGTACGCTGCCCAGAATGTAATGTGTCGTGCGCACATTCGTGACCCAGTCGCGCATCGCCTCGTTGATGGCTTCCTTCAGCGTCTTCTGGCCCGCGTTGACCGCGCGCACCTCCGCGCCAAGAAGCCGCATGCGATAGACATTGAGCGCCTGGCGTTCCATGTCCACCGCGCCCATGTACACGACGCATTCCATCCCGAACATCGCGGCTACTGTCGCGGTAGCGACACCATGCTGGCCCGCGCCGGTCTCGGCGATGATGCGGCGTTTGCCCATCCGCCTGGCGAGGAGGCCCTGACCGATGGTGTTATTGATCTTGTGCGCGCCCGTGTGCAGCAGGTCTTCGCGCTTGAAATAAATCTTCGGTCCGCCGAGTTCGCGCGTCATCCGCTCGGCCAGATACAACGGCGTGGGACGACCACAGTACTCGCGCAGGTAGTAGGCGATCTCCTCGCGAAACCGCTTGTCGCGACGGGCCTTCTCGTATTCGCGGGCGAGTTCATGCAACGGCTCCATCAAGGTTTCGGGCACGAACATGCCGCCGTACGGCCCAAAATGGCCGCTCTTGTCAGGTACACTTGTCAGGCGCTCTTGCACAGTTCGATGAATCTCCGCAGCTTCTCCGGGTCTTTCCTGCCCGGCTCGCGTTCCACGCCACTCGCGACGTCCACCGCGTAGGGCCGCACCCGGCGGACGGCTTCCTGCACGTTGACAGTCGTCAGTCCGCCCGAAAGGATGATCGGCAAGCCGATCTCCTTCGCTTTCACCGCCAGCGACCAGTCGAACGTCTTGCCGGTGCCACCTCGCGATTCGTCAGTGTAGGTATCCAGCAAGAGGGCGTCAACATCGTACTCCGCCGCCGCGCGTAACGACTCTTCACCGCGTACCCGAATGGCCTTGATCGATTTCGCCGCGAACTTCTGGCAGAAACCCGGCGGCTCTTCCCCATGGAATTGCAGCGCGTTGAGCAGGCACTCGTTCAAGGCCTTCTCAATCTCGTATTCCAACTCGTCCACGAACACGCCCACTTTCGTCACAAACGGCGGCAACTCGTTGCAGATATTGGCCGCCACACTCACGTTAATATAACGTGGGCTCTTCGAATAAAAAATGAACCCTAACGCATCCGCACCCAACTCGACTGCCAGCAGGGCATCGTTCAGGTCCGTCATCCCGCAAATTTTGATCTTCGTGCTCATTTGCCGATCAACTCGCGCACCTTGGCCCCAATGTCTCCGCTGCGCATCAACGATTCGCCGACGAGGATGGCGCTCGTGCCCACCCTGGCTACACGCTCGACATCGGCGCGTGTGTGGATACCGCTCTCCGCCACCAGCGTGTATTTGCCACACATCCCCCGCTTGAGCTTGGCCGCCAGCTTCTCCGTCGTCGCCAAGCTTACTGTGAAATCACGCAGGTCGCGATTGTTCACTCCAATAATCTCCGCTCCTGAAGTCAGCGCGCGATCCAACTCCGCTTCATCATGGACTTCGACAAGAACCGCCAGTCGCATCTGCGCGGCGAATTCACGGAAGCCTTTGAGCTGCGCGTCGTCCAGAATCCCGACAATCAGCAGAATCGCATCCGCGCCGCGTGCAACCGATTCATGAATCTGCAATTCGTTGATAATAAAGTCCTTCCGCAACAGTGGCAGCTTCACCGCATCGCGGATAAGTTGCAGGTAGTCGACACGTCCTTGAAAGAACTTTTCATCGGTCAATACCGACAGCGCCGAAGCTCCCGCCGCGTCGCAATCGCGCGCGATGCGTATCGCGTCGAAATCCTTCTGGATGACGCTCGCCGACGGAGACGCCTTCTTGACTTCTGCGATCACCGCGACGCCGTCATCACGATGCAACGCACCCGCAAAATCCCGAAAGTCTTTGCGCGCCGCCGCCGCCCGCCTTAACTTGCCCGCCTGCGAACGCAACTTCGCCACTTCGAGCTTTTTCTCAGCAACGATCTTATCGAGGATGTTCACTACTCAACGTCCTCCACGCCGCTTCTACGAGTTCGCGGCTGGCCTGCTTTGAGCCACGCGCTGATGAAGGGATGAATGTCGCCGTTCATCACACCTGGCACGTCGCTGGTTTGGTACCCGGTGCGCAGGTCTTTGACCATTTGGTACGGCTGGAACACGTAACTGCGAATCTGGTTGCCCCACGCCATCGCGCCCTTCTCCCCGTAGTATTTCTCCATCGCCGCCCGCTTCTCGTCCTGTTGCTTCTCGTACAAGCGCGCCTTTAACAACTTCAAGGCGAGTTCGCGGTTCTGGTGCTGGCTGCGCTGGCTCTGGCACTGGACGACGAGGCCCGTCGGCAAGTGGGTCATGCGCACGGCGGTCTCGACCTTGTTCACGTTCTGTCCGCCCTTGCCGCCGGACCGGAACGTGTCCACCTGCACTTCTTCCATCTTGAGTTCGACTTCGACCGACTCGCTCAACTCCGCGATCACGTCCACACTGGCGAAAGACGTATGCCGGCGCTTGTTGGAGTCGAATGGCGAAATGCGCACCAGCCGATGCACGCCGCGTTCGGCCTTCAGGTAGCCGTAGGCATACTCGCCCGTGACCAGCATCGTGACACTCTTGATGCCCGCTTCATCACCCGACTGAATATCGACGAGGTCCACCTTGAAACCGCGCGTCTCGCAGTAGCGTTGGTACATGCGCAACAGCATGTTCGCCCAGTCGCAACTTTCCGTGCCGCCCGCGCCAGCGTGGATGCTGAAAATGGCGTTGGACTTGTCGTGCTCTGCACCGAGCAGGTTTTCCAGTTCGAACAGGTTGAACTTCAGTTCGGCGGCGTTGACTTCCGCGGCGATCCCCTGCTCCGTCTCACCGAGATCGATGAGCACTTCCGCGTCGGAAATCCTTTGTTCGAGGGCGGCCAGGGTATCGAGTTTGCGGCGAATCGCGGACGCCTCGTCCAGAATCGTGCGGGCCATGTCCTGATCGGCCCAAAACGTCGGACCGGCCATGATGTTCTCTAGCTCAACAAGACGCGCCCGCTGCTTCTCGACGTCAAAGATACCTTCTTAACGCCTCATGGCGTTCGCGCAAATCCCCCACTTTGCTCTTCAGTTCTTCGATCATGGCACCGCTAACTCATCATATCGGTCGTCGATTGTCAATCTGCGTGCGGCCGACGCACAATCAGCGAGCCGTACGCGGGCAATGTGACCATTCCCCTGACGCCCTTGTCCGCCACGATGTCCGTAAATGTTTCGCGACCCAGGTTGACCTTGCGTGCCGCCGGCTGAAAATTCAGCAAAAACAAGAAGTCATTCTTGCCGTCCGTCCGCATTTGTGCGGTGACGCCCTTCGGCAGGTTCGCGCTGAGGGATCGCTTCAATCCAAGCTGGCTGACGAGCGAGCCATAGAAGTTATCGTGGAACCGGTCGTCATTGCGCGAGGCGATGTAGTATGCGCGGCCCTTGCCGAGCCTGCTCGCGGTCAGCGCGGGCCGGCCTTTGTAGAAATCCGTGCCGTATTTCGCCAGCACCTGCGCGGATTCAGCGTGAATGAGGTCACAAAGTTCACAAGCTTGGTAACGGCCCGTGAGGCCAAGTCCATTCTTCGCGACGGGAATCACGGTATTCGTCTGTCCTTCGTGCAGCGCGTCGATCTCCTCAGCCCAAATGCCCAATGTTTTGCGAAGTGGTCCGGGAAACCCGCCCAGAAAGCAAAGATCGCTCTCGTTGACGATGCCGCTCCAGTATGTCACGACAAGCGTGCCGCCTTGCCTGACAAACTTTTCGATTCGCTCCGCCACGCCGGGCCGCAGCATGTATAACATGGGAGCGATGAGCAGCTTGTAGCGGGCGAAATCGCCGTCCATCTCGATCACGTCGACCGGCACGCCGCGTGACCAAAACGGCCGGTAGTGGGTCACGCATGTCCCGCCGTAGTCCCGACGTCTCCTGGACAATCCCTGCAGATCACTGATGGCCCACTCGTTCTCCCAGTCATAAACGATCGCCACTTCGGGATGAACCGTCGTGCCGATGACCGCATCGAGTTTCTCCAGAATCCGGCCAACTTCCGCCACGTCCCGGAAAACGCGTGTGTTCTCGTGGCCGGCGTGGTCGACGACCGCGCCGTGAAATTTCTCGAACGCGCCGCGGCCCTTGCGCCACTGAAAGTACTGTACCGTGTCCGCGCCGTGGGCAACGGCCTGCAGTGAAGAGAGTCGGTGCATTCCCGGTCGCTTGAGCTTGCAGACCTCCTGCCAGTTGGTAACGCTGGGCGCGCTCTCCATCAGCATGAACGGCTTGCCGTCCTTCAAGCATCGATAAATGTCGTGGATGAACGAAACCGCGCTTCCCTGCCGCCAATCTTCTTCCAGCCCGTGCCACACCGGGTAGCTGTCCCAGGAAACCACGTCCAACTCACGCGCCATCCTCCAGTAATTCAGGCCCGTGTACGTGCCCATCATATTCGCCGTCACCGGCACGTGGGGCGCGATCTCGCGCAGCGGCGCGATCTCGTTCTTCATGAAATCGATTGTTTGGTGCGTGACGAACCGCTTCCAATCGAGGTTGAGGCCATGAACCGCCCACTCGCCATGCGGCGCCGGCGACTCGATTTGCGACCAATCGGTATACGTGTGGCTCCAGAATGCGGTCCACCACGCGCGGTTCAAGGCATCCAACGAACTGTATCGTTGCTTGAGCCAGGCGCGAAAGGCCCATTGGCACAGGGGGCAGTGGCACTCACCGCTGTACTCGTTCGAGACGTGCCAGACCAGCAACGCGGAGTGATCCTTGTAGCGCTCGGCCAGCTTGCGGTTGATGAGCGCCGTCTTCTCACGATAGACGGGTGACGTGTAGCAGTGGTTGTGGCGCGCGCCATGAAGATTCCGCGTGCGGTCGGCATTCACCCGCAGAATCTCCGGATACTTCTGGGACATCCAGGCAGGGCGCGCGCCGCTGGGCGTGGCGAGAACGGCGAAGGCGCCATTCTTCGCGAGGTTGTCCATCACGCGGTCGAGCCAGCCGAAAGTGAACTTTCCTTCCTCCGGTTCGAGGGCCGCCCACGAAAAGATTCCGACGGACATGGCATTGCAGTGCGCCAGTTTCATCAACCGCATGTCCTCCTTCAGCACTTCAGGCACGTGCAACCACTGGTCGGGGTTGTAGTCGCCGCCGTGAAGCAAATGCGGACACTTCGGATTAATCGGCGGATAGCGCTTGGTCATCGCAGTAATTCAGTTGACGCGTTTGGCACGGGGACCCTTGGGTGTGTCTTCAATAATCCAACCCTGCTTCGCAAGTTGGTCGCGGATCTCATCAGAACGCTTGAAATCCTTGGCCTTGCGGGCAGCCTGCCTCTGCTCAACCAGCCCCTGAACATCCGCAGGAACGTCCGATCTGACGGGAAAACCAAAGCCAAGGGCTTCGTCGAACCGTCGCCACGCTGACAGGATTCCCGCTGCCTCGTCCGGCGCGACGGTACGCTTGTTCGCATCGCGGACGAATTCAAAGAGAGCTCCAAGTGCCGCGCTGATGTTCAGATCGTCATCCAACGCTGCTTCGAATTCCGAAACCAGCGACGTCGGGCAGTTTTGCGCTTCGCCACTGGCGACCTCCTGCAACTTCAACAGGAATTCATCGATCCGTTGAAGCGACGAGCGCGCGGCTTGCAGACCGTCGAACGTGAAATTCAACTGCTCGCGATAATGCGCGGAGAGCAATACATAGCGGATTTCGCGGCCCGACCATCCTTTTGCCAGCAGATCACGGAGCGTATAGAAATTACCAAGCCGTCTGCTCATCTTCTTGCTTTCGACCAACAGGTGGGAATTGTGCAGCCAGTAACGAACAAACTGTTTGCCCGTCACCGCTTCGCTCTGCGCGATTTCGTCCTCGTGATGGGGAAAAATCAGATCTTCGCCGCCGCAATGGATGTCAAAAGTCTCGCCAAGGTGTTTCATGCTCATCACGCTGCACTCGATGTGCCACCCGGGCCGGCCATCGCCCCACGGCGACGGCCACTTCACGTCGCCGTCATTTTCATCCCACGCCTTCCACAACGCGAAGTCGGCCATCTCCTCCTTGTCGTAGTCGTCACTCTTAATGCGTGCAACGGCTGTGCTTTGATCGCTGAGCCGCCGATGTGAGAGCTTGCCGTAGTCAGGAAATGACTTGATCGAATAATACACACATTTGTCGTCGCCGACGTAGGCATGTTTCTTCGCGATGAGTTTCGCGATCAACGCGATCATCCTGTCAATGGATTCTGTCGCGCGAGGCGTAATGTGCGCGCGCTTAATATTGAGAACATCCAGGTCGCCCAGGAACTGCGCGGTGTAGGAGTCGGTCACCTCCTGCAGCGTGCTCCCCGTTTCACGCACTTTGGTGATAATACGATCTTCAACGTCAGTGATGTTCATCACGTGGGTAACATCGTACCCGCGGTATTCAAGCCAGCGACGCAGCAGGTCATCAAACGCAAACGCACGGAGATTGCCAATGTGCACAAAGCCGTAGACGGTTGGGCCGCACGTATACATTCCGACGCGTTTTCCTTGGGGATCAAGCGGGACAAAACCTTCTTTGCGGCGGGTCAGCGTGTTGAAGAATTGCAGCGCCATAATGAACTACATTTCTACCGATGCAATGGCGACGACCACAATGCCTTCCTTGCGGCCGGTGAATCCCATATGCTCGCTGGTGGTGGCCTTCACCCCGACCTGCGCGGCGACAACGCCCATGTTTTTTGCGAGAATCTCCTGCATCTTCGGGATATGGGGTGCCATTCTCGGCGTTTGAGCAATGATCATCGCATCCACGTTGTTGATGCGTCCGCCTGCCTGCCGCACGCGCTCGGCACATTCGCGCACGATGACCATGCTGTCCATATTCTTGAACTTCATGTCGTCCGTCGGGTAATACTTCCCGATGTCACCGAGCGCCGCCGCTCCCAGCAACGCATCGGCCACGGCATGGGCCAACACGTCGGCGTCGCTGTGCCCCTCCAGGCCGACATCGTGCGGGATTTCGACCCCCCCCATGATGCACTTGCGGCCCGGGGCGAAGCGATGCACATCGATTCCAATTCCAACGCGGTTCATAGCGGGGGTGAGGATAGCATCTCTATCGCTGGCGAAGCAACGCCTCTGCAACGACCAAATCAGCAGGGGTGGTGATCTTCAGATTGAGAAATGGTGTCTCGACCAAGTAGACTTTCTGGCCGAGCGATTCGACCGCCGCCGCTTCATCGGTGACGATAGCTTGTTTCTCGAATACCTTCGAATACGCCTCTCGCAGAAGCGGAAGTCGTACCGTCTGTGGCGTCTGGACGGCCCACAGCTTGGTGCGGTCCACGGTACGAACCACCGTCTTGTCTGCGTTGGCCTCCTTGATTGTATCCACCACCTTGCTGGCGGAGATGCCGGTGCCATGCGCCTGCGCACTGGCAACGGTGGATTCAATCAACGCAGGCGTGACCAGCGGCCGCGCCCCATCGTGAACGGCAACGATATCCGTCGTGGGATCACACTTCTCCAAACCGCTCCAAACCGAGTTCTGGCGTTCGATGCCGCCATCGGTGAAGGCGACGACCTTCTGAAAACCGGACTCGTGAACGATCTGTTCCGCCTGGCGTGCACAATCGGGCCGGCATACCACGACGATGGCGTCGACAAGACGACACCGCTCGAAGGCCGCCAGGGAATAGTACACGAGCGGCTTGCCGAGCAGTTCGATGAATTGCTTGTTGGGGCCGCCGCCCATGCGCGTAGACTGACCGGCAGCCAACACGATCGCCGTGACCATGGACGGCAGACTAGCAGAACTCAGTTTACAGGAGCAAGCTTGGCCCGCTCTTCGGCAAGCGCGCCGGCTGGGTCGTGACCGTCCATGGCATCGCTGCTGTTGCCGTTCGCCACCTCGGCAAACGCCATCCGGCCCGCGGCCGTCTGCAAGACACTGCTGACGGTGACTTCAATCTCCTGCCCCACCAAACGACGGGCGCGGTTGACGACGATCATTGTCCCGTCGTCGAGATAGGCGACGGCTTGCTGCGGTTCGCGTCCCTCCTTGAGGAGGCGAACCGTGAGCTTTTCGCCAGGCAGGACAACCGGCCGCAATGATTTGGCTAGTTCGTTGAAATTGAGCACCTTCACGTGCTGAAGTTCGGCGATACGGCCAAGGTTATGGTCGTTCGTCAGGATTTCAGCGGGAAGCATCTTGGCCAACTGGATGAGCTTGCCATCGACTTCCTTCACGTCCGGCACGTCGTTCTCGTGAAACTTTACTTCGACGCACGGGTTGAGCTGAAGCATCTTGAGCACTTCCAAGCCGCGCCGTCCACGCACGCGCTTCACATCGTCGGCGGCGTCAGCGATGTATTGCAGTTCGCTGAGCACAAACCGCGGCACGATGAACACCGCATCGAGAAAGCCCGTGGCGCAAACATCCTGAATGCGCCCGTCGATGATGATGTTTGTATCGAGCAATACCAATCGCTCGGGCTTGTTTTCGCGCATGAACTTCACATAGGGGATGACGAGATTGAATTCGTCCTTGGCGCGCAACGCGATTACCATTCCCAAGTAGGTGCCCACGACGTACATGACGATCTGCGCGATGAGTTTCGGCTCTTCGTCGATGAATTTGAACAGGACCGAATTGCCGATAAAGTAACTGATGGTGAACCCGACGAAGATGCCGAATGTGGCAGCCGAGAGCCCGCGCAGCGAAAAACCTTTTAAGAGCTTGTCGACGCCAATGAACGCCCCGCCTCCCGCCAAGCCGATCAGAATCGCAAGGCCGGGATGCAGAGCCCACTCGTCTTGCAGTTGGGAGATGGACCAACTCCCAAGCACGCACAAGATCAAGAAGAACACTCTCAGCATCAACAGCGTCATAGCTCCAAAACCTTCCCTTCCAGCTATGACGAAAGCAGGTTTAAGGCCACACCGCCGCCCTAAATACCCTGACTGTGGCTACTTAGCCGGCTGTGTGGCATCCGTGCCGAAAATGAGAGTCCCGCCCCCGCTTGAAGCAGGCCGTGCGGGTTGTGGCACGGTTCCGCGCTTGGGCTCTTCAGGCTTTTTCGCCTCGGCCTTGTTGCCTTCCTTGTACAGGAGACCGTATTTCCGCCAATTTTGTACGAGATGCACAATTTCGTCGTGCAACGTCGGATCGACAAGGAGTTTGCCGACCGTTCCCTCACCCTTCTCAAGGTGGGCGAGAATGTCGTTCAACCGTTCCGCGCTCTCAGCCAGTTTTTTTGTCGCGGTCCGGATGTCATCCTGATTGGCGGTCACGACCTGATCGATATTCTTGGAAGTCTGACTGAGATTGACAGCGGCGTCTGAGAATTTCGTCAGGGTATTATCCACCTTGGTGCGGTTCTCGTCGACGATGCCGCGCAAACTCAAGCTCAGGGTGACAGCGTTGCTGGTCGCCATGTCGATATTGACCAGCGACGAATCGATATGCTCGAGACTCTGGCGGCTCAGCACCGTTTCGTCGATGCGTTGGATGGCTTTGTCCACGCGCGCGATTGTGCCGGCGGCTTGGTGCAATACGTCCACGACACTATGGATCGCTTCGCTGAGATCGACGCTCGTCGATCCTTCGACGGTGTCTCCCGGCCCAAGGAACTCCGCCGTCGCGCCCTGTGGCATTACGTCGATGTATCGGTCGCCGAGAAGCCCGGATTGGTTAATGACGAACTTTGCATCTTTGCGGATCTTCACCGTCTCATAGATGTCCAGCTTGACATTGACCTTGAGAAATCCCTGTTGATCCAGCGTAATATCGCGCACCTTGCCGACGGAAATGCCACCGTACAATACGTTGGCGTCCCGGACGATGCCGCCCACGTTCGAGAAGACGACGGTAATCTGATAACTCTTCGCCGCCAGCCGCTCGTATTTGCCAAACTTGAGGATCAGGACGGCGATCGCCGTCAGGCAAATCGCAACAAAAATCCCCACTCTGATTTCAACGGACCGTTTCTGTGCCAAGTTGCACCTCCTGATGGGCGTCGCTGACCCCGGTGATGAATTGCTTCACGATGGGGTCCTGCGTCGCTTGAATCTCCTTCGGTGTGCCGACCATGTGAATGCGTCCCTCATGCAGCATCGCGATGCGATCCGCAATTTTGTACGCGCTGACCATGTCGTGCGTCACGGCCACGCCGGTGACATGTAATTTGTCGTGCAATCGCAGAACCATTTCGTTGATGTTGTCCGCGCGGATTGGATCCAACCCCGTCGTCGGCTCGTCGTAGAGTACATATTTGGGATTGGCCACGACGGCGCGCGCGAGGCCCGCGCGCTTGCGCATGCCGCCACTGAGTTCAGCCGGCTTCTTGTCTTGCGCCTCCAACAAATCCACAATCTTCAGCGCCTCCTCGACGCGTTTCTGCACCTCGGATTCGACGCGGCGTTCTTCGCGCAACGGAAACGCCACATTGTCGTACAACGTCATGGAATCGAACAACGCCGCACCCTGAAAAAGAAATCCGAATTGCTTGCGGATCGGCGTCAGTTCCTCCTCGCCGAGCGGCACAATGTCCGTGCCGTCCACCAGCACCCGGCCCCTGTCCGGCTTGAGCAGACTGCACAGATGCTTCAACAGCACGCTCTTGCCGCAGCCGCTTTGCCCAATGATCACTATGGTCTCCCCGTCGCGGATCTCCAAGTCCAAACCGCGCAGGACCTCGTTGTCACCAAAACTTTTCCACAACCCCTCGATTTTGATCATGGCGGACTAATCGCGTTAACCAACACCGCGATAAAAAAGTTGGCAATCAGCACGGTCAGTGAAGACACCACCACTGCTTGCGTAGTGGCACGCCCGACGCCTTCGGCGCCCTCCCCGGCGTTGAAGCCTTTGTAGCATGAGATCAGCGCAATGAAGACCGCGAAAAAAACGGATTTGATGAGCCCGCTCATCACATCCTGTACGGCTGTAAACTTGTACATGTTGTTGAGAAAATACGCCCGGTCAATCCCCAGCATATTCACTCCCACCAGATAGCCGCTGAAAATGCCGAAGAACATCGCCTCAGCGGTCAGCAGCGGCAGTGACAGCAACATGGCCACGAACCGCGGGACGACCAGATAGTCCACCGGCGCCGTCCCCATCGAGCGCAACGCATCGAGTTGTTCCGTCACCTTCATCGTCCCCAACTCAGCGGCAATAGCCGCTCCCACACGCCCCGCGACCATCAAGGCCGTCAGCACCGGAGCTAACTCCCGCGTCATCGCCACGCTGATAACCGGGCCGACCGCCGTATCCATCTTCACCTTATGAAACTGCTGGTACGT